>JAZRRS010000085.1:0-3167 GCA_045651005.1 Faecousia sp.
AACCGGATCCTGTTCATGGACGAAGGCAAACTGGTCGAGGAAGGTCCTCCCGAGGAGATCTTCACCAACCCCCAAAACCCCAGATTGCAGGATTTCCTGTCCAAGGTTTTGTAATGAAAATTCCCTGACTTCTGTCAGGGAATTTTTTCTTATAAAAAGCAAAAAAGGTATTGACATATTTTAAATATATGTTATAATCCATCTTGTTCCGCGGGTGTAGCTCATCCGGTAGAGCGCCACCTTGCCAAGGTGGAGGTAGCGAGTTCGAGCCTCGTCACCCGCTCCATAAAAGAAGACCATCATTTGATGGTCTTCTTTTTTTCTGTATTTTTTTAAAAGCAGGTCGTCACTGACGACCTGCTTAAATTTATTCCGTCGCAATGCTGTGTTGGATCAAATCCTTATCCCAGCTGTATTCGTACATCTCCGACTCCGACCGCAATCGGAAAAAGCCGTTCTCATGACAGCGGATCAGATCCACATAGGCGTAGCTCTCCCCTGCTTTGACCATGTTCCATGTCCAGGGTTCCCCGTTTCGTGTACCGCGGACCACATAGCACTCAAGTCCCGCCATATTACACATCCGCGCGTAAACAATAGAGAAAGCATTGCTGTCACCTATCCCATCCTGCAACAAAGAATATGTAGGTGTTACAGATGTTTCAAGCTTGTATTCGGACCGCTCCATCAAAAAAGTATATAAATGGGAATATTTTTCATACGGTGCGCTGTCACCCTGCACATACAGCTGCGCAGAGAAAAACACAGGATACACGATCTCTTGCATTTGCTTCAGCGTTGCATGATCTGTCTGATACGTAAACACCAGCTCCACAAGGCGGGAATCGCCGCTTTCGGGATAGACCGCAGACATGACTGCAGGCTGCTCCATCACATACTCCAGGTTTGTTTCCACACAGCGACGGACGATCGCCGCAAAGTCCCTCTCCTGATACGCGTCCACGTGGAACGCCACAGCGCCACCGTTATCTTTAAGCACCTCACAAATCACCTGCTCAGCCTGTTCCATCGTCTCCACATAGTGGATCCGCAGAAGATCTGCGCGGCTCTTTGTATAGGTGATCGTAACAGCGATCGCATCTCTGCCGGAATTTTGGCCCACGTCATAGTGGATGCTGTCAACAGCATACACGCTGACAGGATCCGTCTTCAGCACATCCTGCACCGCTGTTTCCATATAGGACCGTGCCACATCCACCGTCATCTCATTGATGAAAACGATACCGGTATCCAGGCCTTCCGCCACAAGCTTTTTCAATGCATCGACGATCTGGTTGTATGAAGACACCTCCAGATCCGTTGTCACCATATGCACATATTGCTGGGGATGGGGCTCTACGGATACATAATCGCCTTCCATCCACAAATTACAGCCAAACAAACAGAGGCTGCACAACACGATTAAGATGCCAGTGAAGACGCGGCGCATAGTCCCCCTCCTTCTACAATGAATCCTTGGAATATTTTGAAAAACCGTCACCCAAAACCTGGTGCGCTTCCTGAACAATAATAAACGCCACCGGATCGATCCCAACAACCAGCTGCTTCAGTTCCGACAGCTGCTGTTTCTTTACGGCTGTCAAAATTACTTTTGTATCTTTGCCGGAATAGTACCCCTGTCCATTGAGGTAGGTGACACCCCGTTCCAGCTTTTGGGTAATTGTCGCTGCGATTTTATCGCTGTGACCGCTGATCACCAGCACAACGCGGGAATAGTCAAAGCGGTAAACAACAGCATCAACGACCTGCCCGGAGACAAAAATCGCAACGCCGCAGTACAGCGCTCTTGTAATATCCCGGAACAGCAAGCCCGTCAAGGCCACCACAACAAGATCAAAAACAAATGCTATGGTGCCGATGGGGACATTTTGCCATTTCAGCTTCAGCAGCCGCACAATAATATCCGATCCGCCGGTAGACGCACCTGTAGCAAAGACAACACCCAGGCCAAATCCACACAGAACGCCGCCATACAGAGCACCAACCAGCGGCTCCGTTTCCGGCGCAGGTATCAACGTCATAACGTCCAGCGCAACAGCGCTGGTCAGCATACCAATCAGGGAACCGATTACAAACTTCTTCCCGATTTTTAAACCGCCGAAAGCAAAGAGCGGCAAATTCATAAGCATGGTCAGAAGGCCCACAGAGCCAATCCCGGTAACATGGGTAAATATCGTTGCCAAACCGGATAAGCCTCCTGCGTTCAGGCCATTAGGTTCCAAAAACAGGTTGAAACCCAGGCCGAACAGGACGCTACCGAAAACAATTTTGGCAACCTTCCACGTTGGTTTCCATGCTTTTTGCATAAGTTCCTCCGTTACATATCAAAACTGATTTGTTTTTCCGGAGAATCCTCTTCCTTCAGCAGTGCGCCGGCTGTGGGAACCGTCTTACAGCGATAGCGACTTGCATTGACAATGCCGCTTTGCTCAAGCAGCACAGCACGGTCAAATGCCGCTTTCTTCTTCAAGCTCATTACAGACACGCCGATGGTGTTACGGGTCGTCTTGGGCAGCAGAAGCTCTGTGGAGATAACTGCCGCACGACCATCGGTAGAATAAAGAGCGATCTGTGTATCTTCCGGGATCGCCAACGCCGTTTTCAACGGACTCTTATCAGAGAATGCGCCTGTCAGACGGCGGCGGTTCGTCTTTGTTTCATAGGCATTCAGCGGCACCTTTGCCACCTTGCCGTTTTCAAAGAAGAACAGCATAAAGCCCGTATAGTCCTTCGTATTGACCATGTAGGCGGCGTTTTCACCATCCTCAAAACCGAGTTTGGATGCAACATAATCGCCCATGGAGCTGGCCTTGGTGTCGCCGAAATCGTTCGCCTTTGCTTTATATACCGTACCCTTGTCGGTAAAGAACAGCAGGTCGGTCGCGTTGGTGGTTTACACCGTTTGCACCAATACGTCGCCTTCCTTGAGCTTATGTTCGGAGCTCATGCGCAACGATTGCGGAGTGATTTTCTTAAAGTAGCCTTCTGCCGAGAAGAACAATGTGCAAGGATAATCGGGCACAACCTCTTCTTCTTGGGCGGTTTCTTCGATGTCGGTCGCGTACAACAATTCGGTTTTGCGGGGTTGCCCGTATTTCTTGGACACCTGCTTGAGCTCATCGGTAATGATTTTGCGCACTCGCGCT
>JAZRRS010000086.1:0-22674 GCA_045651005.1 Faecousia sp.
TGCACACTGCGGAAGAAATCGTTACAAAAAATGCTCGGTAACGGAGAAATATAACGATATCGAGCAATAAATGTTACGAAAACAAACGCACTATGCACGAGGAGGGGTGAAGCGCCCTTGCGCTCCAAATTGAAATTTGAACATCTTGACGAATCTCCTTTGGGGAAGTATAATTACTCAAAGGAGATGATTTTTATGTTTGAGAAAACCAAAGCCCTTTGTCAAAGTTTCCTAGAAATGGGTGTGCCTTGTTTTGATCTTCTGGTTCGTAAGGACGGGGAAGAAATTTTCCGCTATATGGGCGGCTATATCGATGTGGAAAACAAAATTCCCATTCAGGGAAATGAGCTTTATAATATCTACTCCTGCTCCAAGCCCATTACCGTAACCGCTGCTATGCAGCTTTGGGAAAAGGGTTTGTTTGAGCTGGATGATCCGCTTTCCAAATATATGCCGGAATACGAGCATATGACAGTGGAAACGGAAAACGGCATTGTACCTGCCAAGAATCCCATTCTTGTGCGCAATCTTTTTACAATGACTGCCGGCTTTACTTACAATCTGCGTTCTCCTGCACTGATGCAGCTTCGGGAGGATACCAATGGTCGCTGCCCCACCCGTGAGGTGGCACGGTATCTGGCAAGAGAGCCTTTGGCACACGAGCCGGGCACGGTTTACTTATACAGCTTGTGTCACGATGTGTTGGCAGCACTGGTGGAAATTCTCTCCGGTGAAAAGTTTGAGGACTATGTAAGAAAGAATATCTTTGCACCTTTGCATATGGAGCGCACAGACTTCCTGCTGGACCCTGCCCGTTATGAGGAAGTGGCTACGCACTACCGGTTTGACCAGGAGCAGGGCAAGGCGGTGCTGCGGGATAAGTGGCCTGCTTACCGTTTGGGTACAGAGCACGCCAGCGGCGGTGCCGGCTGTGTGTCTACGGTGGAGGACTATAGCAAGTTCGCTGAGGGTCTGCGTACCTGTAAGCTTTTGAAAAAGGAGACCATTGATGTTATAACCCGGGATTGGCTAACGGATGAGGAGAAAAAAAGCTTTCCCATTCAAGACTTTTGGTACGGACTGGGAATGCGTATGCGCAAGCCGGGAAGCGACCTTGCCGACTTCGGATGGGGTGGTGCTGCCGGTGCTACGGCACATATCGACATTCAAAACGGTGTTACCGTTTACTATTCCCAGCATTTGCTCAGTTCTCCCAATCACAGCATCCGCACCCGTGTCTATACTGCGGTAATGGAAGATCTGGGTTATAAAGTCACCGAAACTGCCATAGACCCCAACGCCAACAAATTGACCTATTGATGCAATAAAGCGCGTGCTGACGAAAATTTCAGCACGCGCTTTTTTATGTGATTTCGTGGGGGAGGATGAAGCCGCCAAAGTTGCGGTTGAAGCCACCGGCAAGGTATTTGGCTTTCAGCCAGCGCTGAAGACGGGTATCTTCGGGGAGGGTGGCAAGATCGGGATTCACAGAGGTCTTGAACACAAAATTAAATACACCTTGACCTGCGCATTTTGTGGGATGCAGGTGGAAAATCGATGCAAAGGCCATAATATTGGAGTTTTCGCCTAAGGGTTCAGCAAGGGTAGGGTTTAATAGCCACGAGCCGCAGTGGATGGCTTTGGGGGCGTAGTCGGGATAGTGTTTTTCTGCGTGGAGGAAGGCATCCCGCACCGCCTGCAAGGTGATTTCTTTGCTGAGTTTCATACCACCGGGCAGATGCAGCGCAATGATATTGTCGCCGGGCTTCACCGCCAATTCCCACTGGGTCTTGGGGTAGCGGACAAGCTTGTTTTGAATATAACCGTTCTTGTCAGTGGGGTAGCCGGAGTATTCTGTTTCGGTTTCTGTAAAATCAATATGGAAAGCGCCCTTGGCATCCTCCAATCCTGCGGAGCCGAGAATTTCACCGGTGCGGTGAATATCCCGGTCGTGGAGCAGCACAGCCACCTCTTTCGTTTCTTTGTGCTTCAGAACGTAGACAAACCGACTGGCGGTGGCAAGGTTAAAGCGAAAGCCACCGCAGGAGAAGATCAAAGCGTACAGGTAGAGGGTGATCCAGTTGAAATAAAGCTTGTCAAGGCCGGGTCTGCCGTGGCGGCGGACATTAACAGCAATATCTCCACGGAAGACGGATACCACAGCGCTTTCTGCATCCTCCGGTGTGTAGCCACGCTTGATGAGCTCAGCAATGCCACGCTCTGCCATAGGCAGCTCGATCATAAGGGGCAGCATATCCAGTGCCGGTGTGCCGTCCGGCTCCGGAAGAGGGATCTTTTTTGCCTCTTCGTGCGTTGCCTGCTGCATATACAAGGCTGCCACCTGTGCGTAAATATAAGCGTTTTCCCGGGTGAGAAGATCCTCGTAGCCACGAACCACATCTTCGTAATATTTGCCGTAAAGCTCCCGGGTTTGGTGGTGGTCGATCAGCGCACGGTCAAAAAGCGGCGTTGCGCCAGCTTTTACTTTTTCGTAAAAAACATCCATTTTCTCCGGATAGGTCTCTATACCAAGAGAATGTACGACCTCGGAAAATGTCATACAGCTTCCTCCTTTTCTTCAGCAAGCAGTGCAAAAAGCGGAAAGTTACTTGCCGTATTTTTTTAGATCTCTCGGGGTGCAATCAAAATGTTTTTTGACCACCCGTGCGAAATACTTGGGGTCGGAAAAACCGCTTTCCATAGCCGCCTGCTCAATGGGAATACCACCGGCAATGCGGCTTCGGGCATATTCCAGCCGCAGCTCTGTGATATATGCCACAGGGGTTTTGTGATAATGCTGTTTGAACAGTTTGCGGAATGCCGTTGCGCCAATGCCGGAGGCTTCGCAAATGGTTTGCATATTGATGGTGTTGCGGTAATTGGCATTGATATAGGAAACCGCCTGTAAAAAATGGGGCGGCAGATTGGTTTTTGTCTCAGTTTCCAGAATCGTACCCAGTATACCATACAGCTGGCTCATAACATAGACCTTGTAACCCGGCTCCTTGTTCTGCCACAAAGCGTGGGCGCGGAGGAAAAGCTTATAGATTCGTCCGCTGTCCTCCATAGGATACACTTCTATGCGCTTGTCGCTGCGGCGAGTGACAAAGTGAATGACGATCATTTCGGTATCTGTATAGGTGGCGGTATAGCCAAGATCCTGGGGCAGATACAAAATGTCGTTGGTGCTGATGGTATAGGTGCTGCCCTGGCAGTCGATTTTTGCAGTGCCTCGGATGCGGAAGGCCAAGGCACAGTGATTCCGGGGCTCTACCCGATATGTGCCGCCTGTCCATTGCATAAGCTCCACCGCATCGATGCTTAAAACGGGATTGTCTCCTTGATACAGCATTTTCTCCACCTCGGGGTCAGTATAGCATAGGTAGTTCGGATTTGCAACTGCTCTGCAGCCCCAGCGGTGCATTTTGGAGAGGGCAATTTGCAATCGCTGGCAACAGCTCCCGGAAGTACTGCCATAGGGGGCTTTAATTGAGAAATTAAAGCAGACGACGATTGCGCTTTTTTCCACCTCTTTTTTTAGAGCCCGACAATATTGAGGTTTTATGCGTTGAATAATCCACCTTTTGTGTTGAAATATGGGTTGTAACCTGTGATGTTTTGTTTTATTCTTATACTGAGGTGATAGGATATGGACAAGTATTTTGTCGTGTCTGCCAAGGCAGTTGCCTGTGCAGATAAAAACTTAAACAATGACACCGTAAAGAAACTTTGGAAAAGCTTTTGTCTGGGTGACGGAGAGCTGACCTTGACCGAGGGAAAAGAAAATACCTTTGTTCTGGGCAGCACAGAGGTTCCTGCACTGAAACCCGGCAAGGAATGGGCCATCCGTATCGATGAAAAGGGTGCGGCTGTTGTGGGCAGAGATGCCGCTTGCCTGATGCGCGGTTATATGGTGCTGCTGATGAAAATGGAGTACACCGATGATGCGATCCGTATGGCATACACCGAGGACGAAAGTGCCTACCGGATTGAAAACCGCACAATCCATATTTGTATTTTTCCCGACAGTGGCGACTATTTTATCAAGAAGCTGATTCGTCTGTGCGGTCTGTGCCAGTACACCCATATCGTGATCGAGTTCTGGGGTATGCTGAAGTATGATTGCCTGCCGGAGTTGGCTTGGCCTATGGCTTACACCAAGGAAGAGGCAAAGGCACTGATCCAGCAGGCACGGGAGCTGGGTATGGAGCCGATTCCTATGTTCAATCAGCTGGGTCACGCAACTGCCTGCCGTGTTCGTCACGGTAAGCACGTGGTGCTGGATCAGAATCCCAAGTTGCAGCACCTGTTCACCGGCGACGGCTGGGACTGGAATATTTATTCCGAGAAAGTACATCAGCTGCATAAGGACATCCGCAAGGAGCTTTATGAAGTCTTTGGCGAGGGTGAGTACTTCCACGTGGGCTGCGACGAGTCTTACAATTACACCCACGACGAGTATTCCCGTAAAAACCGGTTGCCTGCATTCCTGAACCGTCTTACCACGGAAGTTGTGGAGGAGGGCCGCCGTCCTATGATCTGGATGGATATGATGCTGGAGCGGAACAAGTATCCCGGTGCTACCGCTACCTGTCCCGCAGATGAGGTAGAGACCATTCAGAAGAGCCTGCATCCCAAGACTGTTATGGTGGACTGGCAGTATCGTATCTACGAAGCACCTATTTCCACAATGATGAGCTTGAAGGATACCGGCTATGATGTAATGGGCGCACCCTGGCACGATCCGAAGAACTACACTGCCTTTGCCGACACCATTGCAGAGCAGGGCTTCTTTGGTATTATGATGACCACTTGGCACACTTTGGAACTGAAGATGCCCTCTGTTTTGGGCTGTGCTAAGAAGTGCGGTGCGACTACCCATACCTGGAGCCACATCAGCTCCGCCAAGACCTATGGCAAGGAATCTGCAGCCTTGTGGCGTCGGGTAGCCTTTGAGGGTAACGATTTCAAATCCTCCGGCTGGATCGAGAGAGACATTACCGAACTTTATGTCGGTCAATAATAAACTATATTTTAAGGAGTAAAAATTATGGCAATTAAGCATTGTGCAGTCAGTTATTACGGCCTCGGCTATGTGGAACACGCCATCGAGGACTTTAAGGAGATGAAGGAGCACGGTTGTGACACCGTGATCCTGGCGATCACCGAGTTCGATATGGACTTCTGGTTCCCCAACATCAACAACATCGTTAAGGCAGCCCACGATCTGGGTCTGCGTGTCCTGGCAGATACCTGGGGCATTGGTAAGTACTTCGGCGGTGAGCAGGTAAGCCTATTCCTGCAGAATAACATCCATCACCGTCAGGTCTCCGCTTACACGGGTGAAGTGCTGAACGCAGCTTGCTTCAACACCAATTCCTTCCGTGACTACTTCCAGAGAATTTGCGTGAAGATCGCCCGTGAGACCGAAGTGGACGGCTTCTTCTGGGACGAGCCCCACTATGCATATCCCAAGTCCTACGCTTCCATCACCGGTGGCGCAGGTGACGACTGGGCTTGCCGTTGCCCCGAATGTATGAAGAAGTTCGAGGAGTACTACGGCTACGAGATGCCCAAGTTTATGAACGATGACGTAAAGCAGTTCCGTTGGAGAGAGGCTCTGTTTACCCTGTCTGACACCTCCCGTGTGCTGAAGGAGATCAACCCCAACCTGGAGATCACCTGCTGTGTCCACGCAACTCTGAACAGCTACTACGTCACCGAGCTGCGCGGCTACGACAACTGGGAAATGGTTGCCGCTTGTCCCTACTTCGACGTATTCTCCACCACCATCATCAACTGGACTCTGCCCGAGAGCTTCTTCCGTGAGATCACTGAGCGTACTGTGGCTATGGCTAAGAAGTACGGCAAGCAGTCCGAGCGTTGGCTCATGGGCTATAACAAGCGCCCCGACGATTTCAGCCAGATCGACAAGGTCGTGGATATGTACGAAGAGCTGGGTGTTGACCGTTTGGCTACCTGGACCTACCGTGGCGGTTACGGCACTGTGGTTGCTGCCAAGGATCCTCTGGAGCTGTGGGACAACATCGGCCGTAACTACCGCCGTGTTCTGAAGAAGGACTAAGGGAGGCAGCTATGAACGATTTTGGCTATTTTAAGGCGGTTATTGAAAACCTTGAAAAGGTCAATGCCACCCAAAGTGAAAATATCCGCAAGGCAGCTGAGCTGATGACCGATGCTATTGCAAACGATCGTCTGATCAATGTCTATGGCGGCGGCGGACATACAACCTTGCCAGTGGGCGAGATGTTCTTCCGTGCCGGTGGTCTCTCCTGTATCAACCCTATTATGGAAACCGGTCTTTCTGTTTTTAACCAGGCTCTGAAGTATTTGGAGCTGGAGCGCACTGTGAACTACGGCAGCGCCATCATCAAGTACTACGACCTGAAGAAGGACGATGTGCTGATCATTTTCCATAACATTGGTATCAATCCTGCTACCATTGATGCGGCTATGGAAGCCAAGAAGAACGGCGTGAAGATCATTGCTGTTTCCTCTCAGGCTTGGCAGACTGAGATGCCTGAGGATCACTTCATCCGTCATCCCAACAAGACCAACCTCAATGACTATGCGGATGTGTGCATCGAGGATTTCAATCCTGTGGGAGACGCGGTGGTCACCGTGCCCGGCTTGGATACCCCCATCGCACCGGTTTCCAACATTGTGGACTTCTACATTGCCCATCTGCTGGAGATCGAGACAGTGAAGCAGTGTATCGACAGAGGCATTAAGCCTCCTGTGTGGTCCAGCGCCAATACCCCCGGCGGCGATGAGAAGAATGCTGCTTATCTTGAAAAGTACAGACCCAGAGTAAAAATGCTGTAAAGGAGATTCATTATGAAGGTTTTGCAGGAAAAACTGAACTTTCTTCTTGAAAAGTATTCTGTGGATGTGAAAGCAGAGCTGAAGGATGCCAAGACCGTGGTGATCGACGGTCAGGAGCTGCCTCTGCTGTCCCACAGAAATGAGAGAAGATTTTTAGAGCAGAAAAACGTCGTCACCGGCGGCACTTTGCAGGGTGTCAGCGTGATGCGTGTTGCCCGGATCATCGAGAAGGGCAGTGACATTTATGAAGCTTTGTACCGGGAGCTGGATATCTGCCGCTATGTGTTGCAGAGAGAGCTGGTTTCCATTATGGTGATGCAGAATGACAATGTGCTCAATGCCATCTCCACCTGTGAGGACGGTGTGGTTTGCACCATTGAGATTTCTGCGACTTTGGCTGCCGGCGAGCCTGCCAAGGATAAGCACGAGATCATCGCCCAGCGTGGCACTTGCTGCGATGTGGTGGTGGATGCTCAGCTGAAGCAGGACAGCATCTATGTGTTTGGCGCAGAAAATCAGAAGTATACCGATGTGGACTTTGAACTGTACGGTCTCAGCATCGAGGAGGTAGCCATCGTCCGTGCTGCCTTCGGCATTGCTCAGAAGAAGAACTATGAAGAGATGAAGGCCATTGACGCAAAGCTTTGCAAGCTGGTGGAAATGGCAAAGCGTTCTGCCGCAAACGGCGAAAGGGAGGTCCTGTAATATGAAGCCTTTGAAGATCGCTATGATGAGTATGACCCACGGTCATACCAGAAAGTACTACCAGACTTTGATGGACAACCCTAAGTTAGACTGGGTGGCAGTGGCTACCGCCAACGACGAGGTGAAGAAGATATTTCTGAACAGCGTCCAGGGCATTCCTTGCTATGACAGTGAGCTGGAAATGCTGGAGGCCCACCCCGAGATCGAGGCAGTTGTGCTGGCAAGTGAGAACAGTGATCACCTGCGTCAGATGAAGCTGTGTGCTGAGCGTGGCATCCACATCCTGTCTATGAAGATCCCTACCTTCGATATGGATGAGTATGACGAGATGATCGAAGTGGTGGAAAAGAACAATCTGGTCTGCCAGATCGAGCTGGAAATGCATTACAATCCCGTCATTGCCCGTATGAAGGAGCTGGTTGCCAAGGGTGAGATCGGAAAGATCAAGTCCTTCAACGCTACCAATATCACACTCTCTCCTGTGTGGGCATTCCCCTGGCAGGGTGTGCCGGAGAAATCCTACGGCAAGCGTGTTCAGATTAAGGAAGGCGATCCTCGCTTCCGTGGCGGTGCTCTGTGCGATCATCCTCACATCTTTGATATGATCCGCCATATGACCGGCAGTGAGTTCGACTCCATTTATGCAGAAGTTGCTCCCAACATTCGTCCCGACATTCAGGAAGAGGATATGCTCTCTGTTATCGGTCGTATGAAGGATGGTACTGTGTTCTCCCTTGACCCCTCCTGGGCAAAGATGGAAGAGCGTCTGCCTGTTCCCGGCCCCGGCTGGGAGGTGTTCCCCAAGCGTATGGAGGTGAACATCACCCTCAATGGCGAGAAGGGCACTGTGATGGCAGACTGCTTTGGTCCCAATGTGTACCACAACGGTTGCCCCAATGACCGTTATACTGTCCAGTACACCTACTTTGACGAGTGGATCGGCCTCATTGATGAGTTTGTGGACAACATCCGTAACCACAAGACACCGCTCATTAACCTCCGTTGGCACAAGGCTACCATTCAGGCAATGAACGCTTGCTATGAGTCCATCGCCACCGGTAAGGTCGTGAAGCTGTAAAAAACTAAAAAATCTGCGCAGTGAGAAATTCACTGCGCAGATTTTTAATAGATGCCAAACAACCAAAGACAGAAGGGAATGGTCAGACAGCACAGGACACTGGTAACACAGGCAAGTGCTGCGCCGGGTCTGCAATCCTCTCCAATGAGCTTGGGGAACACAATGGTATTCAATCCGCAGGGAAGTGACAGTATGATCAGTACCGGGGTCACAAATTCTTTCAGCCCCAACAGCAGCATCAAACCGCAGAAAACACAGGGGATGACCAGCAGCCGCAGAATGGCTGCCACATACACCTGCCACTGACCCAGCGTATCCTTCAGTTTGTACTCAGAGATGACCATACCGGTCAGCAGCATACTGACAGGGCCCATAGCTCCTTGAGACTTGTCCAGGAAGCTGTTTACCAGTTTCAGAAGCGGCTCACCCACCGGTGCGATGAAGCCCACAAAGCCGGAGGCGTAGGTGGTGAAAAATGTTACCACATAAGGCTTTAAAAGACCAACCAAAGCGCCTGCCACCAATGCAATGTTCACAGGGCCCATCAGCTTTTTAAAGGAGAGCTTATTTTTGGTCAGCATACAGTAGCCGATGGAATAGGTATAAATGGACAGGGGCACGCAGAACATCATTACGTTCAGAAGACCGATGTCTCCAAACAGTGCTTGTGCCAAGGTGTAGCCTACATAGCCGTAGTTGGAGGAGATAAAGGAGTAGCGATACACGGCCTGTTCATAGGAATGCTTGGTCAGAAGCCGGGAAAGGAAATTTCCCACAAAGAACATAGTAACCAAAAACACTGTTGAGATGAGGATCAGCGGATACTTTTGGGTCAGGTATTCTACTGTGAAGTTGTTGGAAAAGGTTTTGAATACATTGGCAGGCAGAAAAATATAGTAGCCCAAAACAGACAAAAGCTTGCTGTGTTTGTTGTCTGCCTTGCCGGACTTGGCCATAATGTAGCCGATGGAAATGAAAAGTAACAGTAAAAGGATTTGCACAAAAACAGTACTCATAATTTATCACCCGGGGTGATTGTAGCATATCAGGGGAATTTGTAAATGGAAATAATCTGTCGATATGGAATTTTTCAAACGCTATTGCGATTTGACTGACAGTATGTTACACTGAATGCGGTGATATTATGTTTGCAAATATGGAAAATTTAAAAATACAGAGCGTCATCTGTGCCCCGGCATCCGTATGCCGCCGGTATGAAAACCGCCCCAGTCATGCGCTGGTGCTGCGCCCCGACGGAGAGAGCCGGTATGATTTTGATGGCGTTTATCTGACGCTGGCAGCGGGAGATATGCTTTTTGTACCCAAAGGAAGCTGCTACACAGTGCGCCGTGTGGGAGAACAGGAGCAGACCTATTGTCTGATCAATTTCGATGCAGACATTCCCAACGCCAGACCTATGGTGTTTTCTATGGGCGGCCATCTGGATAACCGACAGGTGTGTGGACGTCTGCGGACACTGCGCCTGCTCACATCCGCTGCAGAGCGCTATCGACTGACGGCGCTTTTTTATGAGATCATCGCTTGTGCCTGCGAGCCGGATGGCCGTGTCCGGCAAAGCAGCGGTAAATTACGCCAGCTTGCTCCGGCGGTGGAGCTGCTGCGAAAATCAGTGTTCGATCCGGAGCTGCGAATCTCAGCGTTGCCGTCGCTTTGCGGAATGTCTGACACTTATTTTCGAAGTCTTTTTGTGCAGTGCTTCGGGGTAACACCCAAAAAATATGTATTGGGCAGACGCCTTGCTCACGCAAAATCACTACTGGACAACGGGGAATACGATTCCATCGCGCAGGCAGCGCAGCTTTCCGGCTTTGATGATCCCCTATACTTCAGTAAGGTTTTCAAAAAGCGCTATGGCTACCCACCCACCCAAACAAAAGAAGAAGGCTGAACCGAGAATTGCAAAAACCGGTGCTGCAGTTGAATTGCAGCACCGGTCAGTCTGTCAAAAACTATGTTTTTGACAGACTGATAGAGGTCAAAGGAGCCGTCAAGACAAGCAACGCGACCCCGAAGTGTATGGGGATACTCGAGAGGGGAGCGTTGCGCAGTAAGGCAAAAACCTTGCGTAGCAAGCTCTTTATTGCTTCCCATCTTCCAAAAACCAAACGTTTCTGATGCCCTCTCATTTGGAAGAAGGCTGTGTCAAAATCAATGATTTCATATTGCTTTTTGGCGGTTGGCGGCTTTTTTGACAATCTGACCGGTGCTGCAGTTGAGTTGCAGCACCGGTTTTGTTTAGTCAAGAATGATGCCCTTGGGCTTTCTGGTAATGTGCTCCAGCACACGGCAGGCAAGGGAATGGTCGTAGTAGCGTTCCATCTCCAGCTCATACTTGCCAAAATCAGCGCAGAATGCAGTAGACAGTTCTACAGCCTTGAAGTTGTTGCCCTCTGCTTTTTCAATCATAATCTGTGCCCACTTTTCCACATACTCTGCGTGGCGCAGTAGCAGTCTCCAGGATACGGTCTGAGGACGGTATTCCATCACAAGATGCTTGTTGGCAAGGCTGCGCTCCATAGCCGCCAGCTCAAAAAGGGTTTTCAGCTGGGGTACACGCTCCGGAGCGTAGAAGCTGGATACCGCAGGATTCTTGGAGCATTCGCCCTCCATATAAGCAAAGTCGAAGGTTTTGGAGATCTTTTTCAGCAGTGCAACTGCCTGCTTCCAGTCATCGCCGTAAATGTGGCTGAAGTAATCCTCTGCCACGGCATCAAAGTCCACATCCCGATCCATCAAAGTGGCTGCGTAGATGTAAACAGGGAAGGCGTTGGGCCAGCCGCTTCGCTGAGAGCCGTCTTCCACATAACCATCAACCTTCATAACCTTCAGACTGCGGACATCCTCGTAAAGACGGCGCGCCAGCGCCATTCCACCGGGGTCAAGGAACTGATGACGCCAGAAGTGGTACTCATAAGAGAATACAGGGCCGGGCCAGGTCTTGCGCCAAGCCTGCAGGTGAGCGAAGGTCTCTTTAACCGTGGAGGGGAGCTTGTAGTTGTTGCGGACATAGGGTTCTGCTTCCGGTACATCGTCCAGGGTGTCCACACTTTCGGTGTACAGACGGCCGATGGGAGCATAGAGCAGAGAGAAACGCTGAGGATTGTCGATCTTGATCTGCTCCGGTGCGAACATCGTATCCGTGTAGGCAATGAACACAATACGGGTGTTCAGGTTGCGGGCGGTGAGTTCTGCGTCAATCTCGTTCATAATCATCAAATACCAGTCAGAGGGACGCATCTTCTGGCATTCTTCGCACTCACAGTGATTGTTAGTGCCGTCGGAGAGCCAAACGTGGAGGTAGTCGATGTTATGATGGGTCTCGGCATAATCTGCCACTTCCTTTGCCATAGCGGTACGTACCTTTGCCTGGGACATACACACGTTGGTGAAAATGGGTGCTTTGCGGAACAGACCTCTTTGACCCTTCAAAAGTGCCATAACAGAGCGCTGCTCGTCGGTGATCTCGATGTTCTCGAAGTTGTTGTCAACGGAATTGTTACAGGGCAGACCGAAGGGACGGGAGGTCCAGCCGTGACCGATGTCATGGAACATCAGTCCGCGCTTGGTGATCTCCGCTTCGCACTGACGCTTCCACTGTAAGATCTGACGGTCAGACACAGGCTCGGGAATGCGGTTGGCGGTGTTGTGCAGGTGGGAGTAGTAGCGGTTGTAGTAGCCGTTGGGAACGAACCATTCCAGCATATAGACGTTCATTTCCAGCTTTGCGTAGTAGTCAGCGCATTCCAACATACAGGTCTGGGTCTCGCTGCCTTCGTTGCAGAAGCCACGGAAACGGTGGGAGGCAGCCTTATGATACTGCACGCCCTCAATATCCTTGGTGGGAACATAGTCGCCGTCAATGCCGGGGTACAGCCAACGGCAGCCGTTTTCCCGAAGGAAGCGGTATACCGCGAACAGAACACTTCTTTGGTTAGAGCCGGCAAGAATGCCGCCTTCATTTGTGGTGTCGATATGGATGATATCGTCCAGAACCGGATCCTCTGCTTCGTTGGGCAGACCGAAATCCTCAAGAAGACCTAAACGGAAACCGTCGGTTGCCTCCGGGGCGTAGAGAATGTCGATCTCACCACACTCGGGCATCATCATCCGCAAATACTTTTTCAGTTCTTCGGCAGCGTGATCAATAACGTGATCCGCACGGAGCTTATTGATTATGTACATAAGCTACCTCCTCCATAATGATTTATAAGTATATCATACTATAAAAGCCCAAGAGTTGCAACTTGTTTTGTCCGAATAGTATTAGTTTTGGGTGCAAAAAACGGCGGCATTTAAAATGTCGCCGCATATGTTGTTTGAAGAAAACGCAGTTGCAGCCGAGGCTGCAACTGCGTTGTTTGCGCTCTGTCGGGGAGAGGGATTATCTCTTTCTCCACTCGTCGTACTGCTCCATGTAAGCCTTCTCCTCAGCGGGGAACTTACGCAGAGTGTTGACGACCTCACCATTGTTGTACTTACGGGAGCCGACGTCCTCGGTAGTACCCATGATGGTGATGTTGCACTGACGGGGACGTGCACGAACGTGATCCCAGTCGATGAAGTAAACGTGAGCGAACTCGCCGCCGTCCAGCTTGCCGTCCTTGATGGTCATGGTCTCGCTTCTGCCGAAGAAGACGCTGCGCAGGTGACCGTCGGTGTTCATAGAAGTGAAGTTGCCGGGCTCGTCAACATAGCGGCCGAACTGTGCGTGGACAGGGCCGGGGTGACGGTAATCGCCCTCGTCGGTGAAGTCGGGGATCAGGTCACGCATAATGTCCAGCAGATCGTGCTGCAGGTACTCCAGATCGAAGGAGTCGAAATCGTGGGAGCACTCCTGGATCATAACGGAGCAGGTGGTGTGGTGGGAGACGATGGCAACAGTACCGTTCTTGATGCCGGACTCCTCAACGATCTTCATAACATCAGTGGAGATGTCATGGAAGGTGGGGATCCAACCACGGGACTGCAGCTGAATCTCTTTCTGTACTACTTTGAAATCCATTTTAGTTTCCTCCTAATATGTAAATAAATGAATTGACAGATTAAGCGTGGCGCTCATCCCATGCCTTGCGGCAGGCAGCGATCATCTCGTCCACCATAGCGGCACGGTCAGCAGCCTTGGCAACACCGGAAGAAGAACCGGTAGCGTCAGCACCTGCGATAATGGTGTTGTACACATCCTCGCCACCGGCAATGCCTGCAGCGGTCAGCACCAAAATGTCGGGATTCACATCCTTAACGCACTTGGTAGCGGCTTCCACATACTCGGGGCCTACGGAAACACCGGTACCGATCAGGGCAGCGGGCTCAGCCACGATGATGTCGGGGGTCAGAGTAGCGATCTTGGCGGCCTCTTCCTCGGAGTCAGCGCACACGATGGTGGTCAGACCCACTTCAACAGCGCGCTTGATGGTCTCAGCCAGCACCTCGAAGGACAGGGGCTTCTCTACGTGGTTCAGCATAACGCCTTCGGCGCCGGCAGCCACCAGAGATTCGGGCAGGATGTCTGCCAAACCACGGCCTACGGGGATGGGATCCATATGGGGAGCGAAGACGTGAATACGCTTGGTATTCTCCTTGACTCGACGGATGTCCACCACGGGGCAGGTAAAGATGATGTCCACATCGTACTTTTCGCTTGCTGCATCGGCGGCAAGTGCCAGCTCCAGAATCTCATCGCCATACAGATAAGACTTAGGGCCGATCTCAAAGAACGGTGCTTTGATATTTGTCATAGAGCATTCTCCTCTCATTTTATCTTGGTACATTATAGCAATTGGAAAATCCCTTGTCAACGCCCAGTGCTGAAAATTACTGCAATTTGTCTGTTTTATGCCTTGAAAACAGACAAAAAAAATAGTATACTCATAACACCTATCATTAATAAATTGGAGGATTATGACTATGGATATGAAAGTTGCACTCTCTGCTGCAAAAGCTGCCTACGATATTGAGGCTGCCTGCATCAACGAAATGAAGGAATACTTTGACGATGAGCAGTTTGCCAAGGCTGTGGAGCTTTTGGCTGCTGCCCCCCGAATCGGTGCTGCCGGCTGCGGTCACTCCGGTATTATTTGCCAGCACTTTGCACACCTGATGTGCTGCATCGAGCGTCCTGCCCGTTTCGTCAGTCCTGCTGAGGCAGTTCACGGCGCTACCGGTTTTATCCAGGAGGGTGACGTGATGGTGTTTGCTTCCCGTGGCGGCAAAACCAAGGAGCTGCTGCCCATCGTGGACATCTGTAAGGCAAAGGGTGTTAAGATCATCACGGTTACCGAAAATTTGGAATCTCCCCTTGCTGCGGCTGCGGATGTGGTCATCAAGCAGCACGTAAACCGTGAGACTGACAAGTGGAATGCTCAGGGCACGACTTCCACCACCGCACTGTGTATGATCTTCCACGCACTGCAGGCTGCACTCATTGAGTACACCGGCTACCAGGCAGAGCAGTTCGCACTGATCCACCCGGGTGGAGCTGTTGGTGAGCGTCTGAATAAGAGGGCACTGTGATTATGAAAAAGAACATTATCGGATTTGTATGTTTCGGCGAGGTCAATACGCCCATCGAACGTTTGCAAATGAAGCACGATGAAGCACTTGCTGCTCTGCATGCTCAGGTGGAAGGCATTGTGGATGGCGGTCTTGTGATCGACGATCCTGCCTATGAAACTGCTGATGCCGCTTACGCAAAGCTGGCAGGTATGGATCTTTCCTGCCTTGTGGTGTGCATTGCCGGCTGGATCCCCACCCATGCGGTGATCCGGGTCACTGACCACTTCCGCCATATCCCTATGCTTCTGTGGGGTCTTTGCGGTTGGAAGGAAAAGGGTCGTATTATCACTACCGCAGAGCAGGCTGGTACGACCGCCCTTCGTCCTGCTTTTGAGGCACTGGATTATACCTTCAAGTATGTTTACAACATCATTGATAAGCCTTGGCCTATGGACAAGATCACCGGTTTCATTGCTGCCTGCTGCGCCCGTCATAACCTGCGCAGCGCCCGTGTGGGTACGATGGGTTACCGGGATATGCTGCTTTATGGCACGCAGTTTGAGGGCAATTCTATGCGCGGTGAGATCGGTGTAGAGGTAGAGCCCTATGAGATGCTGGAAATGGTCCGGGCTTTGGATACATTGTCTGCAGAAGAAGTTGCTGAAGGCGTCTGCTTCGTGAAGGAAAACTGGAAGTTTGAAAAGCCGTGTGATGATGCCATTATCGAAAAGGGTGTCCGCTATGCTCTTGCCATTGCAAAGAAGATCGAAGAGCGTGGCTGGGAGGCCATTACCCTCATCGATGTGGACGGTATGAAGAAGCTGGAAGGCTTCCCTCCGGCGATGGTCTTTATGCTGCTGGAGCATTACTGCAATGTACTCACTGTGCCGGAAAACGATGTGATGGGCGCAGTGACCCAGCTGATTATGAAGTACATCTCCGGCCAGACCGTGCCCTATCTTGAGTATTATGAATTCTTTGAGAACAGTATGCTCATCGGTGTGCCGGATTTTGTTCCCAAGTCCTGCACTAAGGGTGACGTGACTGTGCTGCCTGCTGCCTTTGGTCTTCTCAACACCAGTCTGTTGAATGTTTCTAAGGTGAAGACAGGCTATGTGACTTGTGCGCGTCTGGTGTACCTGAAGGGCAAGTATAAAATGCACGTTTACACCGCTGAGGCAAAAGAGCCTCCTGCGTGGAATGAATACGGTTGGGACGAGCCTGCGCCCCAGCTACCCAGCCTTGAGGTGTTCCCCGATTCCTGTACTGTGGAGGAGTTTGCACAGAACGTTTCCTGCCAGCACGTGATCGTAGCTTACGGTGACTATACCGAGGCACTCCGGGACTTCTGCAAGATGATGGATATTGAACTGGTAATGTAAGAAAGGAACTGTTATGTACGCTGGAATCGACCTTGGCAGCACTAATATTAAGGCTGCCATTTACGACAAAAACTTTAATCTTATCGACCGTCAGAGTCGTCCGGTGAATTATATCCGTGAAAATGGCTTTGTGGAGTTTGATGCCTATGCCTACTTCCGTGACTTGGTGGGTCTGCTGGCAGAAATGGTGGAGAAGAACGGAGTCAAAGCACTGACTCAGATCGCATTCACCGGCCAGGCGGAATCCCTGGTGGTGCTGGGGGCAGACGGTATGCCCTTGATGAATGCCATTTCCTGGATGGATGAGCGTTCCACCGAGGAATGCGCAGTGCTGGAAAAGCAGTTCTCTCCGGAGCTCTGCGAAGCGGTTACCGGCCAGATGGCAGTGCTGCCCACCTGGCCTGCTACCAAGATCGCTTGGCTGCGTACCCATAAGCCGGAAATCTATAAGAATGCAGATACCTATATGCTGCTGAAGGACTATATCGTTTTTGCCCTCACCGGCAAGAAGCTTTCCGATATGTCCATTGCTACTTTCAGCTTCTACTTTGATATTTATAACAAGGTATACTGGAAGGAAATGCTGGATGCCATCGGTGTGTCCGAAAAGCAGCTTCCTGCCTTGTGTGAGCCTTGTACCGTAGCCGGCGGCTTGCTGCCCGAAATTGCACAGCAGCTGCACTTGGGTGTGCAGACCCAAGTCAATGTGGGTACGCTGGATCACTTTGCCGGTATGATCGGTACAGGCAACATTACCCCCGGCGGCATTACCTTGTCTACCGGTACGGTGATGGCGATGGCAACTATGTGCGGTGAGCCTACGCCCAAAAGCTGCGGCAATGCAATGCACTACGGATTCCTGCCCAACACGTGGGTGATGCTTCCTGTGGCGGAAAGCGGTGGTGTCAGCCTTGAGTGGTTCCGTCGCAGCTGTATGCAGGCGGATTACGATGAAATGAACGCAACACTGGCAAAACGTGAGCCCAATGAGCTGCTGTTCCTGCCTTATCTGGTGGGTACAAACGCACCGGAGTTTGATGCTGAGGCAAACGGTGTGTTTTGGGGTCTGCGTCAGGAGCACGATGCCATTGATATGGCAGGCGCAGTGATGGAAGGCGTTAGCTTTGTGTTGCGCAAGAACTGCGAGTACATTGCACGTAACGGTATGAAGCCTACTGCCATTATTGCCACCGGCGGTGGTGCCAAGAGCCCCATCTGGTGTCAGATGCAGGCAGATATTACAGGACTGCCGGTGCAGATCCCTGCGGAAAAGGAAGCTGCCTGTCTGGGTGCTGCCATTATCGCAGCGGTAGGTGACGGCCACTTCGCAAGCTATCAAGCGGCTGTGGAGGCAACCGTCAAGATGCAAATGCAGTACGAGCCTCATCCTGCGGAGCGCCTGGAACGCAAGTATCGCCGGTTCAATGCGCTTTATGAAGCAGCTTTGGAGATCAGCAAGATCTCCTGATAAGGAGGAACTCCCATGAAATTCTTAATTGATGATGCGAATCTTGAGCGCATCAAAGCACTGTATCACTATTATCCCATTGATGGCGTGACCACCAATCCTTCGATTCTTGCCAAGTACGGAAAACCGCCTTATGAAGCACTTCTTGCTATTCGTGAGTTTATTGGCAACAAAGCGGAGCTCCACGCACAGGTGGTGTCCACCACGGCAGAGGATATGGTGATGGAGGGCCGCCGCATTGAGCGGATCTTAGGTAATAACACTTACATCAAGATCCCCACAGTACCGGAAGGCCTGCGTGCTATGCAGATCCTCCGGGGTGAGGGTTACCACGTCACGGCAACCGCTATCTATACCCCGATGCAGGCGTATTTGGCGGCAAAGGCCGGTGCGGAGTATGCTGCCCCTTATGTGAACCGCATCGACAATCTGGGCGGCGACGGTGTTACATCCACCAAGAAAATGCACGATATCTATGTGCGCAATAATATGCCCACGCAGATTTTGGCGGCAGGCTTCAAAAACTCTCAGCAGGTGCAGGAGCTTTGCGAGTACGGCATCGGGTGTCTTACCATTGCTTCCGATGTGATTGAAAACTTGATTAAAAACGCCAATGTTACCACTGCCGTCAGCGATTTTGTGGCTGATTTTGAGGCCCTTTGCGGCGAGGGCAAAACTATGTTGAATTGTGAGGAATAAAACTATGGCTATTCTTTCTCCTTCCATTCTGTCTGCGGACTATATGCACTTCCATGCAGATATGGACGAGACCAAGAAAAACGGTGCTAAGTGGCTGCACGTGGATATTATGGACGGTCACTTTGTCCCCAATATGTCCTTCGGTTATGCTTGGGTCAAGTCTATGCGCAAGATCACCGATCTGGTGCTGGATGTGCATCTGATGATCGACACGCCCATCAAGTATGCCGAGGAGTTCTGCAAGGCAGGCGCAGACTATCTGACCATCCACGTGGAGGCAGATACCCCCGAAAACATTGAAAAGACGCTGGAACTGATCCGTAGCTACGGTGTGAAGCCCGGTATTGTGGTCAAGCCTAATACACCTGCTGAGGCGATTGAAAAGTATTTGCCTATGGTGGAATTGGTGCTGGTGATGACCGTGGAACCCGGCTTTGGCGGTCAGAAGTTTATGGAGCATATGATGCCCAAACTGAAGCAGCTGCGTGAAATGCTGGATAAGGTCAACCCCACTTGCCACCTGGAGGTGGACGGCGGCGTGGATCTGAACACCGCGGAAATCTGCAAGGCAAACGGTGCTGACGTGCTGGTGGCAGGCTCTGCCTTCTACGGTGCAGCCGACCGCACCGCCTTCGTAGCCCAAATCGAAAAGTAAGATAAAAAGCAGACCTGCCGTTATTTCGGCAGGTCTGCTTCTATATGCTTCTTGATGGCTTCAAAGGATTCGTCGCTGATGGCGTGCTCCAATCGGCAGGCGTCCTCCATAGCGGTCTTCTCGCTGACACCTAACTGTATCAGCATATTGCTTAAAACCGTGTGACGCTCGTAAATTTTCTCTGCTGTACATCGGCCGTTCTCGGTCAAAGAAATATAGCCATCCTTGTCAACTACAATGTATTCACCCTTTTTTAACAGACCTACGGCACGGCTGACACTGGGTTTGCTGTAGTTCATGTGCTCACTGATGTCCACACTGCGCACCTTGCCGCTTTTTTTCTGCAAAACATAAATGGTTTCCAGATACATTTCGCCGGATTCGTAGATCGCCATAGGTTCATCCCCTTTTTTGTGCGTAATCAAACACCCAAAGCGTCTAAAAGGCGTTTGGCTTGCGTTTTTTGTATTGTATCATAGCCTTTCAGTCTTTGCAACTTGTGATTGCTATTTCTTTTTCTTTATTATATACTGAAATAGGATGCGAGAGTTCCACTGGCCGTTTTCCAAAAGCAGCTGTGGAACAGATTAAAAGCGCGGAGGTGTGTTTTTATGAAAATATTGCTGAAAAAATCTCTGTCTATGGCACTGAGTCTTTCTCTGATGGGTGCGTTTACCGCCTGCGGTGAGAGCGGTAGTAAGGAAACTACCGTGCCACCGGATTATCAGTGGGCAGTTTATGACAGCACAGAGGATGCGCCATTTCTTCCCAAAGATATTTTTTCGGAGAATCTGTTTGTTCCCGGTCTTGTGCCGGAGGGTGGGAACAGCTTCGTGCTGACAGATGAGCAGGAGACAGGTGCATTTGTCCTGAAGGGTGAATACGGAAAATGCTACGAAGTGAAGATCCCGGCAGGCAGTGCGAAAATTTTAGCGTTCCACACGGAGACAGATCCCACCACCGTTTCTGTAGGTTATAGTCTGGGTTACAATGACGACACAAAGCTTTTTAGTTCTGAAAGCGGAGAAGCAGCTGCCTTTATGTACACCTGCCGTAAGCAGGAGGAGTGTTTGGTGGTCTATACCGGTACCCGGGATGCCATTTACATTGGTGAGCGGAATATCCTGGCAAAGACGGATACTGCCGGCCCTTGGTATGTGCCGGAGACGGTGGGCAGCATTGCCGGGGATTGTACTTGGGGAAATTATAACTGGACTGCACAGGAATTGATTGACAACCTCTATGAGCCTGTGCGGAAGAAATATCCCAATTATATCACCCGGGAGGTCATCGGCAAGGATGCTTCCGGAAAATATGATATGTATGGCTATATCTATGCACCGCAGAATTATGAGATCACTATGTTTATCACCGGAGGTATGCATGGCAGCGAGGAGGTCGGCTACTATGCGCTTCCTAAGGTGATGCAGCTGATCGCTGAGGCGACTGCGGAGGATGTGCTGCTCTATACACTGCGGCAAAAGGTGCGTTTTGTAGTGGTGCCGCTGATCAATGTGTGGGGCGTTTCTCAGGATCATACAGGTAAGGCAGGCATAGAACACGCCCGTATCCGCAAAAATTTTGCCAATGTGGATCTTAACAGAGATTTTGGAGATCTGAGTCAGCAGGAGAGCCAGAATGTGATGAAATATTTTGCGCGTTTTGCTGAGGATGCGGTAATTGCAATGGACTTCCATACCGCTTCTACCAAGAATATCGCTATGTGGTACAATTTCATTAACTTTACCGATAACAGTGTTGCCAATTATAAGACGGTGAATCATATGTACCACCGCTATGTGGAGCTTGGTTGCAGTCAGACGGTAACGGAATTGAAACACGTTCCCGGCTCTTATAAGAAAAGCGACAAATACATCGAAGGTCGTATATGGAATCAGTACGGTGTTCCCACCATTACTGTGGAACATGTGGTCAATGATAACTTTCCTACCATCTATTCTTCGGAATGTATGACACTGGCGGTGGAAAACTACAGTAACTTCATCATCCAAAATGCGTTGTTCTATCTGCAATAAGAACTGAGGCCGCCCCCGATTGGGGCGGCCTTTGGTATTACTGCATACCCTGCTCGTAAGCCTCGATCATTTTCTTGACCATCTGGCCGCCGACGGAGCCAGCCTCGCGGGAGGTCAGGTGACCGTTGTAGCCGTTGGTCAGGTTAACGCCGACTTCCTGAGCAGCCTGCATCTTGAACTTGTCCATAGCTTCTCTTGCCTGGGGAATATTGATCTGGTTATTGCTCTTCATAATAATCTCTCCTTTTGTCGATTTCAGGAAAGCGAAAGCCGCTTTCCTTTGGGAAATCGACTTTTCTTTCCGCAAACATATCTTTGCCGAAAATGGCAGATGTATGTCTGCATCTTTTCGGTAAACAAAACAAAAAATGGAAACAAACGCACAAAAAGGTATTTGAACCCGTAAGAGATGGGCTTCCATCCATTTTGCCTTGGAGTATACTGGATAGATCGCCACCTCCACATACTCCCCACAATAGTATTTCTTCTCTCTGTATGTTCTCTGCATATATGTTCCTTCCCTATATGGTTGTTATGTTAATATCTTATACAAGCCCGTCATCGGTCACAGGCTGCGACCGTTCGGCAAGTGTTTTGCATCTAACATAGATGACGAAAATCTTACCTTTATTGTAGGTGAACGGTCTTAATTTGGGCGGGAAGGAGAATTTCTTGATTTCTGTATGCTATCGGTATATAATTTAAGTAGGCAAACAGTTCGCAAAACTTGAATTTGTCTAATTGATGCACCGCACCAAAGGCCCCCTCTGACGAGGGGGCTGGCAAAAATCTTTGATTTTTGACTGGGGGAGAGAAGATGAAAGAGTACAACAAAGCGAATATCCCTCTTGCAAAAAACTTGAGAAAGAATATGACACCCTGGGAAAGAAAACTATGGTATGAGTTTCTAAGAAGTTATCCAATACGCTTTCAAAGACAAAAAGCTATTGGGAATTATATTGTGGATTTCTACTGTGCGAAGGTTGGATTGGTTGTTGAGCTTGATGGCGGTGGTCACTACACCGCTGAGCAAACAGAAAAAGACAATCTCCGCACAAAGGATTTGGAGAGTATGAAATTAACAGTGATCAGAATCTGTAATTTGGATATTGACCGCAATTTCCGCGGTGTATGTGAATGCATAGATTTGACTGTTAAGAATCTCTCCCTCAGTCAGCTTCGCTGACAGCTCCCTCATCAGAGGGAGCCTTCCATGGAATATATTGCGGTGAGATGTAGTTTTGTATATGGCTAATTCCTCTCTTTCCAAAATTTCGCAACATAATATAACA
>JAZRRS010000087.1:0-19108 GCA_045651005.1 Faecousia sp.
GGCGGTTTGTTCCTATCTCCTTCCCAATGGAAGAAAAAAACGCCCCCCCCCCGCCGGGGGGGCGGCGTTTTTTTGTTTACTTTGTCGCATAACTGTGTTAAACTATAAGGAACTACAGTTTCCCCGAGGGAGGACATTTTATGGTAGAAGTATATAAAAAAGGTGCATACCTTTTAGATGGTATGCCGGTTTGGGCAGAAGATGCAGCGGGGGTTTCCGCACCGAAACAGGCCCGGGAAAAGACCATCGCCTATGAAATTTTACGGCAGCACAACAAGTCCGACGATCCGGACAAGCTGCGGCTGAAGTTTGATGCGCTGATCTCCCATGATATCACCTTTGTTGGTATTATCCAGACAGCCAAGGCGTCGGGACTGAAGCAGTTCCCCGTTCCCTATGCCATGACCAACTGCCATAACAGCCTGTGCGCCGTCGGCGGCACCATCAATGAAGACGACCACGCCTTCGGCCTGTCTGCGGCGAAGAAATACGGCGGCATCTATGTCCCGGCCAATCAGGCCGTCATCCATCAGTATGCCAGAGAACGGCTGGCCGGCTGCGGCAAAATGATCCTCGGCTCGGATTCCCACACCCGGTACGGTGCTTACGGCTGCATGGGTATCGGCGAAGGCGGCGGCGAATTGGTGAAGCAATTGCTGGAAAACACCTATGATGTGGCTGCACCCGAAGTGGTCATGGTCTGGCTGGAAGGTACCCCCAGAAAGGGCGTCGGTCCGCAGGACGTTGCCCTTGCGCTGGTGGCTGCCACCTTCCCCAACGGCGATGTAAAGAATAAGGTGCTGGAGTTTGTGGGTCCCGGCGTGAAAAACCTCTCCTGCGATTACCGCATCGGAATCGATGTCATGACCACGGAAACTTCCTGCCTGACCTCTGTCTGGCAGACCGATGACAAGGTCAAGGCTTACTACGAAACTATCGACAGACCGGAGGAATACCGGGAACTGAAGCCAAAAAACGGAGCCTATTACGACTGCGTTGTGAAGATCGACCTGAGCAAGGTGGAGTGTATGATCGCCCTGCCGTTCCACCCCTCTATTGCCTATACCATCCACGACCTGCAGGCAAGGCCGCAGGAGATCTTTGCCGAAGTGGAAAAAGCCTGCAACAAGCAGCTGGAAGGCAAAGTCACGATGGATCTGCAAAGAAATATCGTAAACGGCAAGGTCACCTGCGATCAGGGCGTGATCGTAGGCTGCTCCGGCGGTATGTATGAAAACATTATGGAAGCGGCCGCCATTTTGCAGGGCGGCTCTATCGGCAATGGGTATTTTGACATGAGCGTCTACCCGTCGTCCACCCCCATCTCTCTGGCGCTGACCAAAAACGGCGCGGCAGCCACTTTGATGGAAGCAGGCTGTGTCATGAAACCGGCTTTCTGCGGCCCTTGCTTCGGTGCCGGTGATACCCCGGCCAACAACAGTCTTTCCATTCGCCACGCCACCAGAAACTTCGCCAACCGGGAAGGCTCCAAGCCTGCAAACGGTCAGATCTCTGCTGTGGCGCTGATGGATGCCCGCTCCATTGCCGCTACGGCAAGAAACGGCGGCGTACTGACCGCCGCCACGGACATTGACTACGAACTGCCGTCAGAAACAGAGCTGGTGTATCACTTTGACGGCGGTGTTTATGAAAAACGCTGCTACGAGGGCTTCGGCAAAGCCGATCCCTCCGCCGAGCTGCGCTATGGCCCCAACATCAAAGACTGGCCCCGGATGCCCAAACTGGCTGACGATCTGCTGGTGCAGTTGTGTGCCGTCATTCACGACCCGGTGACCACCACCGACGAATTGATTCCCTCCGGTGAGACTTCTTCTTACCGTTCCAATCCCATCGGCCTCAGCGAATTTACCCTGAGCCGCCGGGAGCCCGCCTATGTGAGCAGAAGCAAAGCGGTGCGGGACGGCGAAAAAGAGGAAGAAGCCTGCCGTGTGCTGGTACAGGCAGGCGGTGACCGGAGCAAAACCTCTGTTGGTTCGTGTATCTACGCCAACCGTCCCGGTGACGGTTCTGCCAGAGAGCAGGCAGCCTCCTGCCAGAAGGTGCTGGGCGGCTTTGCCAACATTTGCCGGGAATATGCCACCAAGCGGTATCGTTCCAACTGTATCAACTGGGGCATGACCCCCTTCACCTTGCCTGAGGGCACGGAGTTTGCCGCACAGGTGGGAGATTGGGTCTACATTCCCGGGCTGAACAAGGGTCTTGCCGAGGGCAGGGAGGCGTTTGATGCCAAACTGATCTCCGCAGACCGCGTGACGGAGCTGAAACTGCTCTGCAAGGGTCTGACAGAAAATGAGCGGCAGATTCTCCGGGAAGGCTGCCTGATGAACTACTATGCCGCCGGTTACGGCAAATAAAAACAAGGCTCCCCTTGAGGTGATTCCCCCAGCGGGGGAAATGTCAGCGAAGCTGACAAAAGGGGGGCGTATAGCTGTCAGCAAAGCTGACTGAGAGGTGTAAAAATGGAAAAAATCAAAATGACCACCCCTCTGGTGGAGATGGACGGCGATGAGATGACCCGGGTGCTCTGGGCGCTCATCAAGGAGAAACTCATTCTCCCCTTTGTGGATCTGAAAACGGAATATTATGATCTGGGCCTGCTCCACCGCAACGATACCAAAGATCAGGTAACGGTGGATGCGGCGCTTGCCACCAAGAAGTACGGTGTCGCGGTCAAATGTGCCACCATTACCCCCAACAGGCAGCGGATGGAGGAATACCCTCAGCTGACCGAAATGTGGAAAAGCCCCAACGGGACCATCCGCTCCATTCTGGACGGCACCGTGTTCCGGGCGCCCATCTGCATCGATGCCATCAAGCCGGTGGTGAAGAACTGGGAAGCTCCCATCACCATCGCCCGTCATGCCTACGGCGACGTCTACAAGTCTGTGGATATGGCAACCACCCGACCGGGCACCTGCACCATGACCTTTGTGGATGAAACCGGCGAAAAGCAGGAACTGCTGGTGCAGAAGGTCCATGGCCCTGCCATCTGGCAGGGTGCTCATAATAAAGACGAATCCATCCGTTCCTTTGCAAGAGCCTGCTTCCAGTACGCGTTGGACACCCGGCAGGATCTTTGGTTTTCCACCAAGGATACCATTGCCAAAGTCTACGACGGCAAGTTCAAAGCCATTTTTGAGGAAGAATTTTCCGCCTATGAAGCAGCGTTCAAGGAATTGGGCATTACTTACTTCTATACCCTCATTGATGATGCCGTTGCCCGGGTCATCCGCTCCAGAGGCGGTTTCATCTGGGCCTGCAAGAATTACGACGGCGACGTCATGAGCGACATGGTCTCCACCGCCTTCGGGTCTCTTGCCATGATGACCTCCGTTCTGGTGGCTCCCGACGGTACCACAGAGTATGAAGCTGCCCACGGCACCGTCACCAAGCATTATTACAGGTGGCAGGCCGGAGAAAAGACCTCCACCAACCCCATGGCCACTATTTTTGCATGGAGCGGTGCCCTGCGGAAACGGGCACAATTGGACAGTCTTGCGGATCTGGAAGCCTTTGCCGACCGACTGGAACAGGCCTGTTTCCAAACCCTCAACGACGGCATTATGACAAAGGATCTGGTTGGCCTTGTGGAGCCGGGTTTCCGGGCACAAGCGGTAGATTCGGAAACATTCCTGAATGAAATTGCAAAGCGGATGTGATCGGGTGAATCAAATCATTGAACTATCGGATCTTTCTGCGCCGGAGCTTTCGGTGTTCTCCTCTCTGACAGAAGCACAGCTGCGAAACCGGCTGGAGCCGGAAAAAGGCGTGTTCATTGCAGAAAGTCCTAAAGTCATCCACCGGGCGCTGGATTCCGGGTGTAAGCCCCTTTCCCTGCTCATGGAGCGGCGGCATCTGGAGGGTCAGGGCGCAGAGCTGATGGCACGCTGTCCGGAGATTCCGGTCTATACGGCAGCGCGGGACGTTCTGGCCGGTCTGACCGGCTATGAACTGACCCGGGGCATTTTGTGCGCCATGATGCGCCCCACGCTGCCAACGGTCGAACAATTGTGCCGGAACGCCCGCCGCATTGCCGTTTTGGAAGGCATTGTGGACACCACCAATGTGGGGGCGATCTTCCGCTCCGCAGCGGCACTGCATATGGATGCAGTCCTGCTGACCCCCACCTGCTGTGATCCTCTTTGCAGGAGAGCTGTCCGGGTGAGTATGGGCACCGTATTTCAGGTGCCTTGGACGAGGCTGGAGAGGGACCACACCCAATGGCCGGAGCCGGGAATGTCCCGGCTGCGGGAGTTGGGTTTCCAAACAGCAGCGCTGGCATTGACGGAGAATTCCGTATCCATCGAGGATGCGGCACTGAAAAAAGAAGAAAAGCTGGCGCTGATCTTGGGCACAGAGGGTGACGGTTTGTCGGAAAAGACCATTGCCGCCTGCGACTACACGGTGAAAATCCCCATGTCTCACGGGGTGGATTCTCTCAATGTGGCAGCGGCGGGGGCTGTGGCCTTCTGGGAGCTGCGGGTAAGAGACCAGTCTTGATTTTCTGAACAATTCCTGTTATAATCGCACAGGCGAGTGCCGCCAGCGGCGGATCAAACGAGCAATCTGGAGACGTATCGAAGTGGTCATAACGGGGCTGACTCGAAATCAGTTTGCCGGCAACGGCACGTGGGTTCGAATCCCACCGTCTCCGCCAAATAACCTACCGCAAGTTGATACAATGGGTATCACCTGCGGTAGGTCTTTTTATGCCTATATTTACCCCAAAACAGGGAGATTTTCCAAACTTTGCAACGCAAAACACAAGTGCACCACAGTATATTGTGGTGCGCTTGTGTGTCTAAAAAACGAAAATACTACATCTTGCGGTCTGCTATCGTTAAACAACCGCAATTCGTTAAATTATTCCAGAGAAAAGCAACAATGTGAGTTTGCTCCCCTAACTGTTGTTTTGGAATTGGTATGAGAGCTGATATATCTACAACAAATAAAAGGAAGAGCATCTGCTCTTCCTTTTATTTGTTATGATGTGGGAATCTCAATTTCAATAGTGTTGGGGATTTGAGTAATGATTGGAGTGTATAGATCTACGCTTACATCTGGAGCTGAAATGGAAACAATCAAGGAGTATCGAGTCGTGCTATCAATCTTTCCTAAATGAGATCGTTCTCTCCACCAGCCTATCACGGGATATACTGCCAAATATCTTGCTTGACACAAATCGACTGCACTTGCTTTGATAAAATCTGAGTGGATAGATCCTACATCTCTGTTGTCAGATCCTAAAAACCAACGGTCACTCCCGCTACTACCGTCACCGCTGTCAGATTTATCATCGCCACGCATTTTTACATTAACTCTTTTTTTGAAATCCTCAACAGTTTCATCTGTATTGATAACATCAAAACGAAGGCCACAAGAAGGATATCTATATCGATCTTTCCATCCTTTTTCGCCGGGCCCTGGCTCAATAAAGTATGATAAGGTAACTCTCATTTCAACCTCAGTCTCACCGAGCGACTGAAGTATCTCTGAAGGCCAGGGAATTTGATGCAAATGCATTTCTTTCATTTGCGCATGCCCATTTTGCTTTTCATATGGCTGTATTTCGCCTTGAATAATCAGATTAACGGCATTGTCCATGCATTGAATTGCTCGGTCTAAATTGGGAATGCCGTACCCGCAAGTGCGCAGTAAGTGTCTTCGACCACCAGACTTTTTTGTGTCTGTGCAAAATTGCTGTTCCATTTGCGGTGTCCACCGTGCTGAATGCACCAAAAGAGCACGAACTGTTTCTGGCCAAATACCTGGGTACTCCGCAAAGATCTGTGCAGACATATGTGCTGCTTGAGCAGTGGCTGCACTGGTTGCCCATGTAGTAGTAAAAGGAGTTGTCAAATAATCCTTTTTAGTAGTCAGCAAAGACAAATCGGGACAAGACGTGAAATCTGCTCCATTGGTTGCAACATTTCCTCCATCCAAAAGAATTTCTGGTTTAACAGGCCACTTTTTAGAAAATAGCATGGATGTAGAACTGTATGGAGAAAGTTGCCCGTTATCTGCAACTGGGGAAAATCCTGCATACTGAGCAGATTGAATGCTAACATCTTTGGTGTAGGCACCAACGGTTATTGCGTTCCACGATTGTCCGGGGCTTTCAATGACGTGAAGTTCATTTGCCAGGGGATAACCCGCAGATTGTATTTCAGTGCAGTCTACATTTCCTGCACTAATGAAGAAGAGTCGTTTTTCATCTTCTCCACCAACACCCGATGTTATGTTGTCTATTGCTGCCGACCACGATGTAGGGCTACCATCTTTTGTGTTGTACTCGGGTGATGTTATCGCCATACAAAGGCTACGATCAGTGTTAGGATTGGCGATTTCAGCTAACGCGACAGCTTGTTCGGTTATTGCACCGTATAACTCAGGAGGATTACCACCATATGGAGGCAGTATTTTCACAGACTCTATGCGGTGGCGAACTTCGATTGGTTCTGTTCCGTCAAGTTTCTTTTTCAAATCATGATATAGCGCAACACCAGCCATTTCGGTGCCATGCCCATTATGATCATTAGCTCCCCAGTGTTCGTCAACTGCCTGAACGTGGTTTTCGCATGTAGCCAGCTCAAGGAGAGGGTGTGTAGCCATTACTCCAGTATCGAGAACGCACACAGATGCGGATGAGGGATAAACAGTGGTGCGAGACAGTAATTCGTCCACCCATTCGCGCTGTTCGCGACCGCAAAGTTCATCGAAAAAACTTGTTGGTTCTTGTGCTCTGCGAACTTCTGCTAAGAAATTACAGCCTTCAAGCAGTCCTATCAATTGGGAATGAGATACTTTCGCAAGCCGAACTAGTCGCTCTGGAAAAACGATACATTGTTGTCCAACCTCGATTCTGAGGGCCTCACAACATAGAGAGAAATCTTCGTTTGTTGTTTCAGTATCCGTATTTTCATATCGGAGCCAAATTTCGCACCATACAGGAGTCTCAGCTGGTATATCAGACAATTCACCTATCCAAAAAGCCTCAAGTAATGCCGGCTTTACATCCTCGATGCTGCGAACTAAATCGTTGTTTTTGGGATTTTTTCCTTCCGTTAGCGTATCAAGAGAATTTGCATAGGCACGAACCTTCTCGAGGAAATATCCTGTTTTTGTTGCGGGAATATAGACGGTTGCCTTTGTGGTTCCGTTGTCTTTGCGTACATTAAGCAACCGAATTCCCGAAGTATAATTGTCGAATGACTTTATAAGTAAATCGTGATCTTCCAAACCGATAAATTCTAGGTATGTACCTTCTTTGTGACGAACAGCTACAACATTCTTCTGAAGTAAGTCTTGCTGTTGACACTCAATGAGCTTCCGAGCAATAAACGTGGCGTGCTCTCTTTGGTTTGCGCGGTTGGGAAAAGATGTTTTTGCCCTTTGACTCTTGGAGACAAAGGGCAAGGAATTCTGTGTTTCGCGCAGAAATATATTTCGTTTCTCTACAGGCATAAGATTATGCCTCCTTTGCTATATATGCGCGTATCCGGTCTTCAAGCATCTTCAGGAGATATGCATTGTTGATTAGTGTACTTGTAAGAATAGAGTGTTTGATTGCATCATCACATACGCGGATAATTTCTGCGTGACTTAATGTTTCTGCTTTGCGCACAACTTCGTCTGACACGGCAAAAGTTCTGTCAAAAACACTAAGTTTTGCGTCAAACAGTCGTTTAACTTCATCTTTGGTAGGCATTGCATAATGCAACACATCGTCAAAACGTCTAAAGAGAGCTTGGTCCAACAGTTTCTGATTGTTGGTTGCTGCAATGATAATGCTGTCAGAAGAATCTTGTTCGATAAATTGCAAGAAAGAATTGAGGATTCTCCTTGCCTCACCAACTTCGTTGTCTAAATTTCTGTCTGCACCAATTGCATCGAATTCATCAAAGAAATATACCCCAGATGATGTAGATATAGTATCAAAAATTTGTCTCAATTTTGCGCTGGTTTCTCCCATGAACTTAGTAACAACTTTATCCATCTGTATAGTGTAAAGAGGCAAGCCCAATTCTGAAGCAATAACTGATGCAGTAAAAGTTTTTCCTGTTCCTGGTCGTCCTTCAATCAGTATTTTCCGTCTATTGCAAAAACCATATTTTTGCAATTTAGTCCTATTCCTGTATTCTATTAGAATGCGCTCTATGCGCTCATGCAGTTCTTTTGGAACAACCAAATCAAGAAGTCGCGCAGAGGGAACAGAAACAAGAAACATATTGTTGGCACCGTTGTTTATGCGGATTAAATTATTTTTGCCATTCCCTATCTTTTCTGCATATTGTTTCAGTTCGCGCGCAAAAGTATCGTGTCCGTGCTTGGCTTCGTTGGCAGCAATCTGAAGAACGGTTGTTTTAAATCTTTCGTTATCCTGCTCGATATGTGCCTTAATTAAACTTTTAACTTGTTCAGCAGTTGCCACAAAAACACCTCCTTGCACATACAATAACTCATTATTATTCTACTTCTTTCTCGTATTAATGTCAATCTATTGAAAATTAATTTAATATGCTGAGTAGATAAAATGCTTGGATCTTGTTGTGGTGTATTTAGATACATATTTTCCTTTCTATGTTAAAGATATACAGTGGTTTTTGTTCTATTTCTAAAACAAAATACCAGCCGGTCATCTTCGTATACTTTCACATGATCGACCGTGGTATGCCATAGGGCATCGCTGAAGGAAAGCGGCAGGAGCTCCGGCTTGGAGATCTCAGACAGGAAACTGTTCAGGACTTCGGCTTGGATCTGCCGTTTTTCCTTTTGGGCCTGCAGCTTTTCGTGCTGTGCCTGCAGACTTTCATACTCCGTTGCAAGTGTGCTGTACCGAGTGAGGTAGGCAGCCTGGTCGACGATCTGAGATGCGTTTTCGGCGACACACTGCCGAAGCTGTGCGGACAGTTCTTCCAGCCGTTGCAGGGCGCTGTCTATCTGGGCATCAATGGCGGTGCAGTCGGTCATCTCGTGGAGGATGACTCTGCCGTCTTCCAACAGGGCTTCGCGGTCGGACAGAAGTTCACTGAGCGCGGTCAGAAAATGCCACTTCAGATCATCTTCATACAGATGGGGTGTCTGACATTTGTGTTCGCCCTGAAACTTACCGTTGCACTGCCAGATGGTGCGACGGTATTTGTCTGTGGAGTGCCAGACCTTTGCACCGAAGATCTCACCGCAATCACCACAGACGATTTTCCCGGAAAAGGGGCTTCTGCCGTTGGTGCGCCGAGTGCTGTTTTTGCGCCGTGCCAGTTCCAGCTGTACTTTCTCCCATTCTTCCGGATGGATGATCGCCGGATGGCTGTGCTCCACATAGTATTGAGGCACTTCGCCTTCATTGACCTTCATCTTTTTCTGCAGGAAATCCACAGTGAATTTCTTTTGCAGTAGTGCCGAGCCTTTGTATTTCTCGTTTCGCAAAATGCTCTCCACTGTTGCTCTCTGCCAGACTTCTTTGCCTGCTGGGGTGGGGATACCCTGCTGTGTCAGATGCTTGGCAATGGCGTTGGTGGAGTGGCCTTCCACAAACAGTCTGTAGATGGTGCGAACTGTTTCGGCTTCCTCCGGTACGATCTCCGGCAATCCGTCCGCTCCCTTGCGATAGCCGAGGAACTGCTTGTAGGGCATGCTGACCTTGCCATCCGCGAACCGTTTTCGTTGGCCCCATGTGACATTCTCTGAAATGCTGTGGCTCTCCTCCTGTGCCAAACTGGACATAATGGTGATCAGCAGCTCCCCTTTGCTGTCCAAGGTGTAGATGTTCTCCTTTTCGAAGTAGACCTCTACACCCTTTTCTTTTAGCTTGCGGACGGTGGTCAGACTGTCCACGGTGTTTCTGGCGAAGCGGCTGACGGATTTGGTGACGATCAGATCGATTTTGCCGCTTAAGGCATCTGAAATCATGCGGTTGAAACCATCACGCTTTTTGGTGTTGGTGGCGGAGATGCCCTCGTCTGTGTACACATCCACAAACAACCAGTCCGGGCGGCTGCGAATGTAGTTGGTGTAGTAATCTACCTGCGCTTCGTAGCTGGTCAGTTGCTCTTCACTGCCGGTGGAAACTCTGGCATATCCGGCTACTCGCTTTTGCGGCGGTGCTTGCAGCGGTGCTCCTGTGTGAATGCACTGTGTTGCCGGGATGACGGTGATATTTTTAGCCAAGGGGTGCCCTCCTTTCTAATTCTCTTTGTCTTGCTTGTTCTCTCATTTCATCTGTCCAGCTATCTGCTCTGGAATGGTCTTGCCATCGCTTAACGGAAACAGTTCCATCGGAAAGAGTAAACTCAAGGATATTCCCATTCATTGCTCTGATTTCCGTTATTTTACTGTCGAGGGCATTAAGGCTCCCAACTACTCCTTCTGTGACGGCGATCAAGGTATCTTCCGGAATCTGCTTGGATGGGCAGGCTACTTTGCCATAGCGGTTGTAGGTTTGACAGACCCATGTGACACGAGACGGTGTGGTCTTTCTGCGGTAGTTCTTTCCACAGCATCCGCATCGGATCATCCCAGTGAAAGGGTACTGTTTCTTTTTCTCTCCGGGATGGGTGTGCTTTTCGGCGCGGCGACTGAGCTCCTCTTGCACAGCGTTAAATTGTTGCAGGGATACGATTGGCTCGTGGCTGTCGGCAATGTGGTATTTGGGAAGCTTTCCGTTATTTTGTAGCTTTCGCTTTGTCAGGTGGTTCTCTCGGAAAGTGGTCTGTAGAAGAAGGTTGCCTGTGTAAGCATAGTTACGAAGTACAGCCAGAACACTGTTGCCGATCCATCGATGCCCGCCACGGGTCAGATGCCCTTCTTCGTTGAGCTGTTTGGCAATGGCTTCCAACCCCATGCCGCTGAGGTAGAGTTCGTAAATCTTTCGCACGACCGCTGCTTCTGCAGCATGAAGGGAAAGAGATCCTTGGTCATACCGATATCCGATCATCTTGCCGCCACAGAGAAGGCCTTGCTGAAAGCTGTGCCGCACTCGCCATTTCTGGTTCTCGCTGGCGGATAAGCTTTCCTCCTGCGCGTAGCTGGCAAGGAGGGTCAGCATCAATTCGCCGTCTGCGCTGATGATGTGGATGTTCTGCTCCTCAAAATACACATCCACCCCAAGGGATTTTAAGTCCCTTACGGTTTGCAGCAAGGTGACGGTATTTCGGGCAAAGCGGGAGATGGATTTGGTGATGATCATGTCGATTTTACCAGCCTTGCAGTCGGCAATGAGCCGTTGGAAATTCTGTCTGCTGTCCTTTGTGCCGCTCAGAGCTTCGTCCGCATACACGCCCACATACTGCCAACCGCTGTGGCCTTGGATCAGCTGTGCGTAGTGGCTGACCTGCGCTGCCAGAGAGTGGAGCATGGCATCCTTGCCGGTGGAGACTCTGGCGTAGGCAGCGACTTTCTTCAGTTGGGGCAAGGGTACTTTCGGAAAGCGCACTTGCGTGACTGTTTTGCTCATAGGCTTCCTCCTTTGTATCAAATTGGGGTACTGTATGTTCGCTCTAAACGGCACGGATATCAAGCGCTTTCGGCAAAAATACTGCCAGAAGGAAAGCCGTACTTTTTGTTCAGAATTGTGCGTATTTTCCGGTAGTCCTGCCGGGTGAAAACATCATCATCCACCAGATCGCGGAAGAGAGAAAGAGATGTATGGTAAAGCATCAGATTGATGGGCGCGTACTTATCTACTTTGTCTTGACGCAACATAACAGGCTCTGCAGCAGTATTTTCTGTCTTTGTTTCCATAGCTCTCAAACTCCTTTCCGCATTGTTGACACATAAGCGTATAGTATGCCGCTCGGTCGACTTCCTCTTGGTGGCTGTTCCACCATGCCATGCGGCACTTGTCCGAGCAGAACTTCTTTTCCCTGCGACCCTTCGGCTGTCGGATCGGCACTCCGCACTGTTTACAGTTTCTTGCTCCGGGGATCTCCGGGTGGCGGTGGATATAGGATCTGACCGTACTTGCGGGCAGTCCCAACTTAGCGGCGATGACGGAAGGAGTGTGCCCCTCCAGCCGCATGTTTTGAATGGTGATTTGGTCTTGCAGTTTCATCGTGACACTCCTTCCGTCATAACCGCAAAGTTGGTGGGGAGAGTGACCCGTTAGAGCCACTCTCCCAAAATTCAATTACGTGTATCGTTTGCCCATGCGAGCTGTAAGCAGACGCTCCATGACATCATCCTGTGGTGTTCTGCTGCCAAGCTCCATAGTGCAGTTTTCTTTCACGATTTGGAAGATCTGATACCAGGCGGTATTGGCCTGCTTCATATACTCCCGAGACATGGTGACATAAGGGGATGAAATAACGGTGCCTGTGGGCTTCTTTGCAAGAAAGCCAAACTCAGACACCGCTTCTTCACATTGGATCCAGCGTGCCACACTCATGGCATACTGTTCGATCTGTTGGGTTGTGACCAGATGCTCGCATTTGCGTTCACGCAGCCACTGCCATGTTTCTGTGTAGATCTCTTCGGCGCAGGTGACACGTCCGTCTTTCTGCTTTGCTTTGAGATACTCCTTGATTGGGGGCATTTCGCTGCCGATGAGGTTTTCTGCTTCGTTTCCGAAGTCCACCACCGTCAGCGGTCTGCCACCGGGATTTCCGGCTGCGATCTTTTCGGAGATCGCTTTTGGTTTCCTGCCCGCACCGGGACGAGCACCACCGCGATTTGTACCGTCTTTAGACATGAATTTCACTCCTTTATTTGATTTCCGGTTTTTTACCTTTGAATTCGCTGTTTTTGTGCGTGAAAGCCCAGGCCGTTGTCCGAGGGCAAAAGCTGTAGAGATTTGCACCCCCCTACCCCCCTAAGGGGAAGACGATGACTCTCCATAGATAAGATCGGGATCAAAACTCTTCTTCGTGGCCACGCATATCGTAGATATAACCGCAGTGAGGACATTCCTGCCAGAAAATAGGTCTGTGTTTGTTGTCATATCTGGGTTCCATCTGTTGATTGCAGTGAGGACACGGTTTTCTGGGCACTACAAATCGGCGTTCGCAGATTTTAGGCTCTTTTCCCATACCCACATCGAGCAGTTCGATACGATCATCATATTTTTCCTCAATCAGAGCCCAGAAGAACCTGTGACCGTCACCTTGCTGATCGTAGCAAGGACCTGAGAAATCATATGCATGTATTGCCAGAACGGCATAGTCGGGGGTTACGGGGATCAACTGCTTAATTTTCATTATCAAGTACCTCTTTCTAAAAATAATGTTGTGTGTGGTATTTTTGTCCTTTTTGTCACGCGTCCTACTGTATGGATACATACATCTACATCAGAGGGGGTATATAGATAGCAGTAGTTTAACGATATATATTTCTATATATTTCCGTATCTTTACACCCTAAGGGACTAAGGACAAAAAGGACAAAAGTCTGTTATGCTGCTTTCTTGTACAGCAATGGGTTGACAAGATAGGCAGGATTTGACGGTCTGCCCTTGGTGTAAGACTGCTCTGAGTCCTTCAATGCTACATAGCCTAAGTCTGCCAGATGGTTCAGTACCGGCTGTACGGCATCCGTTGTTTTGAAGCTGCGGCACAGACGCATGATGTCACGGCGGTTGAATTCCACAAGGCCGTTCTTGACGATGGCATCCAGTGCGTATTTGCTCTGCTTGACCAAGTCATCCGCACCCATGAGAGAATAGGCGGCACGGGAATGCTCGGCGAAGTATCTGCCAATGGCGATGGCACCGGCCATCGCTTCTGCGCTGACCATCTTCGCTTCCGGGATATCCAAGAGATCGATCCGGGTAGCATAGGAGGCTCTGCACAGCAGTCCTGCGATCCGCAGTACCGCACCGACCAACTTACCGGCCCAGTCCGGAATATCGGCATACTCTGTTTTCAATTTGCCTTCCACTTCACAGGCAAATGCCTCCAACAGCTTGTCTGCTTCGGGAGACAGGTAGATCAATTCCGGCACCTTTGGCAGTTCCTCTTGGAGCAGATTGCGGATCAGCACATCATAGCAAGCGGATACCTCATTAGGGATAGGTTTGGAACGATATTTCCGGTCACCAACTTTGGACTGGGGCATACAGTACATAAATCGTGCTGTCAGACCCCTGCCGCGGAAGGTGCCGTTGCTCATCATGCCGGAGAGAACATTGGGCTGCACTGCCAGCAAAACCGTCAGCGCGGGATGCAGGATGCTTTCGCTGTTTCTGCCGATACGATCCACGCGGATGGTGTCTCCACTGTGACCCTTGAGGAATACATCGATGTTGACATTCTTGGTGTAGATGCCTGCCAGCATATCGAAGATGCCACCTTCGGCAGATACGATAGCTGCGGTACCGTGGTTCTCCGACAAAACAGAAGTCAGCTTTTCTGTGGTGACATCGTCCACATACAACCGCATGGGAAGAACTTCGTTGAACTCAGCCAGCTGCATCATCACTTCTTCCAATTCCACCATCTGCGCCTTGCCTTTGAGGACCAGATCCTCCAGATTGCGCTGCTTCTTTTCCAAGATGCGCTTTTCTGTACGGCTGCGCTCAATGGCGAAGGCATGGTGCTCGTTGTACTCCGCTTCAAAATGGTGAATGGCACGTGTCATGTGACTGATCACAGAAGATTTGCGTTCCGAAGGTTCTGCTACAATGACAGTGAATAGGTTCAGCGGCTCGATCCAGTCACTCTTTCCCATGATGCGATATTTTCCTTGCTGACAAAGTGCCAACACAGCCAATGCTGCCGTTGCCGCCATATCTACCGGAGTTTGGGTGGTCTCCGACACAGCCAAAACATAATCGCGGATCGCGGATGGGAACGCATCCACCGGGAAAGACGGCAAGGCATGCTGTGTAAAGGGGATCGGCTGTTCCCATTTGTTTTCCGGCGGAGCATTGTACTCAGCCGGGGTCACATATCCCGGGGAAGACTTGATCTGTTCCCGATAGAAGCGCAGAGCGCTTTTCCAGATCTGCTCTAACTCTGACCGGTTCAGCGGAGGAATGCACTTCTCTGCTTCTGCCAAGAACTTCGCAGTGGCTTCTTTGGTATCGCCCCATCGTTTCAAGATTTTCCCTGCGGTGTGGGAAAGTGTGCTGTTGCGGCTACCCTCAGGGATGGTCTCGCCCACAGTGGCAAAGGCCTCCTCCGACTCCAGATCCCAAAGGAACCGATCTACGGTGGTGTTACCGTGGAAGATGTACACCTCCGCATCCAGGTTTCCGAAGAAGAACCGGGCGGCATCCAAGGCATTTCCATCAAAAAAGGGATACCGTACTTGGATCTGTTGTAGTAGTGCAGTATAGGCCTTGGGATCGGTGATCGGTGTGATAGGAAAGATCACATGGTATCGAGGCCGAGGAGACTTACTGCCCTTTTGTTTCATGTGGTTGCGGCTGGTGCTGACCACACAGGGCACACCGGGGAACAACGTCGGGATCTGCGCAATGGAGATCCACTCGGCAGGATCTTCGGAGTGGTCGTTGTCATTATCCAGCGCCGCTACGACCGCTTCTTGAAAATTGCTGATGCTGCGGTAGTTGTTCTTGAACCGGAGCAGGGTGTGGTCGTACCGGAACAGCTGCTTCAGTTCTTCCTCTGTACTGCCACTGCCACAGTGGGTATAGGTGCAGTTCTTGGCATTGCCGCGAGCACCGGAGTGGTAGACAGTCAACTGCAGGGCATTAGTTTTGTTTTTCATCTATTCACCTCCTTTTGGGAAATCGAATATGGTTCAATTGCTGCCGGACTGTTTCATAAGCCAGGTCTTGTAAGCTTCGATGGGAATCAGGATCCTTGTGCCGATGCGCAATGTAGGAAAACCCGGAGTTTTCACCAGCTCGTATGCTTTCGGAAGACTGATGCCCATCTGTGAAGACAACTCCTGTACACTCATGGTCGTTCTTTCCATAACTCACTTCTCCTTTCGTTGGTAATAAACAGAGCAAACAAGAACCACCGATCGACACTGTGTTGATCGGTGGTCTGCTATGGATCATCTCAGGACAATTTCCGCTTTGCCCTTAGTGCGGATCTGCTCAACCGCGTTATAGGCCGTCAAATCTTTGACACCACAGTTGTTGCGCTTTTCCAAACGCTCTTCCTGCAGTTTGATTTTTCTGTTCACTCTCTGGCGAATTCTGTTTTTCATATTTAGCTCCTCCTTTCAAAAAGGTAGACTCCCCCCTTTATAAACCGCCCCTCCTTTTTGGGGAGCGGTGCGGGAAACTACCTCGGTTAGGTCGACCTCCGACTTCTGGGGGGGAAGTATTTAATTGTTTGCTCTTGTTTGTAATGCTATTGTACTGTATAATGTCACCGAAAGAAAATTCCTAATGGTGACTCCGACGGTGACACAGGAGGTGTAACATGCCTTACGATGCATACGGCAACTATGTGCCGTCAAAAGCAGATAAAACGACAGATGTTCTGGGCTACGATGCCATCGGCGGTGTGGGACAGCTGATTTATCATCTGATCCGGTTCAAAGAATATGAATTGGACTACACTTCGTCCGATGTATTGATCGCCAGACCATACTGTCAAAAGGGGTATGAGCCGGAACTGTATACGAATGACTCTCCTACTGGGGCGGAGTTGACAGCCAGTATCTTCAATTTGGCTAAAAAAATAGACGATCCCTCCGAAGAGAGATCGTACACGGATCTGATCATTGAGTGGTGTAAGGAATACGGGCATCCTTACGCAGTCGATTCGCTCTATGCGTATTTGACAGATCCACAATATAAGTTGGAGGAAGATGGGTACTTCATTGAAAAGGATGCCGCTTTCAGTATCGATGACTTTATGCGAGATCTGGAGCGGTTTTATCAGGCGATGCGGATGCAGTTTGCGTTTGAGCAGATGTGTCTGGGAAATGATGAGCCTGCGCTGTCTTTGCATGAGGATGGCAGGCGTTTTGCCGGTCTGCCATTTTTTGAAAAGTTTCGCTATGACCCGGAAGAGGCTCCGGAAGTAGACTATGCCTCTGCCGGTGGAGACCTGCTGAAGATGATGCAGCTGGATGCGCAGGCGGCAAAGGATATAGAATCATACGACGGTTTTGCCAGAGTGCCCTTTGATTATTATGAAGAACTGCAGGAGATCCTGGCTGATTTGATCCCGGACTTCCGAGTGCGGCTAAAAGTAGATCCCAAAACCAGAAAGATGGTCCTTGCAGCGGATGTCTGTTCTGTTTTCGATATCTGCTGGTATACTCTGGCACGAAAACTGTCTGAAGATGTTGCCCCGGAAGACAAGGGGACGTCTGCGGATCAAAAGGAAAAACATGAGGGTGTTGTGCTGTCCTGCCCATTCTGTGGTGAGGCATTTGTCCGCAGAAGCAATCGCTCCGTCATCTGCGGCAAACCGGAGTGCGTCCGAGCAAGGAAACGGATGAACCAGAGAAACTGCCGCAGTAAAAAGAAAGTGGAGGCACAGAAAAGCAAGTAATACTATGTCTACAAAAGGGCATCATGGGAGAAACAGAAATTTTCAAAGATAGTATGGCTTATTTTTCTGCACTGTGTTATACTGAAACCAGAAGGAAGGTGGTCGTATGCCATTTACCATTCAGGAATTGAAGAATATCATTACACCCATTGCGCAGGCCCATGGTGTGAAGAGTGTGTCTTTGTTTGGATCTTATTCCAGAGGTGTAGCGACCACTGATAGTGATGTGGATCTGAAGATCGAAAAAGGTCAGCTGCGGACGCTGTTTCAGATCTGCGGGTTTCGTTTAGCGGTGGAGGATGCGTTGCAGTGCCCGGTGGATCTGGTGACAAGCGAATCCTCTGATCCGACATTTTTGGAAATGATCAAGAAAGATGAGGTGCTGCTCTATGGAACAGCGGGATAAGATCATCTTACAAAAAATCGTTGCGTACTGTGAGCGCATTGCGGAAAACCTGGCTCGGTATGACCAGAGCTATGAAGCATTTGAAAAAGACCATATGTTTCAGGATGCCTGTTGTATGTGCGTGGTGCAGATTGGCGAGCTGGTCAGTCAGCTGTCTGAAGAGGCAAAAGAACGCAACAAGCTGATTCCTTGGCGGATCATCAAAGATACCCGCAATTTCTACGTCCATGCCTATGGCTCTATTGATGTCGCCTCTGTCTGGGAGACATTGAATGAAGATATCCCGGCATTGCGTGAAGCTTGTCAGACAATGCTCGGATAACAGAATAAGACAAAGATAACCCCGGCAGTGAAACGGTGAAAAGTTGCTGTTTCATTGCCGGGGTATTGTGTTTGTGCAGAAACCTTTTAACCAAAGGTTTTGGGGTATGCTCGTTTTTTAAGGGGCATGGGCATGGTGGAATTTCAAAGCAAGTTGAAATGCTTTCGTTTCTATACTATAATGTGCCATATAAGGATGATTTTCAAAGAAGAATGGAAAGGAGGGGGCGAAATGCTGTTGGCATACGGTTTGACTGCCCTTGTGTCGCTGTGTATGGTCGGTATCTGTGTTGCCGCAGATAAAAAGCGGGATGCATGGCTGATATTGGTGTTTGTGTCGGTCTCGGTGTGCAATCTTGGTTACTTTATGATCTCCGTGTCCAAGGATCTCGGCTCGGCGCTGAACTCAAACAGGCTGGCATATCTTGGCAGCGTGTTCCTGCCGTTTTTCCTGCTGATGATGGTGCTGCGTTTTTGCGGCATGAAACGAAGCAAGCCTTTGATGATCACGCTGGTCGCCATTGGGATCGTGATGCTGGGCATTACCACCAGCCCCGGCATCCTGCCGATCTATTACAGCACGGTGGATATCGCATTTGTAGACGGAAGCACCAGACTTGTCCGTGAGTATGGTCCCTTGCATCTTATGTACTATGTATATCTGTTCGGCTACATGCTTTCTATGGTGGCCGTGACCCTTTATGCTATTTTCAAGAAAAAGATCAAATCCCGTACGCATACGGCGCTTCTTCTGTGCACGGTATTTTGCAACATCGTCATTTGGCTTGTCGAGCAGTTTTTGCCTCGTGGCTTTGAGTGGCTTTCGGTGTCCTATATATTGACAGAAGGACTTATTCTTGTAATCTATCGCTCTATGCAGCGGCAGGGTCTCATGGACAGAAACGAAAGAACGCAGACTTATACCATCAATGTTCTTTTGTCGGTG
>JAZRRS010000088.1:0-2601 GCA_045651005.1 Faecousia sp.
ATCTCCTGGATGGAGGTGATCTTCTTGTCGGTGATCAGGATGAGTGCATCGTCCAGAACGGCTTCCATCTTGTCGGTATCGGTGACCATATAGGGGGAGATGTAGCCACGGTCGAACTGCATACCCTCAACAACGTCCAGAGCCGTTTCGGCAGTCTTGGACTCCTCGATGGTGATAACACCTTCGGTGCCAACCTTCTCCATAGCCTCGGCGATCAGTGCGCCCACAGAAGCGTCACCGGAGGAAACAGTACCAACACGGGCAATGTCCTCAGAGCCGTTGACGGGAACGGAGTGCTCCTTAATGGATTCCACAGCAACAGCAACAGCCTTCTCGATGCCCTTGCGCATCACCATGGGATTTGCACCGGATGCCAGATTCTTCAGACCTTCACGGGTGATGGCCTGAGCCAGCAGGGTAGCGGTGGTGGTGCCGTCACCGGCAATGTCGTTGGTCTTGGTAGCTACTTCACGGATCAGCTGAGCACCCATATTCTCAAAGGGATCTTCCAGCTCTACTTCCTTAGCAATGGTCACACCGTCATTGGTGATCAGCGGTGCACCGAACTTGCGGCCCAGAACCACATTACGACCCTTGGGGCCAATGGTGACCTTAACGGTATCTGCCAGCTGGTCAATGCCTGCCTGCAGCTTCTTACGGGCTTCTTCACCGTAAACGATCATCTTTGCCATAATCTCAATTCCTCCTAATTAGTCAGTAACGGTAGCAAGAACATCTTCCTGCTTGACGAACTTGTAGTCAACGCCATCCAGCTTGAATTCGCTGCCGACGAACTGACCGACGATGACCTTGTCACCGGCGGCAATGCCCTTGACCTCGGGACCAGCGGAAACAACCTCGAAAATAGCGGGCTTTTCCTTGTTGGTGGTAGCCAGAATGATGCCGGAAGCGGTGGTCTCCTGTGCTTCGGTGGCCTTCAGCACCAGATTGTCTGCTGTGGGTTTCAGTTTCATAATTGTTCCTCCTAAACGAGTATTTTAGACTGTACATTCAAAGTACATATATCTACACAGTTATTAGCACTCTTTTCTTTTGAGTGCTAACGGCTATATATTACCCCAAAGGGGAAGAAAAATCAAGCCTTATTTGCGCTTTTTTATGAAAAAATTGTAAATAGTTTATCGGAAACGGAGCTGCCTCCTTTGTTGACAAGGGGAAAGCCTTGGGTTATAATGAAAAAATCAAAAAGGAGGTACCTTTATGCTTAACACCTGCGCTGACCTGTTTGTAAAAAACCTGAAAGAAAAAAATTTCAATTTTGAGTGTGGCACTGACAAAGATGGTGATTCCGTGGTGGAGTTTCCTTATCAGGGAAAGGTCGCCAAAATGTTTTTCACCGGTGACGAGGGACAGTACCTGTCTATGTATCTTGTGTACGAGCGTGTTGCTGAAGAGAAGACCACGGATGTGATCCTTGCCTGCAATGATTTCAATGTCAAGTACAAGTGGGTTACTGCCTATGTGGACAGCGACAACGACCTGGTGTTTCACGATGATGCCATTCTGGCGCCGGAGAATGCGGCGGACGAGGCTTTCGAGCTTATGGTCCGTATGTTAAAGATCGTTGAAGATGTGAAGCCTGAGTTTATGCGGGCGATTTACGCATAAGAAGTCAATAAAAAACGCTGTTCCGATTTTTCGGAACAGCGTTTTTTAAATTCAAATTACTCAGCCACGTAGGGCAGCAGAGCGATCTGACGAGCACGCTTGATAGCAGTGGTCAGATGGCGCTGATGGGCTGCACAGGTGCCGGTAGTACGGCGGGGCAGGATCTTGCCGCGCTCGGACAGGTAACGGCGGATCTTTGCAGTATCCTTGTAATCGATAGCAGTCACCTTCTCAACGCAGAAAGCACATACCTTCTTGCGCTTGCGAGGACGAACACGCTGTTCGTTAGCCATGGTAATTACCTCCTTATTAGTGTAGAAAAGTTCAAATTAGAAGGGCAGGTTGGAGTCGTCATCATCCAGCATCGCAAAATCGGATGCGGAAGAAGCAGGAGCGGAGTAGGCAGGAGTTACGGGTGTGCCGTAAGTGTTGCCTGCGGGGGCAGCGCCGCCCTCACCGTCACGTCTGCTGTCACCGAAGTAGACATTTTCTGCCACAACTTCAGCGGTACGACGCTTGTTGCCTTCTTTGTCGGTCCAGGGTCTGATCTGGAGACGACCCGATACCACTGCCATGCGACCCTTGGTGAAGTACTTTGCGACAAATTCGCCAGTCTGACGCCAAGCTACGCAGTCAATGAAATCGGTTTCCTTCTCGCCGTTTTCGGACTTGCCGAAGTCGCGGTCAACTGCCAGCGTGAAGCTGGTGACGGCGACACCGCTGCCGGTACGGCGCAGTTCGGGTTCACGGACCAGACGGCCCATGATGGTGATGTGGTTAAGCATAGAGAATCCTCCTTACTCTTCCACAGCGGTGGTCAGGCAGCGCATGACGCCTTCGGTGATCTTCATAACACGCTCCAGCTCCGCAGGGAACTCGGGCTTGCTTTCGAAGTTCATCAGGACGTAGTAACCCTCGTTCAGGTCATTGATGGGGTATGCCAGACGACGCTTGCCCCACTCATCAATGTTA
>JAZRRS010000089.1:0-53938 GCA_045651005.1 Faecousia sp.
GAAACGAAAAAAGCCCGCGGGGGGGGTTTTCTCCGCCCCCCCGCGGGGCTTCCACTATATTAGTTATCGTACACCGGATCCAGAGCCTTCAGCTCCTTGAAGCTGTCGATTTCAACAACGTCGTCTGCGGAGCATTCCCGCACGTGCACAACATAATCCTTTGCGTGATAGCGCAGAGGTACGGAGCCCCAGAACTGTTCCTTGCCGCCGGGGGAGTGAACGACCTCTTTGATGTGGTCCACCAGACGGCTGCCGTCGCTGTCTGTCCAGTAGGAGATGCCTACGGTCTGGTGACAGTTAACGCCACCGATGCTACCGCCCTTGATGATGCCGTTTTCTGCAAACATACAGTGGTCATCGGTGCGTTCCACAGGAATCGCCAGGTAGTTGGACCAGTACTGATATTTCTGAATCAGCTCGGGATTGCGCACATAGAGGTCAGCCTCCATAACGTAGGAGTTGCGGATCTTGGGGCCGCAGCACATAACGGAAACGATATTGTTGGCCTCGTTGTACAGAGGGTTTTCCACGAACTGAATCATAGGATACTTATAAAGCAGCTGATCGAACTGCTCAGCGAGGTAACCTCTGACCACATAGATTTCCGTAATATCGGCGGCCAAAAGGGCGTCGATCAGGGTATCGATGATTCGCACACCCTTAACCCGGACCAGGGGCTTGGGGGTGTTCAGCGTAATGGGTACCATTCTGCTGCCAAAGCCGGCGGCCATCAGGATTGCCCGCTGAACACGGTAGGGCTCCAAAGCAGTGAGACCCGCAGAGGTAATCACGTTATCCCGGACAAAGCCTGCCTCGTTCAGTTCCTTTATCAGCTTGTTAACGGTACCTACGGACATATTCAGCGCATTTGCAATGCTTCGCTGAGAGCAGGCCTTTTCCTGCTTGGACAGATGTACCATAACATCAAATTGCTTTTTGGTTAACATTTCTATTTATCTCCTATTTGTTGGGATTTCCGGCAGGTTTATCGTAGTACCGCCGGTTGATGAGATATACCAAGCCTTTCATAATAACATTGCAGAACAGAATCAGCAAGGATACTACCGTGGCGCATTCGTACAGCACCTGGCCTTCAAACTGGCTGATGAGCAAGGAAAGAGGCTTGGTGGTTACAGTGGACAGGAAGGAGACTGCGGAAATGGTCATCATAGAATTGACGAAGAAATAAGCCAGCATTTCAAACAGTGTCGCCTTGCACTGGGGAATGATTACGTCCCGAATCATTCTCAGCCGATTGATGCCCAGAGTTTGACCCACATTCTCCAGATTCTCGTTCATTTTGCTTAAGCTGTTATACATCATTTGATAGGGAGAAGCGAAGAAGTGCATCGTATTTGCCAGAATCAGAATGGCCAGCGTGCCGTAAATAAAGCTGCCGCCGAAGGTCATTGCATAGGAAAGACCCAAAACCAGACCCGGAATCGCCAAAGAGGTAATGGAGAACAGGTGCAGCACAGAAGAGAACTTAGAGGGCATACGGGCGGTCATATACGCGGTGATAAATGCGACCGTAATACCAATGACTGCCACAAATGCTGCAATAATCAGGGAGTTTACGAAATACGTACCGCCCCGCAACGCGAACATTTTCTGCACATTGGCGAAGGTGAAGGTCATATCGCTGGGATAACGCTTGCTGAAGGCAATCAGGAAGAATGAGCCAAACAGAAGCATAATCAAGAACAATGTTGTGCCACACAGCAGGTAGGCAGCGCCGTCCCGAATTTTGTTTTTCTTGATATCAAAGGGACGGGTTACGAAGGATAGTTTGCTGCTGTTTTTAATAATTGTATTGACAATAAAGGCAATAACAGCGGGAATCAGCAGGAATAAGCCAATAACACCGCCCTTGCCGAAATTCAGCTGACCTAAAACCTCCTGGTACATCATAACAGCCAGGGTGGTGGTTTTGCCGCCGATCAGCATGGGAATACCGTAATCGGTGGAGGCCAGGGAGAATACAGTAAATACCGCAGAGATCAAAGGCTTGGTAAGATAGGGCAGCGTAATAGCCAGGTGGGTGTGCAGCTTAGGAATACCCAAAACCTGCGCAGCTTCGTAAGGAGAGCTGTCCTGATACTTCAGCACGTCGCTGAACATCAGAAAAGCCACCGGATAGGAATACAGAACAGAACCGGTGATGATGCCTGTGTAGCCGTAGATGGTGCCGTCAATGCCCAGCAGGTTGCGCAGAATGCCGTTGGTGCCGAACAGGACAACCAGACCCATACCTTGGGAAATGGAGGGGATCAGCATAGGCAGGGTCAGCGCGACAGTCCACACTGCGCGCCAACGGATACAGGTCCGCTGCAGGGCGAAGGCCAGCAGCAAACCCAGAGGCACGGAAATCAGGGTGGTGATAAGCGCGGTTTTTATGGTGTTACCCACTGCCCTTGAGAAGGTGGGCGCGTTTACCACATTATGAAGATCCTCAGGTGTGATCTTCACCACCATTTGGGCGAAGGGGTAGAACAGAAACAAGATAAATGCAAGGCAAAGCAAGAATCTTGTTCCGTTGGATTGAATGTTTCTCTTGATCTTCACTGCCGATACCTCACAGGTCTATGTATTTGGACAGAGAGTTGATCTTGATTCGCAGGTTTTCCAAAACGAATCGGCGCACATAATCGTTGGCGGGGTTTTTGATAATATCTACAGGGGTGTCAATCTGCACCAGATTGGATTCCTCCATAACCATAATGCGGTCGGCCATAGCAAAGGCCTCCTCCTGGTCGTGGGTGATGTAGATCATCGTGGTGCCGAATTCGGCCTGGATCTGCTTAATCTCCTTACGGAGCGCCAGACGGGTCTCCACGTCCAGAGCGGACATAGGCTCGTCAAAGAGAATCACCTGCGGGTGCAGCACCAGGGTACGGGCAATGGCAACCCGCTGCTGCTGACCGCCGGAAAGCTCATTGGGCTTCTTGTGCATATGCTCTTCAAGACCCATACGCTGAATCATCTCGGTGGCAGCCCGGGTGGCGTCAGCCTTGGTTTCCTTGTTGAACTTCATAGCGTACTGCACATTTTGCAGAACAGTCATATTCTCAAACAGAGCGTAGTTCTGGAACACGATGCCCATATTCCGCTTGGAGGAGGGCTCGTGGGTAATGTCCCGCTGGCCCATCAAAATGGTGCCGGCGGTGGGCTCCAAAAGACCGATGAGGATTCGCAAAATAGTGGTCTTGCCACAGCCGGAAGGGCCGAGAATCGCCAGAAATTCGCCCTGATTTACGTCAAAAGAAACGTTGTTCAGCGCGGTCTTGGCATCAAATTTATGTGTCAGGTTGCGTACCTGCAGGAGCTTTGTTACGTTTGTTTCAGTCATATTTTTTTCTCCAAATTTCGTCTTGTAAACGCTACTTCACGGGCGGGAAGAATTTCTTCCCGCCCGTGGTTTTACCGATTAGGTGATGGTCCACAGCTTCAGCAGACGCTCTTTTTCGGCCAGAGTGTCATTGCTCATATCGCAGTATTTGATGTTTGCAGGGTAGTTCTTGGAGGTGAAGGTCTTGCCCTTGAGAACCTGTTCGGCACCGAATTTAGCGCCTTCTTCTTCCAGATACACATTTACCAGATAGTCAAATACTTCTTTGACAGATTCCTTGGTCTCCTTGCCGGAAATGATGGTCTGACCGTACATAGCGTAAGCTGCGCCCGGCTCAAAGAAGAGGATCTCCAGGTTGATGCCGTCGTCGATCTGGGTAACAGCGTTGTTCACCATACCCAGGCCGATGGCCACTTCCTGCTGCACCAGTGCGTTCACAGGACCGTTGCCGGAGGAGGTGAACTGCAGGACATTGGCAGAGAGCTTTGTGAAGTAGTCCATAGCCTTCTCCTCGCCCCAGGCGTTGCACAGAGACTTGACGAACATATAGCCGGTGCTGGAGGCCTTGGGGTCGGGCATAGAGATCAGGCCCTTGTACTCAGGCTTCAGCAGGTCCTCGTAAGAGGTGGGGGTGGGCAGGTTCTTGCTGGCCAGCACGTCCTTGTTGACGATGACACTGCCGCTGGTACGACATTCCACAATGTAGTTCTTGCTGATGATGGAGCCGTCCAGGAACATACTGGTATCCATATAGCTGACATCTGCCAGCAGGCCTGCCTGATCCAGAGAGTCCATATTCAGGTAGGACAGGTCGTGAATGATGTCGGCATCGGTGTTCTTGCCCTCGGCCAGAATCTTGGCAGACAGCTTGCTGGTGCCCATGTACTCAACAACGATGTCGTACTGGGGGAATTCTGCCTGCAGCTGTTCGGTCATGAAAGCGATACGCTTGTCGTTGGCGCAGGAATAAATCACAACGGTGTCTTTCTTTGCAGAGCAGCCTGCAAACAGCGCTACACACAGCGCAAGGGTCAAAATTAAGGAAATAAATTTTTTCATAAGTATTCTCCTTTTCTGTGATGATAATGGTATGGTAACACGTTAGGAAGAAAATGTCAAGAAAAATATTCAATTTTGCAATGAGCTTATAAAAAAATGAACGAAGAAACAGGAGTGTTATTCGGAAATGTGTAGCAATTTTGCGTGTGGAGCGGCAGAAATGAACACAGGCATCGTTGTTGGCTGTACGGTTTTTCAGAAACGTGATTTTGCCCGCAAAAGCTGCGTATACTAAGGGCAGTATACGACGGGAGGACAAAAATGAACGAACCGATTTGGCTTGACGGCGCTATGGAGCGCCGTGCGCCTCTGCGGGGCGATGTGAAAACCGACGTGCTGGTGGTGGGCGGCGGTATTTGCGGAATTATGTGCGCCTATTTTCTAAAGCAGGCAGGCACGGACTGCATAGTGGTGGAAAAAGACAGGATAGGCGGCGGCGTTACCGCCGGCACAACCGCAAAAATCACCGCCCTCCACGGACTTATCTACAACGATTTGATGGAGAAAAAAGGCTTCGAGGCGGCAGAGCTGTTCTACCACGCAAACCGGCAGGCGGTGCAGGAATTCGGAAAAATCGCAAAAGAGGCAGACTGCGATTTTGAAGTGCTGCCTGCTTACACCTATAGCCTGCAGGACAAAGCAAAGATAGAAAAAGAATATGCCGCGCTGGAGCTGCTGGGCGCGCCGGCGGAGCTGCGAGAGACGACGCCACTGCCCTTTGACGTGTTATCAGCGGTGGGTCTTGGGGAGCAGGCGCAGTTTCATCCGCTGAAATTCCTGCGCCATATCGCCAAGGATTTGCAAATTTATGAGGATACGTGGGTGAAGAAAATCACGCCCAACTGCGCCGTCTGTGACCGGGGCAGAATCTGGGCGCGCAAAATCATTATTGCCACTCATTTTCCCTTTATCGACCGCCGGGGCTTGTATTTTTTAAAGCTTTATCAGCACCGCAGCTACGTGCTGGCGCTGGAGGGCGCGCCGAGCTTAGACGGTATGTACGTGGACGAATCGGACAAGGGTCTGTCCTTCCGCAACCACGGGGCGCTGCTGCTTTTGGGCGGTGGCGGCGGCAGAACGGGAAAGCTCTGCGGTGGTTGGGAAGAGCTGCAGCGGGTGCAGGCTAAGTACTATCCCCAGAGCCGGATTGTTCGCCAGTGGGCGACCCAGGACTGTATGAGTCTGGACGGCTTGCCGCTGATTGGGCAGTATTCCCCGGCAACACCCGACTTGTATGTGGCAACCGGCTTTCACAAGTGGGGAATGACCTCGTCAATGGTGGCGGCGCGGGTGCTGTGCGACGCGGTGGGCGGTGTGGACAATGACTGCGCATCGCTTTTTGCGCCGAATAGAAGTATCCTTCACCCCCAGCTGGCAGTAAATGTATGGGAAACGCTGACCAATTTTCTCTATCCCACCGTCCGGCGCTGCCCACACTTAGGCTGCGCCCTGAAGTGGAACAGGCAGGAGCATACCTGGGACTGTTCCTGCCACGGCTCCCGTTTTGCCGCCGACGGCCGGGTGCTGAACAACCCCGCCAACGGTCACAAAGGCAAGCGCCGATAATTTCCAAAAAATGCACCTGTTTCCGAAAAGAAACAGGTGTTTTTTATGGTCTTGTGGCAAAGCTATGTTTGCGGAAAGAAAATGCTTTCTTCGGAAAGTGTTTGCCTTTCCAAGAAAGCAGAAAAAGGAGAAAGATGTTATGAAGAACAACAACCAGATCAACATTCCTCAGGCACGGGAAGCTATGGACCGCTTCAAGATGCAGGCTGCATCCGAAGTTGGCGTCAACCTGACCAACGGCTACAACGGTCACCTGACCAGCCGCGAGGCCGGCTCCGTAGGCGGCCAGATGGTCAAGAACAATTGCCCCATACGAACTATGAAATTTCAGCGCCATAACCGTATTGCAGTGGGGCATATCCAAACCGTGCAATACATAGCGGCGATCACCGTGTAAACAAAACAGGATGACTTGCATCAACGCAGGTCATCCTGTTTTCTTTAGCTTTGTAGCAGTTGTTCCTTGATTTTCTGAATCTCACCGCTGCCGTTGGTAGGCAGACGCAGCAAAGGAATCTCGTACTTGGCGAAAATCTCATCCTTCGTACGATCCCGCTCTGCTTGCCTAGTGCCCTCTTTGTGGTAATGGAAACCGTCCACTTCAATTGCCAATACCGGTGCTTTGGTGATGCGGTTGTAGATCAGGAAATCCACATGGGTATTGGGATGGGTGGCATAGCGGCGTTCCTCGTCGGTCAGCTTTTCGTGATCCCGAATTAGCAGATGCACCTTTTGGTGGCAGATCACATTTAGCGGCAGCTCCGGCATTTCCTGCAGCATATCGCTAATAGCCCCATACATCAGATTCTCGGAATCATACTCTGATATCCGTTTATGCTTTTGCAGAAACGCCAAACGCTGCTGCGTGTACTGTTGGTACAGCAGATCAAATACCGAGTACAGCTTACTATCTACCACTTCAAAGTTGTGGTACTCAATGTAGGCAACCAAGTCCTTGATATTGCTATCCGCAGGCTGTTCATTCCCGGACACCACCAGGCAGAGTTTTTTCTTTGCCCGGGAGATAGCTACATTCAGCAAATACGGATCGTCAGAGAAATCTGTCACCTCATCGTCTACCGTGGTAATGATGATGGTATCCTTTTCCCGGCCTTGGAATTTATGGACAGTGTCTACTTCTACAGCCGTTCCGTTTGTAGCTTTGGCAAACTCCTTTACCTGTGCCCGGTAAGGGGCGATAATGCCAATATCTTCCGAAGCGGTGCCATCCAATCTTGGCAACACCTCGTTCATCGTCACGTCGATCTGCCGTTGATTGATATGTCCTCTGTGGTGCTGTCCTTCCACCGTGCGGAATACGCAAAGTGTATCCGGCTCATCGTGGTCTTCTGTCATAATAACCAGCTGATTCTGATAGAATTTCTGATTACAGAAACCAATAATCTTCGGGTGGCAACGGTAATGCTCCCGCAACAAGGTTTGCGGCACGTCAGGGATCACAGTACAAATGGATTTTAGGAAGCTGTTATCCGCATAGTTATACCCTTCCGGCAATTGATAGCTTTGGAATACCGCCTCACTCAACTTTCTCTGATCCTCCGGGATTACATTTGGCAGCTGTTTCAAGTCGCCAACGATTACGGCATTCCTTGCAGAAGCCAGAGCCAGCGCGCCGGTGGCAAGATCGACCTGTGATGCCTCATCCATAATCAGATAATCATAGGTAGCATCCTTCAAACAACTCCGGGAAGAAAACGTTGTGCTGAGGATGATAGGGTATTCCTTCAAAATCTCAAAAGGTTGTTTCCAGATTGCGTCCATTGCAAAGCGAGGTCGCATTTGCTTGTTGCCGTACCGATTGTATAGTATCGCCTTGAGATAATCCATAGACAGCTTGGTCAGCTTATCCATTTTCTGTTTGGCGTCTACCTTTGCCAGTTCTTCCTGCAGAAACGCAATCTCGTTGGTAAGTTCTGCACGCTTTGTTTTATAGAACAGATATTGCAGATAGGTAATGATGCTACCAATCTCGTTTTCGTGGAATTTCCATTCGTAGATGCCATACAGAATGCTGCTTTTCAGCTTGTGCCAGAAAGAGAAGGGTTGCTCCTTCTCGCTGAGCTGTTCGCACTCTTGCAAAGTACGCAGCACCCTTTCTGAACGCAGACCTTTACGGGGCTTTTTTGCAGGGATCAACAGGTTTGCGTCTTCGCAAAATTGGTCAAAGTATTGTGCCTCCACATTTAATGCATCCAGTTCCTGCTTGGCTACCGCCAACCGTTCTTGCTTTCCGAAATGCTCTGTAACTTCCTTTGATAGCACTTCGGTCTGCTCTTTCAGTTTCAGCTGTTCCTGTGGTGTCTTTTGCCAATCCGTCATATCGGGATATAGTCCAGTTTGACCGTCAATGAACGCCTTCTTATTCTCTCTTTTGCCGAGGGTCGCTACAAGAAATCCCATATTATACTTGGGCGAGGCCAGCTTTTCCAGCACATTCTGCGTTGCGGAGTTATTATTGGACACCACTTGAATCGTCTTTCCGCGGATCAGCAAATTGGCAATAATATTTAGAATGGTTTGGGTTTTTCCAGTTCCGGGAGGGCCCTGAATTACGCTCATTTGCTTGCCGAGGGCGTTTTCCACGGCCTTAAACTGACTGGCATTGCCGCCAAAGGGAAAGATCAGTGGTCCGGGGTTAAAAGACTTGACCGGATATTTCTCTGGGTGTAGGTAAGTAGCAAGGGCAGACTCTTCTCCTACGAAAGTCAGCTTCTCATACTGCTTTTTCAGCAGCACCTCTCCGTCATCGTTTTTTAGTTCATTGATACCGGCAATATCCCGCAGATAGTGCAGCTTATTTTGTGCTCGTGCATTATCCAGACAACTTTTGGATACCTGTAACTCACTTTTGCGATAAGTTCGTCCTGTACCACCTTCAAATACGATGTGCCACCATTCCTCATATCCCCGGAAGGAAAAAATCGCCTGAATGTTGTTAAGGGTAGTTCCTGTAGTAGCGATTTGATAAAGGGCGGGATTCTGTGCTTCCGGATCTTTTCGCCATTCCACAGAATTGTAGGCATAGGCATATGTTTTGTTGCTGTCAAAGGTCACCTGGTAGCGTTGACTTTGGGGATCATAGTAGCACCGCTTGATTTGCCAAGTTTTGTTTTCTCCCTTGATAAGGATCAAATTTCTTCTTTCGTCCATGATGTGCTCCTAAAAGGGGTTAGAAAGTCCGCCAACAAAGGGTGCGCATAAAATCAATAATTTCACCGTTGTCCCGATCTTCGTAATAAGCGACCAACAGACGCTTGAATTCCGGCACGTGCTCCTGGGGAATCACCAACAGACCTTGGCCCTTAGTGATCATATAGTGATTGGCAAAAATAACGGCTGCTCGTTTATTGCCGTCATTGAATATTTGTGTTTTCATACAGTACAGGCACAGCTGGATGGCAGTGTCCACGGCGTCGGCACTCTCGTGGATAATGGCATCGATATTTTTTTTGACGATACTCTCGATGGGTAGAGGCGGTATATAACTCGTGCCGCCGATGGTAACAGGAACACCACGAATCCGTCCGCCGTCAGAATAAAAGCCTTCGTTTACCAACTTGGCGATGTGGCAGAGGATGTGATAGTCCGTTCCGTAACTCAAAACATCCTTGTCAAGGATAAACTCCCAAGCGTGCTTCAGATTCAAAATTTTCTGTACATCTGTGGGTTTCATACCGGACACAATGCCGTTTTCGATAATATCCTCTGTTTGGGGGAATGTGGTAGCGACACCTTCCAAAACAGCCTGATCGTAAATGTTGGCCTTCATATTGGCACGGGCAAAGTCAAAATTCAGCATTACTCGCGGAGACAGCTCCGTTTCCTCGTAGCCCAATGCGGCCAATTCCCGCTCCACCTTGCGGATCTGCTTGCGAAGCTCCCGAGCCTCTCGAGAATTGCGGAGTAACAACTGGTACAGTTCTTCGGCATAGGAGTCCACATAGGTAGAGGTTACCCGACTTCCTACCCGTTTGCGCATATACAGATACTTCTGCCCATCGCGATCTTTGATTTCAGGAGTGCCCTCATAAGGGATCAAATTCAACCGTGCCTGATAATCTGCTTTTTGATGCAGCAATTCCTGAATTTTAGAGTAGGTGTTTTCCATAGCAAAACCTCCTTGGGGAACATTCTTTTTCATACTATATCAAATTGTTCCCCAATGCGCAAGTGGTTTATTTGCAATTGGGGAATTTTTTGAGCATACATATCTAAAGATGTTTCCTATACGAACGGTTGATTATAAGAATCAGTTATCAGGAGAATGGATTATCAACTTTAGATATTGAAAAAGCTATGTAAGATTTCAAGGTACTCTTGCTATATTTATAGACGAGAAACAAAGGCACAAATGATGCATTAAATGCTGTAAAACTCTTGCAATCCCCCAAATATTGGAATATAATGTAATTGCCAAACTATAACGATATATACTCATCAAAAGAATCTTGAGTAAGGGGGTAGTATACCCTTTTGCGTACATACCTTGAATTTGATAAAAACGCAGATTCCATCGGTATGTACATAATGTTCTTTTGTATCGATATAGTTTGGCGACTATCGGAGTTTGTGTTTTTTGTGCGGTTACTTCGGTAGCCGCGCTTTTTTATTTTACCTTCATAAATTACTTTATAAAACTCGTACCGCTAAAATGCGCGACTTTGCAACCTTAAAGAGAGGAAAAGATGAAAATGAAAAAGAAATTATTATGTGGAGCCTCTATAGTGGCGGTCCTGTTGGTTTGCTTTTGCTTGTTGCCTACGCGAGCAAATGCAGCCAGTACGAGCGACTTGGCTTTCACTTTAAACAGCGACAGCAAGAGCTATTCTGTTACGGATTGCAATACGTCCGCATCGGGCAGCCTCACAATTCCGTCCACTTATAACGGCAAGCCGGTCACAGCGATTGGTGATGATGCGTTCTCTAACTGCACCAGCCTGACCAGTATTACCATTCCGGACGGTGTCACCAGCATAGGTTATGGCGCGTTCTCTGGCTGTACCAACCTGACTAACATCAATATCCCAGAAGGTATTACATGTATTAATGCGGCTATGTTCTATGGTTGCTCCAGCCTGACATCAATTACCATTCCTAACAGTGTTGTCACTATTTACACTGGTGCATTCTCTAACTGCACCGGGTTGACCAGCGTTACCATTCCGGACAGCGTCACCAGTATTGGCGTAGGTGCGTTCTTTGGCTGCGCCGGACTGACTGACGTTACCATCTCGAATAGCATTTTCGGCATTAGCAGTTATGTGTTCGGAGATTGCACTGGGCTGACCAGCGTTGTTATTCCGAATAACGTTACCCACATTGGCAGTTCTGCGTTCTCTAACTGCACCGGACTGACTAGCATTACGATCTCGGACAGCGTCACCTACATTGGCGAGGGCGCATTCTCCGGCTGCGCTATCAAAAAATTAATTGTAGCGGATGGTTCCAAAACGATAACATCAACGATGATTGTATGCAAAGACTCATTGGAAGAAATTATAATCCCAAACAGTGTGACCTATGTTACCGAAAAAGGACTTCAAAACAGCAAAAATCTTACCTCGGTAACGTTTGAGAATAACAGTCAGCTCACAACGATTGGTTACGGCACCTTTAACAGCTGCTCCAAATTAACAAGCGTGAATTTTGGAGAAAACAGTCGGCTTATCACGATTGACGGCTATGCGTTTAATAAATGTACCAATTTAAAAAACTTTGCTATTCCGGACGGTGTTACAGGAATTGGCTCACACGCATTCTACGGATGTGAGAGCCTTACCAGCATTAGAATCCCTAACGGCGTTACTACCATTGAGGACTATGCTTTCTGGGGCTGTACGAACCTGGAAAGTGTGTCTATCGGTAACCGTGTTGTTACCATTGAAGGTTTTGCGTTTAGAGAATGCTCAAGTTTATTAAGTATTACTATTCCAGATAGCGTTACCAGTATTGGTGAGTACGCATTTACCTCTTGTTCTGGTTTGACAAGCTTGAACTTTGGGGAAAACAGTCAGCTTACCAATATTGGGGACCGTGCATTTGCGGGGTGTAGCAGCTTAACAAATGTAACGATTCCAGATAGTGTGACCAGTCTTGGTTATTACGCATTTAGGGGCTGTAGTAATTTGATTAGCGCCGTCGTCGGAAACGGGGTGTTGAAGCTTAGCGGTACGTTTGAGAATTGCACAAGTTTGACGAACATAACTATAGGTAACAATATGCATAATATTGATACAAAAGCATTCAATAACTGCTCCAGCTTGACGGCTATTGTTATTCCCGAAGACGCGAATCTTGGGGAAGCTGTATTCAGCGGCTGTAGTAGTTTAGAGTCTATTACCTTCTCTTATGAAAGCAAAGAAACCTTTGGTTATTACTTTGGAACAGAAAGCTATGCTGGCGGAAAAAAGACAGAGCAATTCTATTATGACGAAAATTGGGAACAAGAAACGACAAAAACCTACTATATTCCTGCAACGCTGAAATCTGTTACGGTGATCGGTGGCGAAATTCCGGAGCATGCTTTTGAAAACTGCACAACGCTTGTGAACGTCAGCATATCTTGCCCTGCGACCCCACTTGGTTCTTATGCGTTCTACAATTGTACCGGCTTAACTAATGTAATAATCGAGTCCGGTTTAACGGCAATTAATGAACAGGTTTTTTACAACTGCATAAATCTGACAAGCATTACCATTCCTAATACTGTAACATATATTTGGTCCGGAGCTTTCTATAATTGCACCAGTTTGACCAATATTACGATTCCGTACGGAGTGACGCTCCTTGGGCAAGAAACTTTCTATAATTGTACTGGTTTAACCAGCATCACCATTCCGGACAGTGTCACAGCAATTGGACCGGGTGCGTTAAGAAGCTGTAGGAATTTGGAGGCAATTACAATACCTTTTGTAGGTGATGGCGAATGGTTCAATGATTCCATATATCCATTGAGTTGGATTTTCAGTGGATACAGCAACGACATTGGAATGGTGCCCATAGAACAATATTATTATCGTTATGGCAGCCAAGAAAAGTATACAGGTAATCTTCCTGCTGCCTTAAAATCCGTAACTGTAACCAGCGGAGATATTCAGGACTTTGCGTTCTGGAATTGTACATTGCTGACTAATATCACGATTCCAGATAACGCAATTAGTATTGGCTATGGTGCGTTCTATAAATGTACTGGTTTGACCAATTTCACAATGCCAGACAGTGTTACCAGCATTGGCAAAAATGTGTTTAGCAATTGCACAAACCTGACGGATATAATTTGGGGAGAGAATAGTCGCCTTACTATCATTGGGGACACTGCGTTCTATAATTGCACAAGTATTTCTTCAATTATTATTCCGAAAATGGTTACCAACATTGGCAAAAATGCTTTTGGAACTTGTAGCAAACTTTCTGTGGTGTTCTATCGTGGAACAGAAGCGGATCGTCAAATTATGCGCATAGATAGTTTCAATACTCCTCTTACCTCTGCAGTTTGGCACTATCAGGTGGCAGAAGCTGAGTTTGCAGGCCAAAACTGTTATTACTGTGCCAAGTGTGACAACTATTTCTTGCCTGATGGTAACTATGTTATGGCAACGGTAGTGTTTAAGGATTGGGACGGTACAGTTCTTGAAACAAAGCAGTACAAGTATGGAGATACCATTAAACCAACAAATTCTCCTACTAGAGAGCACAAAAACGCTCTTGTCTACAAATGGGTATTCACAAGTTGGGATAACGAACTGGCCGCTTGTACGGGTAACGCTGAATATACAGCAATCTACACGGAGACCTATGTGGACTATACCATAGTGTTCAAGAACTGGAATGGCGATGTGCTTTCCAGCAAAACCTATCACTATGGTGATGCAGTAACTGCACCTGCCGATCCCACAAAGGCAGCAGATAACACCTACACCTACACTTTTGCTGGTTGGGATAAGACGGTAGCAAACTGTGCAGGCAATACAACCTACACTGCAATCTACACGCCCACTTATATCAACTACACAGTAGTCTTTAAAAACTGGGATAACACTGTTCTTTCCACCAACACCTATCATTATGGCGATACAGTAACTGCACCTGCAAATCCCACCAGGGAAGCAGACAGCACCTACACCTATGCTTTTGCCGGTTGGGATAAGACCGTTGTGGCGTGTGCTGGTGATACAATCTACACTGCAACCTATCTCGCTACCTGTTATGCCTATGCTGGTGGGGCAGGTACGGTTGAGGATCCGTTCTTGATCGAAACCAAGGAACATTTGAATAATGTGCGCAACAACCTTGATGCACACTATAAAATGATTGCAGATATCGTTTTTACTGAAGCAGATTTTGCTAAAGGCGGGGCTTTTTATAATAATGTTGCCGGATGGGTACCTATTGGCACTAATGAGGCAGTTCCTTTTATAGGTGTTTTTGATGGTGATGGTTTTACCATCTCGGGTCTTCAAGTAAAACCTGCTCATTTGTACGACAGTGTTGGATTGTTTGGTTATACTTCCGGTAATATCAAAAACCTAAATTTATGCTGCGTTATTGAATTGTCCGTACATGCTGAATACGGCTATTCACGCGCAGGCGGCATTACAGGATCTTTAATTAATGGAACCATCGTTAACTGCACGGTTTCGGGTTCAGTTAGTTCTTCAGTAACATTTGATGGAAATGCCTACGCTGGAGGAATTGCAGGATATGCTCTCAATTCAGAAATATCAAATTGCGGAAATGAATGTTTTGTGAGTGCTACCGATATCTATAACAGAACGATTTCCTACGCCGGCGGTATTGTAGGAGAGGCAATAGATTGCTCCATTTCTGGTTGCAAAAATATATGCAGGATCGTTGCAAGCGGTTTTAACGACAACAATTATGCTGGTGGCATTTGTGGCAATAGCATTTCAACAAAAATCACAACTAGCTTTAACACCGGTAGTGTTCAAGCTGAAGCATACGCTAGTAGCCCGGGCTGTGATGCCTTCGCAGGAGGAATAGCGGGTGCCACATCGGGCGAACATATTTCTGATTGTTTTAATGTTGGAAATATTACCACCGACACACACCCAGAGGGTGCTTTAATCGGAAATAACTGGAATGGTAATTACTCTGGTGGAATTGTAGGAAAATCAGATGGGTGCATAACCCTACGCTGCTATAATATCGGAAAGGTATTTGCAGCTAAATATTATGGGGCCTCTATATCAGGAGGCATTGTAGGATACTCGACTGGCCCGGTAACTGATTGCTATTATCTTGACACGATTGAAAAGGGTGTTGGCTCCGGTAGTGATACAGCTATTAAGTGCTCAAATGCAGAAATGCAACAGGCTTCCCATTTTGAAAATTGGGATTTTGGATATGTTTGGGAATTCACGGAAGACAATCCATATTTGTATCCTACATTAGCAACGAATGAGCACTATACGGCAGCTGATATATATACCATTGTATTTACAAATGATGATGGGACGGAACTATCTAGCGCAACCTATTACTGGCAAGATGAAGTTGTTCTTCCTAACAATCCTACCAAGGCGGCAGACAACACTTATACATATACCTTTAAGAGTTGGGATAAGCCGATCGTGATGAATTGTGAAGGCGATGCAACATATACTGCGACCTATACATCTACTTACATAAATTACACTGTAATCTTTAAAAACTGGAATGGCACGGTTCTTAGTGCTAAAACCTATCACTATGGCGATGCAGTAACTGCGCCTGCAAATCCCACTCGTCCGGATGATGATACTTATACCTACACTTTCACTGGTTGGGATAATGATGTTATTCCTTGTGAGGGTAATGCAACTTATACTGCGACCTATTCTTCCGAATACATCAGTTACACAGTTGTATTCAAAGATTGGGACGGCACAATTATTCCCAACAACGCTTACAATACCTACTACTGGGGCGAACCGATTACCGTTCCTACAAATCCCACCAAGGAGGCAGACAATACCTACACCTACACATTCGCTGGTTGGGACAAGACGGTAGTGAACTGTGCGGGTGACGCAACCTACACCGCAACCTACACCGCCACATATATTGAATACACGGTAGAATTCAAAGATTGGAATGGTACTATTCTCTCCACTAAGACCTATCACTGGGGCGATGTAGTAACTGCACCCTCGAATCCCACCCGTCCGGACGACAGCAATTATACATACACCTTCACAGGGTGGGACAACCCCATTGTGGCATGTAACGGCAACGCAATCTATAGAGCAGTTTACAGCAGTAAGTCCCGTGTACCTTCCACCATTACTTCCTCCACGCATACGATCAGTGGCGGAACAATCAGCAACATTTCTACCGGTACGACTGTCTCAGCTTTGGTCGGCAAGCTTAATGAAAAAGAGTATGTGAAGGTCTATAACGGCAATCAGGAAGTGTCCGGCAGCACAGCAATTGGTACCGGAATGGTCGTCAAGATTATGGACGGTAACACAGCAAAGGCTTCTTACACAATTATTGTTACCGGTGACACCAACGGCGATGGAAAAATCACAGTTACGGATATGCTGGCGGTCAAAGCCTACGTGCTGCAAAAGAGCACAATGACCGGCGCCACCGCACAGGCAGCCGACACCAGCGGCGATAATGCTATCTCGATCACCGACTTCATTCAGCTCAAGGCACATATCCTTGGCAAGAGCAACGTGGAGCCCAGAAGCGCTAATGCTGCGCCTGCACAACTGCTAAGTGTTGCTTCCGTAGAACCTGCAACGCAGTCGACGCCGAATACACCCGCAGCTACTGTGGTAACTGCAAATTACACCGTAACATACGCCCAGGTTCCCAGCAAAAAGGCAGTACTTGTCTGATAAGAAGGAGAGAATCATATGAAAAGAATTGTTAGTTTAGCAATCGCGTTATTGCTGTGCGTTAGCCTATTCGCGGTGACGGTTTCTGCCGCATCCGCCAGCGCAAGTCTCACCGGCCCCGGCACCGTCCGGGCCGGGGACACCATTACTTTGAGTTTCAATCTGAACGGTAGTGGCATTTTCGGTGCTTCCGGCACATTGAGCTACGATTCCAAGCAACTGACCCTTACCGAAACCAGTCAGAAGATTGGAAACGGCTGGGCAGTAGAATTCAACGGCAACAACTTTGTTGCTTACGACAACAACCTGGCAAAACCGATCAACAGCAACACCGCTTTATTTACCGCCACCTTTAAGGTTGGCAGCGTGGCAACCGGTACGGCAATCAAGGTGTCCTACACCAACGTCGCCGCTTCCGACGGTGCCGCAGACGCCAACATCGGCACTGTTACATATTCCGCGACGATTGCCGCGCCTATGTCTACGGACAATGCCCTGAAGAGCCTGACAGTCAGCAATGCAACCATTGGTCCCGCTTTCAGCGCCGGCACTACAAGCTACACCGCTGATGTTCCTTTTGAGGTCAGTAAGCTGAATGTGACTGCCACCGCTAATGACAGCAAGGCCAAGGTAAGTGTTAGCAGCCCAAATCTGACGCCCAACGGCACCACCAAAGTAACTGTTACCGTTACAGCTGAAAACGGCAGCAAGAAGACCTACACCATTGCCGTTAAGCGTGCACAAGATCCCAATTATACGGCAAGCAGTAACAACGAACTGTCCGGCATCAGTGTGGACGGATTCCTGCTTTCTCCTGTGTTCAGCGCGGAGAACACAAAGTATGTAATCTGGCTGCCCTACGAGACAGAAAATGTGACTGTAGCCGGTACTGCCGCCGACAAAAAGGCGAGTGTTACCGTTGAAGGTGGTACTGAATTAAAGGCGGGTCAGGATAACGAAATTAAAGTTATCTGCACTGCAGAAAATGGCACTGCAAAAACTTACACTGTGATTGCTAAGCGTGCGGCTGCCCACGATGGTAGCGTAGATCCCACCGAGCCTCCCACGGAACCTAGCGAACCTGCAACTAAGCCTACAGAACCCCAAGAGCCTATCGAAACCGAAAAGAGTGGCGGTATTGCTTGGTGGGTACTGCTGATTGTTGCAATCCTGTGCCTGGCAGGCGGTGGAATTGTTGGCATATTCCTCAAAGAGAAAGAGATTCTGCCCAACCGTATTTTCAAGTGATTCATTAAAATTACAAAAAAATAACCGGAGCATTGCTCCGGTTATTTTAATGCTAAAAATATTCACGACACCATAGTTTTTACGTTTAATACATTATGACGAACGGTTTTTACAGGTGTTCTCTTAGGTATGCACCTAAATCGTCTACCCAGGTGCAAGTGTTTGTGCCGATTCTGCGGAACTCACCATTGCGATATTCCGCGACTTTTACAAAACCATTGTCGTTGTCATAGAATTCCGCATCATCACAATAAGGGAGTACTTTTGCCACAGCCTCCCAGCGTCCCTCAAAGCGCCTGATTACATCGTTGTGCGGAATGTTGTGGCCACCGCGTCTTACGCGATTCTCGATTCGCTGCAGGCTCTCACCTACGGTATCCAAACCCACATAGAACAGCCGTACGCAATAACCTAACTCTTTGACCTCTTTGGCTGTTGCCTCTGTTTTGTAGCCGGACAGTGTCGTTTCTTGTGTAAAAGACAATCCTTTGTCAATACACTCACGGATTTTTTTAAGTGCAGCCTTGCCGCCAACAAGAGCGTTGCCGCCTAAATCGACAGTTATTTTGTCCACATCGATGATTGTGCCCAAATCCGTTGTCCGTTCCTTTAGAACACCGGTAAAGCTGGATTTTCCAACCCCATTAATGCCACCGACTATCGTATAAATCTTCATGCAATACCCTCCGATACTCGAAAGATCTTATATACTTTTTGTTATTTTACTACATTTTAAGGGCAATAGCAAGAGTATACTACATTTTTGCTGAGTAGTCTGCAAGTGGAGGGGTTGAGTTTAAGCGTTGAAAATTTGTTTGCTCTTCAGATCGGGTTTTTTCTTGTTCTGTTTCAGTTGCTTTTCTAATTAATATTTATTTTTTTACTGTGTTTCTTACCGGCGAAGACAAAGATGATGATGAAAACCAAACAAACAAAAGCAAACCATTTATATGGAGAAAAGACGGAAAACAATCCTAAGATAAGATAAGAAATTTTGTTCTAATTTGTTAAATTAGATGTTGAATAAGTTTATTGAAGGCAAAGTGTAATTGTTTAATGCTAACCCCAAGATAGTGGTCCAACATATGCTTATACCTTAATGTAAGCTGTGTGTCTTCACTGTAGCATGGGATTATGCGTGGGAAAAGTTGGTTGCCAAGCAGATAACCATAATAATGTGCCAACTTAGGTCCGACGGTTTCCAAATGGCTGATGTACACAGTAATGTCTTCGTACCGATCTTGCTGTGTCGGTGTCAGTGAAGCGTAAAACTGCTCTTGCGTGCGTTGCGCATTTTGATAATCCGGTAATCGTCTTGCTATGTCTTCCCGCAGGTATACCTCCGTATCCACATCCAAAAATGTCCGGTCAATGGGGTCAATAAAATGATCCCAATTTGCCGTGAGGCCGAGGAAGTAGGAAAATAAGATTGTAGAGCCGATTTGCCGATCAATGGAATCGACCAATTTTTCCACGGAGGGGGCGGTGCTTTTTGCCAACTTTTTTCCCAACCATGAGAGAGTCTGATTAAAACGAGCCTGGTCTGCAGCGAAGTCTTCGAAATTCGACGCCATTACCTTCACCAAGGAAGTAACCATCTCCTTGTAGCTAACTTCCTCAAAAAACTTGTTTGCTGATAACATAATCAACATCCTTTCGTATAAGCTTATAGCATAAGTATAATGCTATAAGCTTATATTACTGGGGATGTTTTGCAAATACAGTCGAAAGCGGTCGAATGCTTTTTAAAAAAATAGAAAGGAGACGCTTTTTGCAATCTCCTTTCGGGGGAACTGCATTATACGAGGTTGCTAATGTAAGCGCTCAGAATATCCGAAGCGGTCTTGCGTTGATTGGGAGTCAGAACGAGTAGCTTTTCCGTGATTTCTGTACAGATATATTCCTTGCCGGAGGGAAGCTCGTCCCGCAATACATAATCAGCCGATACCTCTAACGCATTAACGATTTTGATAAAAATATTCAAACTTGGCATCTTGACTCCGCGTTCGATTTCGCTGATATACACAACGCCAATCTCCGCCCGATCTGCCAAGTCCTGTTGTGTATATCCTTTGCTAATTCTGGATTCCCGTATCCGCTTGCCTAATGCTGCTCTTTCCAAAATGAAACCTCCGAAAACACCTTTTAAACTAATATGTTTCATTGAGACAAAAGGTGACATCTTTTTTAGAAATTATTCTCTTTTAGATTCCGGGCGAATAACCTTCGCATATTCAAAGAGATCCCAGTTGAGTTTCTGTCCGCATTGGTCACAAAAGAACACATACTCTCGTTCGAGGGCGCTTTCACATCTTGGGCATAGTGGGTAGGCGGTATTGTCCGCATAAACGATTATCTTAGTTACAGGCAACGGAATTCTGTAAGACACTGCCTCGATAAACAGGCGTGTGGTATACTTTTGCTCCGTTATAGGGATTTCTAGTTTGCTTTTCATAAATTACTCCTCTTCTACCGGAAAGCCAACAGGGATTCCAACAGAGGATGGAGTGTGGGTTGTAAGACACGATAAATGCAGGATCATCCGCCGGTTTCCGGCGTTATATTTTCTGTTGCGTATGCTGCCGCAACAGAAATATATGTGATACGAAAGTTGTAAAGTGACACTGTTTTCTAATTATTCTTGCAAAAGTTAGTAGAATTTGGTAATATATGGGGGTAAAATGTGAGGAGGTGTCAGCCAGAGATGAATCCGAAATATAGTGAGCAAATAGAGACGCTCTATCTTGAAATGTATGATATGATGATTTGCTATGCCCGGTGCTCCTTTGCGGAAGAATCGCTGGCGGAGGAGGCAGTTCAGAACACATTCCAAATTGCCTGTCAAAAGCCGGAACAATTATGTAAGAGCGCAAATCCTAAAGGTTGGTTGGTAAACACGCTGAAATTTACGATCCGCAATATGAAGCGCAGCAGAGAAAGTGCGCGGCAACTTCTGTCTCTGATGGAACAAGACGAATCCGTTACATATTCAGAGGACAGGCTGCCTTTGCAGCTTATGTATGAGGACATTTCAGATTCGGAAGAATTCAAACTCCTGGTAGAAATGGCTATAGAGGGGAAATCTCACTTAGAGATGGCAACCGCCCGTGGGATTTCAGTTGATGCTTGCAAAAAGCGTGTGCAGAGAGCAAAAGAAACCTTACAGAAGAAAATCAAACAAGGTGTCACCAAGTGACACACTAAGTACACATACAGGTGAAAGGAGGAACACAGATGTCCGAAAATCAGAACTGTGGAATCAATGACCTTGCAAAATATGACTCCATGGAAACAGAAGAACTGGAGGAGATTCTGCGGTTGGATGCCCAAGCTCCCGAAGAGCAGGAATCGGATACAGATAAGATTCTTTATATAATGGAGGTGCTGGCAGAAAGAAAAAGAAAAACAGGTTACACCGGAAAAACAGCACATGAAGCATATGAATCGTTTAAACAACACTATATGCCCGAAACAGATAAGCCCATCATTCCCAAGAAGACCGGACGCACCCGTTGGGTACGCAGCCTGACGGCAACTGCGGCGGTGCTGGCGTTTTTGCTGGTCGGCTCAGTAACTGCCGAGGCCTTTGGTTTCAACATCTGGAGAGCTGTCATTCAGTGGACACAGGAAACCTTCCATTTTGGCAATTGGGGAAATCCTGATCCCAACAGCAATTTGTCCTATGACTCACTTCAGGAGGCCTTGGAACAGGGGAAAATAACCACACCGTTAGCGCCCACCTGGTTCCCCGACGGGTATGCGTTGGATAATATTACTGTTGAGCAATCCCCAATAAAAAAAGTATATACAGCCATATATACAAGAGAAGGGGACTCTCTTAAGATTACTGTGCGGGACTATTTGGATGCAGACCCTGTTTACGTGGAACAAAACGAGGGGTTGGCGGAAAAATACGAGATTTCGGGAATTGTTTACTATCTTTTCACAGATGTTGATGCAATGAAGGCATCTTGGATAAACGGCTCATATGAGTGCAGCATTGCCGGTGATGTAACCGTAGAGGAATTGAAAGCAATGATAGATTCTATTGAGAAAGGTTAGCACTCTATGAATAATATAAAGCGCAGCAGAGCATTCCGGCTTGCCGCATTGGTGCTGGCAATTGTTCTGCTTCTTCCTGTTGGCGCAATGGCAGCGGATGCCAGATCCAGTATTTATCTGGATCGTTACAGCGCGTATGTATATCCCGCCGGCTGGGGCAAGGTGCAGGTTTGGTTTGAGGTTGACGGCCTTACTTATCTGGACGAGATCGGCGCGCTGGAGATACAGTTGTTTGAGTCCAAGGACAATCAAACCTGGACCTGGGTAGAAACCTATATGCATACGGAATACCCGGATATGCTTGGTTATAATGACCACTTTCACGGCGGTCACGTTGAGTATAACGGCACCATTGGCCGCTACTACAAAGCTTATGTCTGTATTTGGGGAGGCAAAGACGGTGCCGGAGATACCCGCTATTTCTGGACAAGCCCTAAAAAAGCAACCCTCTTCGCAGGATAAAAACAAGCCCACCCTAAGCTGATAACCAGCTTAGGGTGGTTGTGCGTATAAACCAACATCATACCGTTTGGATTTATCCGCGTAGCAAATGTATAGCATAAATAATGCCCGAAAACCACCGCAATGCAACAGTTTTCGGGCATTTTGCTATTCAAAAAGCTATCCGCATCTTTAATAAAATTCGCCTATGAAAAATCATTATCGTGGCCATTCATCTAACCATTAATTTTGCAATATGAGCTTGTGTATATTATCCTTATTAACGGTAGGATTAGATTGTAATAAGGAAAGGTATTGTTGCTCCCTTAAATAAGCCGCATCAATAATTGATTGAACTGAAGTGTATTTCATTTTATGGTACTTATATAGAAAGCCAATATATGTATCAATATAGTAATGTAAATTCTGCAGAACGTACTCAGAATACGGCATAGATGAACCATCGTGTACCAACATATTGCGTGTTCTATAGATGCGCATAATTTGCTGTGATAGCCGAATTGCGTGGTTTTTATATGCTACGGATATTGCCTTTGCATCAGTCCATAGTGCCTTATAATGATACATCCTGCATGCTAAAAGTGGCGCGCGATCTATCAATAGTGATAGGACATCCGTATATGTTGTAGCATTCTCCGGCAGAGCAATAGTAGCAATGATTCTGTCACTTATATCACCGTCAGCGATTACACTTTCTATTTTGGCCAACGCATCCTCACATGCCATTTTAATGTCGTGATGTAACTGCTCTACCAAAACAGAGAAATAATCATCGCAAAGCGCTGTACTCAATACATTGGCTATTTGATTGACTCTACTCAGATCATCTTTTCTAACTACAGGAACAGCGACCTCTACAGCCGTCCAAAGATTAATTAACTGATTCTCCGCATTCTTTGATATCAGTGCGGAAGAATGTAATTGCAACACCTGAAACAGATTTTGCTTCATATTAAAGCATGTGCCTAGTAGTTCGCCAACCTGCAGTCCTTCACAGTTGCCACATCCACACACTATTGCTTGCTCCGGTCTCTTTATAAAATATACTGTACCTAAACCTTTTTTGATAACTTCAGCGTATTTGGGATTATAGTCATACCTATTATGTTTAATAAAATGACTAACAGACAGACAAAAATTTATTACTTGAATTGCAGATTCTCGCGCACCATACGGATCAATTTCGTTGCACTTATATTTTAAAACATATGGAATTGAAGAATCAAACATATCAAAGATATTATCAGCAATTTGGAATCCTCCGTACTCTTCTAGAGCCTTTTTTTGTTTTGTTCCATTAATCGGAAGATATACGATATATTCTTTTTTGCTTAGTTCGAAATTATCGAAAAATCTATCGAGTACATCAATGGAATCCACAATATTTTCCGCATTGAAGAAGCATGTTTTTATGCAATCATAAATATACGCTTGATTAAATCCCTTGTTTATTAGCTCTGATGCAATTATTCTGGTTAGTGAATATATCTCGTCTAGTTTTTGCACATTCTTCTTTGCTACTAAGATTTTAGCCTTAAGCTCTAAAATCAACAAACTATAGTATTGGTTACTTCGTTCCAATTCAGCAGTAATATATTTTATGGTCTTTTTTAAAGTCGAAATATTTTGCTCTGCTTCCTTTCCGGTGTCAATCTTAATTGAATTCTTATCATATTCACCCTTGCTATTTTTCTTTGCAAATAGAGCATTAAAATCACTCCCCAGGATCTTTTGTGCGATTTTATCCTGAGAAAACAATGACTTAACTTCTGCAAACAACGGAATAAGGTTTCCTCTATCTAACACATTTTCCTCAACTAATTCAATTACATTCAATATCTCATAGCAAATGTAATGAAAGTTTAGAACAGGCACCTTATAAGAATCATGACTATGTGTTGCCAACATCTCCTCAAAAGCTTGTGCAAACACCAAAAGTCCGTGATGCATTGTTCCTACTGACCAATGCGCAAATTCATAATACGTCATCGCAGCTACTCCTTCTTTAATCTTCTGGTTTTTTATCTTCTCAATTTAACAGTCACTTTAATTGTTACAGTCGCCAGCATGACTGCACTTTGTAGGTTAGCTTTTAGTGAAAAAGTGGGCAAGTCTTTGGCGTATATTGGTACAGAAGCGCTGCCTTCGCCTGATCTCGATATTCATAACAAACTGATGGCTTGCTAAATCTCTTTCAATCTGCAGCCGGTTAGAGATTGCTTTGTATATCGCCCATAACAAAATATATTTGTACTAAAAACAACAGAAAGTGACAGGTTTTACAAAAAATGCATCCGACAAAGATGTTTTTGTCGGATGCTAGATAAGATTAAAACGTGTAAAGGGATTCCAAATGTGAAGGTTTGATTATGCAATAAGCTTAGGTTGTTCTTCCCTGTTATTCACCTTTCCAACATATATGCACGCTCTTTGTGCACAGAGGGTTCCAACCTTTCTCTTTCTTGGGCTTTTTTATCTATAGTCACAACAATTTTTTCCATAGCACGCAAATAACTGTCAAAGGGTGCCTGTCCCGCCTTCAGTTGTTCAACATAAACCTTACTATATTTTTTGAAGCTTGCAGTGTTCCTGATTAGATCGTCTCGTTCTCTACGAAGTATGGTGATTTGGTCATTAAGCGAGTCAGTTTCAGATAGGATTAGTAGTGCCTTAATCGCATAAAAAATCACAAGACACAAGCTTCTGGTACGTTGCAGGCAATACATAGTTTGATAGTATGACCAGAGCGTGTCGTAACGTTTATCATATGCTGCAATTAGGTCTTTGCGGTATTCTTCTTTTAAAAAAGCTCTCACTTGCCAGAAGGTGTTGCTTTGTTGTCTGTAGTCATCCCAGAACTTTTGACGGTCTGTCCAAGAAAGTTCTTGGGCATTTTTTATGATATCTTCCAATTTCCTTGGTATATTTTCTTCGGCAAGTTTTGTCTCTAAGTGTTTTTTCTTCAGTTCCAATCCTTCTCGGTCTAATTCTTCAAACCGCGCATCGTCACACTCTGACATTAAGTATATGATGTTATCGTAAACATTGGGGGATTCAAAAGCTACATTCTCTCGAGCAATACTACCAAAGTTTCTTGCACTGTTACCAACAATATCATAGGTCTCCTCAATCTTTGCTTTGATATACCTAAGTTGCTTTTCTGCGTCTGCTTTATAAACTGCACTGCTACGACCATTTTTTTGCCGTCGTTGGGCTTTCTCCATCTCGTCCATTGCTGCGTCATAGGCATTACAATTGTCAATATCCCAACCTCTTGCGCGTAGATGTTCCGGAACCTCTCTATTTAACCGACTGAGAAACTGCAGATTATGCCGTTCCTTGGCGCAAAGCCGACCATCCTCTGTCATAGGCTCCCAAAACACATGCACATGACCGCCTTGTTCATCAAAATGCAATGCTTCCGCCTTTACATTGTCTTCACCGATGATTTGCCGAATCTTGGTTGTACCGTCCTCCAAAAGCTGGTGTTGATCTTGCTCGCTCAATGTATCCATCAGTGCAGCAGGTGGCTTGAAAATTGTGACGCACATCACTACTGCATCCTTCCGCAATGCACGTCCCTTGGCATCGCGCAGCTGTTTCAAATGCGCATTACTGTACGCTTCTAACTCTGCGGCTGAAGAAAAACCTATGTATTTGTTTCTTGCCGTCAATGCTGGATCAATGTCTGGATCATGGCCCTTCCGTTCTTTCAGCGCCTCCGCTGCAACGGAATGAAAGTTGCCACAATGCTTACTTTTTGCGCCGGTATTGTTTAATTTAAGTGATGGTATTCCTACTGTCCAACCCATAATATAACCTCCTAATATACACAATAAGTATGTGCCCTCGTACTTATACATAAGCACCAGACCCGTCTATGATTCCTCCGGAGGGTGGGTGCAGTGCACAGTTCGATTAGTTTTTCTGTTGTTCGGGCAAGATTTTGCTTCTGCTATTAATTCGATGAATCATTTTGTGATAAACACTTTGTGTGATGATGCCGTCCCGATATAACACATCATTAAAGTAGAGTAGCCATATGTTTTCTGATAGCAACTGCTTGTCTTTTTGCGGTTTCTCGGCAAACATCACGCACAACCTCCTTTCGTCATTATTTCACGTAGGTTCATATACATTATACCCGTACGTTTTTTAAAGGAAACACAATATAGAATTTTTCTAATATTTCCATTGATTTGTGTTTCTCTATATATTATAATTAGCTATAGATAATGATTTTACGAACTTGAGGTATGTTTATGGACATTCACGAAGTACGCTCGTTACTGAAAAATAAGGCTATTTACGATATTCCCCTGCGGGTTACTTACTACGCCCGCGTTTCCTCTGAGAGCGACGAGCAGTTAAATTCTCTGGGCAATCAGATTTCCTATTACGATGAGCTCATTAAGCGTAACCACAACTGGACTTTCGTACCCGGGTATATTGACGAGGGATTGTCCGGCATTTCCACAAAAAAGCGTGAGAATTTCAACCGGATGATCGAAGATGCGACAGAAGATAAATTTGATTTGGTAATTACCAAAGAAATCTCCCGCTTTGCAAGAAACACCCTGGACTCCATCCAGTACACCCGTCAGCTTCTCGGCAGCGGCGTAGGCGTGTTTTTCCAGAATGATAATATCAACACCTTGGACGAAGATTCGGAGCTTAGACTGTCCATCATGTCCTCTATCGCTCAGGACGAGCTCCGCAAGCTTTCGTCCCGTGTCAAGTTTGGTCATCAGCAGGCCATCAAGGACAAAGTGGTTTTGGGTAACAGTCGTATCTTCGGCTATGTCAAGGACGGCGGGCGGCTGGTGATCGACGAAGAGCAGGCAGAGATGGTCCGGGAATTGTTTGACCTCTACGCCACTGGACAGTATTCCATGAAGCAAATCGAGACGATCTTCTGGAATAAGGGGTACCGCAATCACAACGGCAACAAGATCGCCCATACTACGATGTCCAATATGATCGCCAATCCCAAGTACAAGGGCTACTATGTTGGCAACAAGGTCCGGGTCATCGATATGTTCTCCAAAAAACAAAAATTCCTCCCGCCGGAGGAATGGGTCATATTCAAGGACGAGACAGGTCAGATCGTTCCTGCTATCGTTTCCGAGGAGTTGTGGGACAGGGCTAATGAGATTCTGAAGCGGCGCAGCGACGATGTAAAGAGCCGCCAAGGTATCTGCAATCATCAGAACCTGCTCACCGGCAAACTGTTTTGCACCCACTGCGGTGCTGCCTACTATCGCCGGGAGTCCAAGGATAAGAACGGCAACAAAAACAGCAAGTGGGTCTGTTCCGGAAAGATCAAAAACGGCGCCGATTCCTGCCCGTCATTCCCTATCTATGAGGAGGAGATCAAGCCGCTGCTCTTTGAGGTGTTCCAAGAGACGGAAGTGAACGTAACCGCTCTTATTGATGAGTATATAGAAATGTACCGCTCTCTGGATGAGGACAATCAGATTCCCAAGCAGATTGCCAAGCAAAAGGAACGACTGGAACTTGCACAAAAAAAGAAAAGTAAGTTGCTGGAGTACAATGTAACCGGGCAGCTTTCTGACGCAGATTTTCTTGCGATGAATAAAGCCTGCACCGAAGAGATCAAGGACGCAGAGACGCAGATCCTGGAGTTGGAGCAGCAACAGTTTTCTCGGGAAGAATTCCGCAAGCATATGGACGCTGTCCGTTCCACTTTGGAAGCCGCCCGTCGGGATGCGGCACAAGGCGTGGTCACTGCCGACTTTGTCAGCAAGTATATTGATAAGATCCTTGCAACCCCGGAAGATGACGGCTCTATGCGGCTGGATATTAAGATTTTTACCGGTGAAAATACCCAGAAATACCTTGCAAAACTCAAAAGCCATATGGGTCAAATGAGTAAGAAGATGATCGAGGCTTACGAGCAGGGTATGCAGTAACATCCCTGATGCCGGTTATTCTTTGGAATAACCGGCATTCCATATTTGCAAAACGGGTGCGTTTGTGATACACTATCCTTAACGAACGGTAAGGAGGTGTCTATATGCGCATACAGGAATCGGGCGAGATGTATTTGGAGACCATTTACGTCCTGCAAAAAAACAGAGACCGTGTCCGATCGGTGGACGTGGCGGAGCATATGGGCTATTCCAAGCCCAGTATCAGCCGGGCGATGGGTCTGCTGAAAAAGGGGGAGCTGATTGAAATTGCCCCCGACGGCAACATTACCCTTACGCCGGCGGGCGCTGCCGTGGCTCGGAAGATTTATGAGCGCCATACCCTGCTTGCGGATTTGCTGGTCTCGCTGGGGGTCAGCCGGGAGGTTGCCGCCCAGGACGCCTGCCGACTGGAGCACGCCATCAGCGACGAATCCTTTGAAGCCATCAAGGCCTATATGAAAAAATAAAAACCGCCCCGTCGGGGCGGTTTTTTATTGCTTCCAGGTGCTGCGGGAAAACAGCACTAAAACGGGGAAAATTTCCAGCCGGCCTGCCAGCATACCGAGAATCATAGTAATCTTGGACAGAACGCTGTAATCGGCAAAGGTGCAGGTGGGACCCACCGCTGCCATACCGGGACCGATGTTGTTAAAGGTCGCCAGAACAGCGGATAAGTTGGTCTCCAGAGAGAAGCCGTCCAGCGACAGAATCAGCGTGCTTACCACGATGATAATCACGTAGGCGGCAAGGTAGGCGTTGGTGTTGGCGAGAATTTTCTCGTCTACGGGCGTGCCGTTGCTGCGCACCACCAGTACCTTCTTAGGATTGAGGGTCTGGCGGATATTCCGGCGCAGCGCCTTAAACAGCAGCAACACCCGCATACATTTCAGACCGCCGCCGGTGGAGCCGGCGCTGGCGCCTACCACCATCAGCAGCAGCAAAATGACCTTGGAGAATGTTGGCCACAGGTCGTAGTCGGTGGTGGTGTAGCCGGTGGTGGTGATGATGGAAGAGACCTGAAATGCCGCGTGGCGCACGGTCTCTTTTAGTGTACCGTACAGAGGACGAATGGACAGCACCAGCGCAATCACGCAGGCGACCGCCAGTCCCACATACAGCCGCAGCTCCTCGTCGCGCCACACGCTTTTGATTTTGCCCAGCAGAATCAGATAATAGCAGCTGAAGTTGATACCGAACAGGAACATAAACACGGTGGTGACGTTTTGAATGTAGGGCGTTGCGCCGGTCAAAGAATCGTTAAACACGCCAAAGCCGCCGGTGCCCGCCGTACCAAAGGCGGTACACAGGGCGTCCAGCCAGTGCATTCTGCCAAAGAGCAGGAAAATCACGTTGATAACCGTCAGCGCGATGTAAATCACATACAAAATGGTTGCTGTCTGGCGCATTTTCGGCACCAGCTTGCCCACGTCCGGACCGGGGCTTTCTGCCCGCAGCAGGTGCATCGTAAAGCCTGCGCCGTTGCCGGCGGGCAGGATTGCCAGCAAAAACACCAGCACGCCCATACCGCCAATCCAGTGGGAGAAGCTGCGCCAGTAGACAATACCACGATACAGGCTCTCCACATCGGCAATTACCGACGAGCCGGTGGTGGTAAAGCCGGAGACGATTTCAAACAGCGCGTCAATAAAGGAGCTTACCTGCCCGCACAGCACAAAGGGCAGCGCGCCCAGCAGACTCATAACCATCCAGCTGATGGACACGCAGGCAAGACCCTCCCGGGCGCCAAAGAGCCGACCGGCGCCCCGGCACAGGGCATACAGCATACCCGCCAGCGCCAGCATAATGGCAATGGTAATCAGAAAGGCACTGACGGCGGGCGCTTCGCCGTAGCCGATGCTGATTGCCAGCGCCGGCACCATAAACGCCGCCTCAATGGCCACAATCTGGGCGATAAACCGCCCCATCATCTTAAAATTCATAGGCACACCTCAGCTTATGCGAAAATGTCGCCTAAGTGCTGGAGCATACCCCGCCGGGCGGTAACCACCACCATACGGTCGCCGGGCAGGAAGCGGGAGTCGCCGTTGGGAACCTGGGATTGGGCGTGGTGGGTGATGCTTGCCACCAGCACGTCCGGCTTCAGCCGCAGCTCCTTCAGGGGCACGTCACAGTTGGGGGTGCTTTCATCTACGATAAATTCCACCGCTTCAGCCTGTCCGTCGGCAATGGCGTGGACAGACACGGCAGCGCCGGTCTGGTTCTGCATTGCCCGGACGTAGCGGACGATGTCGTTGCTGCACAGCTCCTTGGGGCTGATCACACTGCCCAGCGCCATCGCGTTGGCAAGGCTGAAGCTCTCCTCCCGGCTGAGCTTGGTCACCGTCTGGGCAACGCCCCGGTTGGCTGCGTACAGGGATACAATCATATTGGTCTCGTCCAGACCGGTCAGTGCGACCACCGCATCGCACCGGTCAATGCCCTGGCTTTCCAAATCGGACTGACTGCTGCAGTCGCCGTGAATCACGTTGGTCTCCGGCAGACTTTCCGCCAGAGCAAGACACCGCTGCCGGTCTTTTTCCAGCAGCTGCACGGAAATGCCGTCCTGCTCCAGAAGACCGGCTAAGTAATAGCTGACCCGACCGCCGCCGCACAAAAGCACCCGGCGCACCCGGCGGGTGGCGATGTCCAGATTCTTCAGCAGCACCGCCAGATCGGAGGTGGGGGCGGTGACGAAAATCCGGTCACCCTCCTGCAGCACGAAGTTGCCGCTGGGGGTCATAGCCTGCCCGTTCCGCAGAACGGCGCACACCAGCCCCCGGCACTTGACCACGCCGAACATATCCATCAGCGCGACATTTTTCAGCTTGCTTTTGCCGTCAATCCGCAGCTCCACAATCTGGGCGCGTCCCTTGGCAAAGGACTCACGCCGGAGAAAGCCGGGGAATTTCAGCAGCCGTTCAATTTCCATTGCCGCCTGCTTTTCCGGATTCACCGTCATAGACAGGGGGAAGGTGTCCCGCATTGTCATAATCTGCTCGGTGTACTCCGGGTCACGGATACGGGCAATGGTGTGGATATTGGGGTTGATGCCGTGGGCGGTCAGACAGCACAGCAGGTTTACCTCGTCAGCGCCGGTGGCGGCGATGACCAAATCTGCCTCCTGCGCGCCGGCTTCCATAAGGATTCCCTTCGAGGCGCAGTTGCCGTGGACGCCCAGTGCGTCATACTGCACCACGGTACCCTCCAGCACCTGACTGTTCTGGTCGATGACGGTCAGGGCGTGGCCCTCCGCAGACAGCTGACGGGCCAAAACCTTGCCTACCTTGCCGGCACCGGCAATGATAATATTCATACAAGCACCCCCATACGGCGGAAATTTCTCATATTATAGCAAAAAAACGCACCAATTGCAAGGCAGTAAAAAAGCCACCGGCTCTGCCGGTGGCGATGTTATTTGTTCAGTCCCAGATACCGGTCGGGGATGCGGCGGGAAAGCCGGTTGCCGAGAAAGGCAAGGGCAAAGCCCAGAACGACAGATGCCAGCACGTCTGTGGGGTAGTGGACGTACAGATACAGCCGGGAGAAGGCGATCAGACTTGCCAGCGCCAGCGCGGCAATGCCCCACTTTTTGTTGTTCAGCCATATAACGCCCGCCCCCTCGAAAGAGGCGATGGTATGCCCTGAGGGGAAGGAGAAATCGTGCTGTCGCTCAATCAGCAGAGGAATGAGCTTGCCGAAGGTCTCGTACTGATAGTCATAAGGTCTGGGTCTGTGGCACAGGGGCTTGAGGGTCAGGTTGCACAGCAGCAGGCCCAATAGCAGCGCAATGCTCATACCAACACCCACCCGGCGGGTTTTCTGAAACAGCAGCAGCGCCACGGCTACCCCTATCCAGAAGATGCCCCCATCGCCCAGCAGGGTGATTACCGGCATAACCGCGTCCAGAAACGGACACCAAAGGTTATCTGCAATCCAATCCAGAATGGGCAGGTCAAAGCCCTCTGCCAAAAGACTGAAAAGATTCATTCTGTCTCCCTCTTTTCCTGAAATACCCAGCGCTCCTGGGTCACATAGTTGATAAAGTACAGCACTGTCATCACCACCGCATAGATAACCGCCCGCAGACCGGTGGCGTCTTCGGAGATACCAAACAGGGCATATACCCCGTGGGTCAGCAGCGCCTGCAGCACAAGCATAGGCAGCGCCAGCGCATAGTAGCGCAGAAAGGCAACACCGGTGGGTACATTGGTGCGGAACACCAGCGCCTTATTTAAGAAGAAATGGTACAGGCTGGAAATCACCCTTGCCCCGGCGGTGGCAGCGGCGGTGAGGGCGAGGTCTGACAGACTCCCCCGCAGCAGCCACAGAAAGGCAATATAGCAGCCCTCGTCCAGCACAGAACTGCTGAGGGACACCAGCGTATACCGGAAGAAATGGGCAAGAATCAGCTTGTAGATGCGCCAGGAATCCCGGATGACCCGGAAATGGGAGTTTTTGTTCTCCTCGATGTACACCGTGCGGATTTTGACCTCACGAAAGGGAATGCTCTTTTGCTTCAGCATCAGGAGCATATTGGTCTCGTACTCGAAGCGGTCACCTTCAATGGCCAGCATAGCAGGCAGGTGCTTGCGGGGAATGGCCCGCAGACCGGTCTGGGTGTCGGAGACGGTCATACCCACGAAGAGCTTGAAGATACCGCAGGTGGTCTTGTTGCCGAAACGGCTGCGAAGGGGTACGTCCGGATGGTCAAAATCCCGGGCGCCCAGCACCACCTGTCCGCTTTCTGCCAACGCCTCGGCGCAGGCAAGAATATCCAGCTTGTGGTGCTGCCCGTCACCGTCCACGGTCACCACACCCACACCCTCCGGGCGGTGGGTCAGAAAATAATCAAAGGCGGTCTTCAGCGCGGCGCCCTTTCCCCGGTTGACCTGATGGTGCAGCAGGGTGATTTCCGGATGTGCCGCGGCGGCGTCGGTAAAATAGTGGAGATTTTCCGGCTTGCTGCCGTCGTTAATCAGCAGGATATCCCGAAAACCTACTTCCAAAAGCCCGTCAATGACAGCGCTTAGCTTCTCGTCCGGGTCTAACGAGGGCAGAACAATGCCGATATTGGTCAGGTCGGTCATAATTACCTCCTTAGTAAGAAAGCAGACGCTCTGCCTTCAGTCCGCTGCCTGTGCGTACAACAAAGAGCCGGGCGTTGTTGACGGTGCGGTGCAGCTTGCCGTCGCGGCCTAAGCTGTCCACCTCGTAGGTCACGTCGCACAGGTACTTTCCGTCACCCAAATCCACAATGTAATTGGAGGCGCAGCCGATAAGGGTATCGGACTTGGACTGACCGTACTGCAGTCCGTCAAAGGCCTGGCTGATGCGGTTTTTCAGGTCGCTGCCGGGCATCAGATAGGGATTCAGCTGCTGCAAATTCTGCCCGCGGGTCTCCAGGCGAGAGGTCAGATACCGCACATAGCAGCTGATAAAGCCTTGGTTAAAGGTGTCCAGCTCCTTATGTACCGCGTCGGTGCAGTTGTTTAAGTAGGGGTCTAAGTCAGACTCTGCGGTGCTTGCCACAGTTTTGCCGCTATTGTCCACCGCGTGCAGGTCTATTTTGCCGAAAATCGGGCCGGCGGTATAGGTCTTTTTGTAAGGGAGCGTCAGCTCGTCATAGAGGTCCTTTACGGCGCTGTAGTGTACCGTTCCCGTCACATAGCTCTCGTCCAGCAGCACATCTCCGGCATAGACCTGCATCGTGTGGTCCACAGTGATGACAGCTTTTTCACCCAGCAGACAGGAAAGGTCAAAGCTGTCCTTGTCAATTGCCCAGGGGGTAAAGCCGTACCGGGGTCTGCCTTGAGGCACCAGCTCCACTTTGCCGATTGTCCTACCCCGGTTGCGCAGCACATAGACCATACGATTATCGGTGCATTCAGAGGACTTGCGGGCATAGGTGATGTTGCCGCTGATGGAATTAAGGATTGCCTTTTTGCAGTCTTCTTCGCTTTGCAGGCGGTGGTCAATGCTGTCAATCAAATCGCCGGAGCGGTCGCATATATATTGAGGTGTCAGCCCTTCAATGTACGTATCCAGGGTGCGTTTGGTGCGGGAGTCCTCGTAGGCGTCCATATAACCCCAGAACAGGACAAGACCCAACGCGGCAATGCCCATAAAAATTGCGGCATACAGCCCCAAAAAGCGGGCAAAGCTCCGCTTTTTAAAGATACAATTAACCATTGCTATCCTCCTTCGGGAGCACCAGGAATGTGGTGGGAACAGGTCGGATGCCGATGACGGAGGCGCAGTTGTTGATATACTCGCCCTTGTAATACATCAGGGAGGAAGAGCCGCCGTCTAAGTTGCAGGCGTTCACAGCGCCGTAGTCCACCATAATTTCCGCCAAATCGGTGTAGGTCGCGCCTAAGCTGACCAGCTGACGACCGTCGATGACCAGCATCAAAATCGCGCCGTCGGAGCGCTGACCGATGGCGGTGCGGGGGTTGACGCCGCTGTTGGACTGCTTAACAATGTCGCCGTTGGAGACCAGCACCGGTCCGAAGGACACGCCGTACTGAATTTCCCGCTCCCGAATGGCGTTGGGGTACAGCTTGCCCACGTGCATAATGTGGTTGCGGTCAAGACCCACAAAGCCGCCCTGGATACCGCTGCCCTCGTAGTAAATCTGTCCCTCGTAGACCACCAGCGCGTCCGGTGTCTCGCCGCGGCCCTGTCCGTTCAAGTCCACAAAGCCGCTGGCGTTGATGGCAGCCACAGCGCCGAAATGCTCCGCCATTTCCGCAACCGTAAAGCCGCGGACACCGAAATGCTCCGGCTGGCTGCCCATAATCACCCGGGAGGGATCGAGAACAACCATCATAAAGCCGTTGTAGCCCTCACCGCTGATTTTTTCCAGAATGATGCCGTCGCCGTCCTCGTCCACAAGACCCCACTGGTCTGCCACAGGACCGGTCTGTTCTCGGTCGGGGGCATTGGGCATAACGATGAGGGAGGTATCCGTCTCCACGTACTCCTCTTCTTCCTTGGACTCGATGGCGGCAATCTCCTCAGGCGTGAAGAAAATATCCGCCAGAAAGCCTACGGCGCTGGTCTCCCGCACGGACAGAACGAAGATGTCCCGGGCGGTGGGGGAGGGTCCTTTCGCCAGAATATACATCACACCGTACAGCACAATCACCAGCAGTACCACCGTTTCCAGCAGCACCAGCAGGGATTTGCCCAGTATTTGCAAGGGGCGGGACAGATACCACTTTTTTGGGGTCTGACCCACGTCCTGTATGTTTGCTCGTTTCATAGTTGCCACCTGCAATTTTCGTTTTTCTGTTAAGTGTCATTATAGCACACTCTGCGGCAAAAAGCAAAACCGGAAAAATGCCCTCTGCGAATTTTCGCAGAGGGCATAGTTTTTATCTCTGAAAAAGCAGTCCGCCGGCTGAAGCGCCGGATGCGGTTTTTACAGCTTTACCACTTTGCCGGTGGCAATGCTCTCATAGCAGGCATTCATAGCCGCGATGGTAGCTTTGTGCCAGCGGAGATTGATCAGCGGGGTCTTGTGGTTGCGGATATTGTCCACAAATTCGTCAATCAGACCCACCCACTCGTCGAAATAGGTGTACTGCACGGTGTAGCGGTCGTTGGGGTTGCCGCTGTGGTACACGTTAGGACCAAAGCAGTCAGCCATCAGCGTACCCTTTTCACCGTTGATGGTGATGTTGACCTCCATACGCTTGGGGAACACCTCCCAGCCGGGACCGGGGACGGGCAGGCGGTTTTCCATCTTGGACCAGGAGGGGTCAAGGGAGAACACTGTGCCGTCTTTCATTCTGCCGATAACGGACAGCATATCCTCTTCCTCAATATCGGGACGGATATTGGGGGCAACCTCGGCATAAATGCTTTCGAATTCACTGCCGGTAATGTGGCGGATCATATCGAAGATATGGGGGTGGTCACACAGGGCGCCGCCTCTAAAGCGATGATCGCCCTCTTTAATGGAAACCCGCTTGCCGTAGCTCTTTTCCGGCACACCCTGCCAGGGGAAGGCCCACACGGGAGACAGGGTGATGTTGGTGGCATTAAAGGATTTCAGCTCGCCCAGCTCGCCACTTGCCACGACCTCTTTCAGGCGGGAAATCACGGGGTTATAGTGCATTTCCAGTTCGATCTGACAGACCAGATCATTGGCCTCCATCAGTTCGATCATTTCATCATACTCGTCCATATCAAAGGTGGGAATCTTCATGGACAGAACATGAATGCCGTGCTCTGCGCACAGCTTCATCTGCCGCAGATGATCGGCATTTTCGCTGGCAAGAACAACTGCCTCAATTTCGGGATGGGCCTCCAGCATCTCCAGCTCGCTGTCGTAGCAGGGAATGCCTTCCACACTGTTCAGGAAAATCTTTTTCACTGTTTCATTGGCGGTGGAAACTGCCACCCAATCCAGCTTGGGATTTTCTTTCAGAACCTGGTAATATTTCCGGGTATGACCGTGGGTCATACTCATCATTGCAATCTTCAAGGGCTTCATTATGCCATTACCTGCCTTTCTCCGGTGTTGACGGCCTTGCGGGCCATAGCCACCAGGGTGTCGATATTTTCCTTGCAGGAGAGGGTGTCAGTGTAATCGTCCTGCTTTGCCAGGGCAAAGGCTGTACGTACCACGGCCACGTTCTCCACACTCAGGCCGTACAGTTCAAAGTCCACGTCGGTAAACTTCTTGTTTTCTGCGCCGAACACATAAATGGAGTCCTGCTTCAGCTGGGCGTCTACCACCACATCACAGCCAATGCCGTGCTCGGCAATGATCTCGTGCTTGTCCTTGGCAGGCTCACCTTTTTCCAGCGTGGCGGAGATTTCCAATGTGCAAACCACGCCGTCGTCCGTGGTGGCGATGGCGTTGAGGACAATATCGTTTTCCATAGCCATAACGGAACGGATTTTCCGGTTTAGTACATACTGGCAAATGTCCAGCTCTCTGCCCAGTGTGGTGTACAGGTCAGTTCCTTTTTCCACAATCCGGGCAACCCGCATAACGCTGATGCCGGAGAGGGTGCCGTTTGCCACCATATTCTTCAGCTCCAGGAATCTGCGTTCCGACTTATAGGCCATCAAGGGCAGTTCCTTGCCGTCGATGACAACCGTATCGGTGTCTTTCAGGACGGCCTTTTTGTTCACAGAGTATTTCTCCAGCAAAAAATCCAGTTTTTCTTGTAATTTTTTCATATTTTCACTCCTTACAGCATTTTGACCCGGGGACGGTACTTGGTAAGGTATGCCGCATTCTTCTCGTCACCGCCGGGGGTGTTGGCGCTGGACACGGCGATGATCTTTACGCCGTTCTTCTTAGCCTCCATAGCCGCGTCGATGGTGGCAGGGTTGATGCCGATGTTGTGGAAGATGATCAGCACATCATCCTTCTTCAGATCGTAATATTTCACGATCGCACTGCCGTAATTGACAGTCCGCTCCAGCTCCAGATATTTCAGAGCCTGGTTGAACACGGAAAGACCGGTTTCCATAATGGGATTGATACAGCTAAGACCGCCTGCCCGGAAGAACATCTCGCCCACAGGAAGGGTGGTATGTCCGCCGCCGCCATAGACGTTGATAAGGCGGTCGTTTGCAATGGCATCTGCCATGAGTTTTCCTGCTTTTTCGATATTTTCTCCTTGGGTGGCGTTCACTTTTTCCAGATTCTCAATAATCGCTCTGTAATAGCCGAAATCGTGCATACTTAGTCCTCCTTTTTCAGTACACGTCTGTAATTGCGTCCGATATTGTCCCATAGCTCCAAAGGATCCTTTGCAGCAACACTGGTGCCGTAACCGCCCCGGTAGGTCCAGGTTGCCAGTCGGTCAACACCTAATTCTTCATACATATCAACTACCTTGTCGATCTGGGAAAAGTCATCGGGTCGCTTGTTGTAGCCCATAAGCCACCGCTCGGACTGCTTGCCGTACTTCTTGGCCACGGCCACAGTGCGTTCGGTGATCTCCCGGAAGAAGCTATCCGGCAGGGACCAGTTGATAATGGTGGTGGAGAACACATCAAAATACGGACAGGCTGCGACCATCTCCCAATTGTCGTAACCGCGAAGCTCCGTCACGTAGTAGGTGTTTTTGGTTGCGTGTACGCAGCAGGTGATCTCGAGGTTGGGATTCAGCTCTTTGAGCGCCTTGGAGCAATCAGCGAGGGTCTTCAAAGCTTCTCTCCAACGGAACTGCTTTACATCATCGTTCATGAACTTGGGCATCTCATAGCCGTAGTAGTCCTCGAACTTTTTCATGCACTCGGGGCAGCGGCAAGCCCAGTCATCACCTGCGCCGCCGGTGATGGAGGCGTAGGATTTGGGGTAGGCATAGTGGGGCTCGTCCCAGAAGAAGCCGTCTACTTCGGTTTCTCTTGCTAGCTTCAGGCAGATGTTTGTAAAGTAGTCACGGAAAGAATTGGTGTTGAAGCAAGCGGCGTTCAGCACCTCACCGGTGTAGGCGGAAACCTGCCGGTGGTGAATGTTGTTCTGCAGGAACAGGCTCACCTGCTCACCGCCAAAGTACTTGCCGATGCCCCAGGTGTCAGCGATGACCCGCAGACCCAGCTCGTGTGCTTTTTCACGATGTTGTTGATGTTGGGGAACCAGAAGTCCATATCGAACTCCGTGATTGCCAGAATGACTGTGTCGCAGCCGTGCTCGATCATTTCCTTAAAATCGGCTTCTGCGTGCTCCACATAATTCATGCCGTAATAACTGACGGCGCAGTGCTTGATTGCCATAGAAAATTCCTCCTGTAAATTTAGATTTACACCATTATCATAAGAAGCCCCACAGGGAAAGTAAACGCATATTCAGTAACCAAATGGTGGATTTTTCGTAACTTAAAGTAGAAATTTTCAAAACCGGAGCACAGTTGTTTTTCAACTATTTTCTAATTAATATTATATGTAAGCTATATTTTATCGAACGTTTGCGTTTTGATTTCGCATTTTTCATAACTTGACAACCGAAACAGCCTGTGTTATGAATAATGGGAAGGAGGTGGTCAGATGTTTCCGGTCAGTCAGTCGGAATCCTATCATATTCTGTCGGTGATGGAGCTGCAGTGGAATCCCCGCCGCGCCTACACCCGGGGCAGAGGTTTTCACGCCCTTTCTTTCCGCGTGGAGGGCGATGTGGTTTTCGAGCATGACAAGCAGTACTATCCCGTATCCACCGATCAGATTGCCTTCGTCCCCAAAGACTTTGACTACACCATGCACGCCCGCACCCGGGAGCATGTGTTTGTGGTGCATTTTGAAATACAGCCGGACATTCCTATGGAGTTTACCTCCTTTACCCCGGCTGACCCCGCTTATTACCGGGAGCAGATGAAGCTTCTGCACCGGGTCTGGAAACGGAAGCAGACCGGCTACCAATACGCCGCCGCCTCCATATTTTATGGGATACTGGAGCATCTGGCAAAGGAAAATGCCCAAAAGGAAAACCCCATTGCCACCGGCAAATTGTCGGAGACGCTGGAGTATATCCACCGCCACTACGCCGACCCCGGCTTGAATGTGACGGCACTGGCGGAACTCTACGGCGCCAGCACCACCTATTTTCGCCGCATCTTTAAACAGACCTGCGGCAAGCTGCCGTTGCAGTACATTCACGATCTGCGGCTGAAACGGGCGGAGGAGCTGATGCGATCCGGTTACTACACCATTGCCGAGGCTGCCTATGCCGCCGGCTTTACAGACCCCAAATATTTTTCCCGCTTCTTTAAGAAAGAAAAAGGATATACCCCATCAGAAATCGGAGGAAATACAATATATGAACAGACAGGAAGCGTTTCAGTTTCTCAGGAATAATCCGGTATTCTGGTCCCGGCTGGGTTTTGGTTATGACCCTCCTATAAAAAACGAGCAGGGCAAACCTCTGGTCTTTACCGAGGATTTGGACCGCTACGGCCGCACCCACCGTATGTTCTCCGCGGCCGGTGTAAAATCCAAACCTGCATTCTCCACGCCGGTTGGATGGGTATCGATGCGTACGATTACTCCCTGACTGACCGGACGGTGGAAGCCATCTTCCGGGACAACCCGGATACCTACTACATCCCCCGTATCAAGCTGAATGTGCCCGTGGACTGGTGCAGAGAAAACCCCGAGGAGCTGCTGGTATACTGGGAAGGTCCCCGGGATAAGGAAGAAATTCGTGCGCTGGTAGGCACCGAAAAGCACGACTGGCTGGGTTATAATGCCCCCAACGGTTACTATCAGGCGGGCGACTATGTGGATACCCGACCCAATGTGGGCGGCGTTATTGCACGGCAGAGCTTTTCCTCCCGGATATGGCTGCGGGATGCAGGTGTTGCACTGGAAAAACTCATTGACCGACTGGAAAGCGGTCCCTACGCAGACCGGATTTTAGGCTATCATATCGCCTTCGGTGCGTCCGGAGAATCGGTAATGTGGGGACGTATGAACAACCACTACGGTGACTACGGCATCTCCCATACCCGGCATTTCCTGAACTGGGGACTGAAAAAATACGGCTCTGCAGAGGCTCTGCAGAATGTGTGGGGCGCAGACCGTTTTGATGGCGAATGCCTGCGTCTGCCATCTCCCGATGAACGGTATCACCGCAAGGAAAACCTGACGCAGTTCTACCGGGGCGATACCCTGGGCGCATTGTCCTCGGATATGGACGAATTCCTGTCTGAAAGCTGCGCCGATGCCATTGAGCATTTCTGCCGCATTGTCCGGTGTAAGGCACCGGAAAAGCTGACCGGTATTTTCTACGGCTACTTTGTCCACACCGACAACCCCAACTACGCCGGTCATCTGGCGCTGGAACGGCTCTTAAACAGCGAAAATGTGGACTTCTTGGCGGCGCCCAAGAGTTATTACCGCTGCGGTCCCGGTCAGCCCGGCGGTGAGCTGACTGCTGTGCAGTCTGTGAATCGGAAGAAGCTCTGGCTGGACGAAACCGACAGCCGCACCCATCTGGCGTTTACGGATGTGCCCGAAAATAAAATAAGCACTGCCAAAGGGAAACAACGGTTTGATACTGCCATTGACAGTTTGGACTGGCTTTGCCGTAATTTCAACGACTCCCGCAGTGTGCTTTGGCGGGAATTTTGCAAAAATTTTGCCCACGGCTCCGGCTTTTGGTGGATGGATCTGGGCGGCGGCTGGTATGACGACGATGCCTTAATGGCGGAGGTAGCAAATATGGCTGCCTTAAATCAGCGGCTGCAAGACCGTCCTTATGAAAGCCTTGCGGATATTCTGGTGCTCTGTGACGAGAATGTAATTGCCAAAATGAGCATCAGCAAGACCCAGCGGGAAGGCTTTTTGGAAGACCCGCTGATGGAGCTGAGTTGTAGCGGCGGTGTGGCAGACCTGTACCGGTTAACCGACCTGCCCGCACTGGATCTAAACCGCTATAAAATGGTGATTTTTGCCTATACCTTTGATGTTTCCGCGGAGACCCGGGCATATCTGAACGCCAACCTGCCGAAAGATACTTTGCTGGTGTACCACCACGCGGCCGGTGTCTTAAAAGACGGCGTATGCGCTCTGAACAATATTCAGGATTTCACCGGTTTTATGATGAAGGAACAGTGTGTGGATGCTGATTATGCAGGCGTACAGGTGTGCGACACAGAGGCGCAGCGGCTGTTTGATGGGGTATGGCAGAAGGGTAACCGGGTGGCGATTACTGCACCCTATCAGAAGGCGCAGGTATACCGTGCCCTTGCCCGGATGGCCGGTTGCCGCCTGTGGACCGACGGCGGTGTGACCCTCTGGGCAGATAAGCGGATTATGGGCGTATTCACCTTGGATAAGCTGCAGGGCACTTTGCGATTGCCTGCAACCGGCACTTACCGGGAAATGATTTCCGGCAAGGTGTTTTCCAATGTATCCCAGGTTTTGCTGGACACTCTGGACGCCAACGTTGCCGTTTTTGTTCCCGAAATATAATTAAAATCGCCCCCGACCAGGGGGCGATTTTTAATGGGAAAGCAATTCCGGATTCCTGCGGAGCTGTCCGGGGGTAAGGCCCGTATGCTTTTTGAAGGCCTTGTTGAAATGGACGGTGCTGTTAAATCCGCAATCCAAGGCGATTTGCAGCATAGTCAGCCCGCTGCTGCCACATATCAGACCTGCCGCCCAATCATTCAAAATGGCAAGCTCGTAGGTGCGGTTACTCATGTCCTGGTAAACGACCCAACTACCGGATATGGAATATTTATAGAGAATATGTTAGATGCAGCGGCATAAAAATTAAACCCACACGAACCGTGTGGGTTTAATTACAACATACTATATAGGTACCAACAAAAATTAGATACAGTGGTAATAATAATATATACAACCCCGCATCTCTTTGCCGACTTCATTCCCGGTGGTTTTGTTATGGAGTTTAACAAAAAGTATTGTGTTACAGATTCTGCATTGGAACGGGTGGACTAAACGCAAAGAGTTATCAGATTATGTAGCAAATAACATTAAGCTGTATCCAAAACAAAAGATGCTCTGCTTTTACGGCAGAGCATCTTGATTTTGCTGTCAGTAGCAAAATAGGAACTGTAAAATCCCTTGAAATCAGGGGGGTTATTTTGATATTGCCCGCTTGCGGTGCCCTGTGTGCGCCTTGGCGACGGTGCGCCTGCGTTGCACCCAGACCGCGGCGCAATAAATCACTTCCCTTCATCTGCCGCAGGCAGCGTGAAGTGATTTATTCCCATTCGATGGCGGTTTTTTGGCTTTGTAGATATGTAGTGGTTGCTGGTATATTAGCATTCGAGATGTAGTGCTATTATACCGGTTATTTTCTTTTACCGGACTTTTGTTGGTCAAAAGTTGGTCACTATTTCAGGGGAATTGCGGATCAAATTTTGTGTTGCAATACAACGGGAATTTGAACGTTTTACACTTAAACAACGGCCTAATTCATTTTACCACAACGCAGAAATATGTCAAGGGTCATCTAGGGCCTTATTTGAGAGTCTTGCATATCTTTGTCGATACGCCAGGCTTTTAGAACCACTATGCCAAAATTTGTATTCTTCTGGAATTCTACAATTATTGCAAGCATTATCGTCGGCCAAGTATGACAGGAAAACCCAACGGTAGCAAGGTATAATTATTTAATCAAGTATATTAGGGGTTGAAAAAAATGAAGAAATTTGATAATATAAATATGAAAAAAAAGGAAGAAAAAGAAAGGCGAAGAAAAATGTGCAAAAAAGCAGTTCTTGAAATTCGTAATATCGCTAATATAACTGCACATGATGCTGCAGTGAAACTTCTTGAAGAATACAAAGATGAATTTCCAATTCCAATAATTAAGATAGTTAAGGACGCGGGTTTTTCAGTATACATTCAAGATTTACCTCAAAATATTGGCGGATATATTGTTGTAGATACTGATTTGGAAAAAAAGTTTAACACAGATAAAATCATAGTTGTAAACGAATCTGAAAATACTAAGCGTCGTCGTTTTACTGTGGCACATGAATTTGGACACTATCTGTTTGACTTTAAGTCAGGAAGAGAATTTGCTAATGCCTTTGAAAATGACGACACAAGCAGTTCTCCTGAAGAAAAAAAAGCGAATGCATTTGCTGCAGAGTTGCTGATGCCGCAGGAAGAGTTTTCCCAAAAATTTAGCAAATTAAAAGAAACCAATATTTCTGAGTTTGATATCATTTCAGCTCTGTCAGAATATTTCTTAACCCCTCTCAAAGCGGTTGAAAAAAGAATTAAAGAAATAGGATTGCTTGAGGACTTTGCATGAAAGGACTATTTAAAGAATTTTTAGATTATCTTGGAAATGACGGAGAAATAGCTGACGATTCTGATTTTAACTTTGAGAAATGGGCACGGAACACCGTTCGTAACGACAGTAAGAAGTATAGTGGAATTCTCAGTTCTTACGAAAATCATATTGCCAAAACATTAAAATTCAAACGAACATATAAGCATTTTGTGTTCTGGGTGTCTTTGAGTATTTTAATTATTACATATATTGCTTTTTTCTGTGTTTTGTTGTTTGCTAAGAATGCATTTAGCGACTTGAGTTTTACAGTATCATCACTTGTTTCTTTAGTTACGGTCTTCATTGTTATACCGCAAATTATTTCGAACTATCTGTTCAATAAGGATGAAGAAAAATATATGTGTGAAATCGTCAAAAACATTCAGAAACACGATTTATCTATTCTAAATCCATCCTTAACGAACGATGATAATTCATAAGTAAAAGACCTTTATGCAAGCAGTAGTTTGAAACTGATGTAGCACTTGAATCTTATTTGGCACCATGGACTGTACAGCTTTCTTTGTTTATACATCTTACCTCGTTGTCGGGGAAACCTATTATTGCTCTAAAAAAGGAATTCACCCTACGATATTTAATAAGACCATGCATTGAGTGTATATACTCAATGCATGGTCTTATTGTTACCCAAGTCAATTCCCGGCTCTGCCGAGCGCATAAAAAGCTTTAGTAGAGAACAAGGAAATAAGACGCCCCAATAGAGCAGAAGTGGCTTGCCGACCACGCATCTAGAATAGAGAGGAATTCCAAATAACGATGGCGGATTTTTGGCTTTGTAGATATGTGGTGGTAACCGGTATCTTAGCATTCAAAATGTGGTGCTATTATACCGGTTATTTTCTTTTGTCGAACTTTTGCTAGTCAAAAGTTGGTCACAGTTTTTAAGGGAATACGGCTCGTTTTTGCGGTGCACTACATCATCGTTTTGCCACTTTCTAACGCGGGTCACGTTGCATATATCACAAAGTAGAAATAGTTCGTGATGTGCTTTTTACAGTTTCACATATCTTTGATTTCTACTGTTGGGTTTATCCGGGATCGTCATGCGGATCAAATTCAATTCGATTGCCGGATGCAGATAATTCCGCCGGAAACCTTCCTTGGATTTAAGCCCCAGCTTCTCCATCAGCGCTGCGCTGGTATAGGGAATGTCATATTCCATAGCATCCAGTAGGCGCTTGACATATTCGGAAAGCTGTTCGCTATTTTCAGAGAGCTGCACAGAAATATCGTCCAGGATCTTATCGATCTGTGCCAGTATAAACGCAATGAAGGCAGTGGATTCGCCGTCGATATGACACTTGGCAATTGCGTTATAGTAGTCCTCTTGGAATTTTTCAATTTGGCTCTCAATGGGAATATATTCAAAGACAGACTTCCACTTGGAAAGAATTGCGGTATGCCAGAGTCTCGCCATTCTGCCGTTTCCGTCGGAGAAGGGGTGAATGAAAACAAACTCATAATGGAATATGCTGCTGAGGATCAGCGGATGCACGGATGCCTGTGCTGATTTCATCCAAGCGAACAAATCATCCATCAGCTGGGGAACAAACTTTGCCGGAGGCGCCATAAAGATGCACTGATCTCCGTTGAAAACGCCTTCCTCGCCACTACGGAACACACCAGACTCATCCACAAGGTATTTGGTCATGATGCTGTGGAACGTCTTTAGGTCTTGGATGCTGAACGGTTCGATCTCGACTAACTTCTCGTAGGCGGCATAGGCGTTCTTAACTTCCTGGATTTCCTTTTGTTCACCAAGAACCATCTTGCCGTTAATAACATCGCGAACCTGTCCCAGGGATAGGGAGTTCGCCTCAATTCGCAGGGAAGAGTGGATGGATTTGATTCGGTTGTTTTTCCGCAGATGGGGCTTTGCCTCCATGTTGCTGGTAGCTGTGACGCGACCCACCTTCTCGGAAATGGACGATACATAGGTTAAAATCTCGTTTGTAATCGTAAAGGGCGGCTTGTAATCCTTCAAGAAAACACCTCCAATAACTTGCATATTATCTTGCGTACTATCTACCACTATTATACACCATATCTAGTAGAAAGCAATAGTTATTTAAACTTAGTAAATAGCTTTTGCAATTGAAAGCATCTATGACCTATGTTTTAATTTGAAATCAATATAATCGGTATAATATGGATATGAGCGTGATGGCTTGGATAACCATCACGCTCGTATATCACAGAATATAAAAATCAGTTATTCCCACTCGATGGCGATTTTTAGCTTTGTAGATATGTAGCGGTTGCTGGTATATTAGCGTTCAAAATGTAGTGCTATTATACCAGTTATTTTGTTTTACTTAAGCTTTGTTGGTCAAAAGTTGGTCACAGCTTTTGGGCGAAACGGAGCAAATCGGATGTTGCAATACACCGGAAATTCGGACACTTTTACACCTCAATATCTACTTGTTTATTTTACCACAAAGCATAAATATGTCAAGATAAGTAATGCATGTACTCCCAAAACAATGGGTTTGGACAAACATAATTACAGAAACAAAATGGGATAAGCTGTTATCACACAAAATGGTTGATATTTTTAACTATGTGTGGTAAAATGTAGTTGGTGATAGATATGCTTATAAATTCTGTTGTTAAAAATGAAGCTATTCGCAACGAGCAGATGATTGCAGAATATGAGAAACGAATCGAAGAACTCCCAAGGGGCTCTTTGATTTGCCGCAAGAAGGAATATTATTATTTGAAGTACCGCAAGGATGGCAAGGTATGCGACGAATATATCGGAAAAGATCCTGAGGTGGTTTCTCAAATTAAAGAACAATTGGAACTACGAAAACATTATGAAAAAATGCTCTTGGCACTAAGACAAGAGCAGAAGGCTATTACGAAAATTATGGAGGGGTTAGCATGATCTTATATCACGGAAGCATTGACCTTGTAGATAAGCCGGAAATTAGAAAGGGCGACGTCTTTTTGGACTTTGGCGTAGGCTTTTATACAACCACCTCCTATGAGCAGGCAGAGCGTTGGGCTAGGATCAAGATGAGACGGCACAATGCTGCATTTGGATATGTGTCCGTCTATAAATTTGATTTAGATACAGCTTCTAAAGTATTGTCCATTGATAAATTTGAAACTGCCGACGAGAAATGGTTAGAGTTTGTGGTTAACAACCGCAAAGGTGTTCCTGTCGGTGATATGAAAGATATGCACATCGGCCCGGTTGCTGATGATAATGTATATCAATCTATCCGCTTGTTTGAAACAGGCGCTTACGACGCAGAATACACTGTTAAGAAACTAAAAACCGAAGTACTTCAGGATCAATGGACGCTGCACACAGACAAAGCTCTGTCCTACTTAAAGTTCATTGAGGCAAAGGAAATCAGATAAGGAGGCACATTATGAGTCAGGAACAATTTGCGGCAATGATGCCTTATATCAGCGCAGATTTGGTAGCAATGATTGCAGAAAAGCAAAATATATCTCACGAAGAAGCAATTAAGAAACTGTATGCATCCAAGCTTTATGCTGCATTGGAAAAAGAAGAGACAAAAGTCTGGCAATACAGCACACAAATGCTATATTCACTATTTGAACAAGAGGAACAGATAGGAGCTATTCGTTTCCCTGATGTATAAGGAGATAAGGCTATGAGCAAAGAAATGACCTTTACCGTATTCTGTATGGAAAGCTATAAGCAGCACCGCAATCTAACCGGCAAGGTGGTTGCTAAGCTTTTCAGTGACTATGGTGTATTTGATTATATCTATGAGTTCTACGATGTGCTCCACACCACCGGGCATAATTATATCAACAATGATATTGATATCTATCTAAAATCCCGCGGGGCTATGATGCCTGCTTGAGTCAAAGAGAAGGATGTGAACACACTTGAAAAAAGAAAAGAGACAGTTCATTGAAGAATATATTGCAAAAGTTGAACAGGCGGTCAAGGCTTATAATGAAGCAGATGTTCATATTGCAGACCAACTGCGAAATGATCTATTTGATTTACTGGTTGAAATACGTAATATCTTTGAATCAGATATGCCCAACATCGATAGTGCAATTTTCTTACGGGATGGCACTGCAATCCGCGATGCCAACTCTGTGTTGGGAATATTAAAGTTCTATTTGATTAACAGCGAAGATGGACCAGCCGATCAGTGCTCTCCCGCACCGCAGACTATAGTTGGTGATAAAATCTTTATTAGCCACAGAAGTGTTGATAAGAAATTTGCAGAGATCATTGAGATCTTTCTGACTTCGTGCGGTGTCCCGGCGGATAAGATTTTTTGTTCCTCTCTTCCTGGTAATGATATTGAAGAAGAGATTTCAAGGGAAATCAAAACTAATCTTCAGCAAAGTGCGATTAATATTGTCTTATTATCTAAAGATTACTACGAGAGTGCATATTGTCAAAATGAGGCCGGGGTTATTTGGTTTCTGGATGCCCACAAGATTGTAATCGCTTTGCCTGAAATTAACGAAAACTGTATGTTAGGTTTTCTAAACAGCGAATATAAAATCCGCAGATTAGATAATGCGGATGATATGTTTTCTATTACAGATATTATTAAGCGCGTTTATCCAAGCTTTATTACATCGTCCGCAAAACTGAAAAACAAGATTGAACAGTTAAGCTCCCAGTATGCACAAGCATTGGAAAGCCGTGTGATTAATTCCAAAATGCTCTACTCAGACAGTAAAGGCTATTACTATGCAACGGTGCAGGAAGATCGAGGCTTAGATAACGGATACAGATGTCTGAAAATTGATGGACTGTTGCCCACGGGGGAGCCTTATAAAGATGATGAAACGCATTGGTTATTCTTTTCCGCAGATCGTTATCCTGATTTGCAAGTAAATGACCGTGTTAAGTTTACTCCCACCAAATGGCCCCAAGACCTGCGAGACTTCCCAGACCTTCAAAACACAAGGAACATTTACATAAAGCATCTTGAAAAACTATAAATAATGATTGAAAGGTTTATACAGAATTGTTGTCAAACACTGAGTGAGGAAAGTTTTGTTTTATAGCTAAACAGAAGGCCGTGGGCGATTTCTAATCGTTCACGGCTTTTGTGCGTATTCAAAACTAGCGCTATCGTCGATATGGTCAAACAACAGCTCGTTGCCCTGCCAAAAACGATATCGAACCTTGGTGCAGAGGCTTTCGTGGATGGTACGGCTCATATTACCGGTAGATGGTGCACGCAGTGGCTGAGGCTTTTGATCCAGAAGTTCTACTTCCAGTCGGTATTTTCCCTGACGCAAATTGGCACCCTTAGGCGACCAATTCAAAACTCTTACACCCCGGTAGGTAGCAAGGCGGTACTCATGCCCATCCAATACGATCGCACAAATACATCCGGTAAAATGCATCTTGCCCAAAGGAATGGTTGCTACGGATAACATCAGGCTGCAATTATCCCACAGGCACTGCGTCCAAAGGTAGGTTGTTGGAAACGATCTGCCGCGGTCTGCTTCAATGTAACCGATTCCTCCGCTAAAGTCAAAGACGCTGGCGTTTATCTCCAACCGGCCTTGCAACCTATGCCGCATGCTGAGCACGCTGTGGGCACACTCCATATTGGTAAACCACTTAAATGGACCCATAATATCTGCCTCTAGCATTTGAAACGAGCCAAATTCTACCTTACCATACAGCGAGAGGTTATCCTGTTCCAAATTCAAATACAGCCCAGTATCCGAAAAACGGTTTTCACCAATTGTAATGTGCAGGGAATCTTGGGACGCTGCAAATGCCGGGGCAGGATAATCCAGATACCAAGCCTGCTTATCCGCAACTACCTGTATAGATGCGCTCTGGTGTCCATTCTCACTGATGTGAAAAGCCGGAATCAACGCAAGAGATTGTCCATCCTGTGTTTGGCATTTGAAATACCAGCCCTCGAAATATGGACCGGATTTGTTTGCTCCGTGGAAATACTTTTTCATAATAATCACCATGGGGAGTATTCCCATAAATATAATTGCCAAACCAAAGCAGCAGTCCCTTTGTGTGTCATTTTTGTTGTGTCTTCGCGAATATACTTGTACACAGCAAGTAGCGGCGGAGGGAACGCAGATGAAACAGTCTATTTCCTATTGGCATGTGGCAGGCTTCCTATTCACATCTATACTGGGCACCTTTCTTCACTTTTTATTTGATTTAAGCGGTCAGGGTGTGATTGCTGCAATCTTTTCCGCGGTGAATGAATCCATATGGGAGCATATGAAGTTGATCTATTATCCTATGCTGCTGTTTTCTATGATCGAATATAGATTTTGGGGTAAGAACCACAAACAGTTCTGGTGTATTAAGCTGGTAGGAATCTTGCTTGGATTAACCTTCATTCCCATGCTTTATTATACCTACACTGGTATTTTTGGCGTATCGGTAGATTGGCTGAATATCGCCATCTTTTTCCTTTCGGCTGGTGTTGTATTTTGGGTAGAAAACAAATTGTTTCAAAAAGAAAACAGCTGCCGCCTGTCTTCCCAAATATCTTTTTGCCTGATCTGCATGATCGGCGTTGTTTTCATCGTTTTAACATTCTTCGCCCCAGAAATTCCCTTCTTCAAGGATCCCGTATCGGGAAGCTATGGCTTTCAGGAATGATGGAGAAAATAATATATGTTGTGCATATATACAAAATGAAAGTCTGGAACGATGCTAGTCGTTCCAGACTTTCTGTCTGTACTCGGTTTTACCAGTTCGGCACTATGTGGGAAAGGATTATGTTAAGCTTTTCGTTTGCTCATATTCTGGTGCGAAACCTGTTCGTTAGAACTCTACAGTTTCCGGCGCGGAAGTGAAGGAAGAGAAGGTAGCAACAGCGTTACGGAAATAAAAAACTTGCGTATTGCCGTCGTTCTCATCGTACATCCCTCGCAGATTGGGATAAGCATCCAGCATGGACTTTTTCGCTTCGATCCGGTCATCCTCTACTAACTCACCGGCAATGCGAATCCAGGTGCCTTGATGGAAAGCAGAGATCTCCACCTTGGGGTTGGCGAGGATCTGCTTAGAGCAGGGCTTGACCTTGCTGGTCTGGATGTACAGCTTGCCGTCAAAAATATTGGCGGTCCCAAAGGGACGAACACGGGGCTGATCGTCTTCCACAGTTGCCAAATAGTAAACACCGGCATCTTTCAAAAATTTGCATACTTTCTCCATGTCATTACCTCCAATATCTTAAGTACTATAATTATACATCATGTCGGTCAGAAATCAAAGATAAAACGCATTTAACAAACAGAGGATTCATAGCATCACCTTCCGCATTATACTATGCAGGTGTTCACCCAGTTGCGATCGCTGTCAAGATGCCTATATCCTCATGCGATGCATCGCATTTGGCCGGGGTATGACCCCTCCGGTTGAATCGCTGGGTATGTCGGCACATATCAATGAACAAGCGCAAAGACGAACGGCGAAATGTTTTTTTCCGACGCTTGACAAAAATCATTCGATAGTTGGCGATAGCTTCGTGCTCTAATTAGCATTTACTGTTCCGTTGTCGCAGTCTTCCTCAGTACTTTTGTCCATAGCCTCATATGATCTCCGTTTTGTTTGGGAATCAAGACAATCTGTATAATATAGATACGAGCGTGATGGCTTATATAACCATCACGCTCGTATATCACAGAATATAAAAATCAGTTATTCCCACTCGCAAGACAAATTTGAATCTTAAACAAATTTGTTTTAGTGGTTTAGCACAATTTGATAGCGTTTGTGTTAGATTACCTAAATCACACAGGTTGTCCTGACTTTTGCTATCATTTGTCTATCACAGTTTGCTATCACCTGATAAACGTAGCAACTGCAACAAAAACATTATAAACGATTTTGCTTAGAAATTCAAGAGATTTTATAGAAATGGCGGCAAGGTTTTTATCCCATGCCGCCACTATGTGTTAAAATGCAATTGTCACCGTTGTTCCTTTTCCAACTTCACTATCAAGTTTTACCTTAGCTTTGTGGTACTGGACAGCGTGTTTTACGATAGAGAGTCCAAGGCCTGTGCCACCGGTTTCTTTGGAATGGCTCTTATCTACTCGGTAGAAGCGTTCAAAGATACGGCTTTGATGTTCAGGTGCAATGCCGATGCCCGTGTCCTTTACGGATACAACTGCATGTCCGTTATCCTTACCGATTTTAATCTCAACTTTGCCGCCATCCACATTGTAACGGATAGCGTTATCGCAAAGATTATAAATAATCTCGTAGAGGTATCTACGGATACCATTCATCACACAAGACTCACCGTTCAGATGAATCTCTACTTGTTTCTTCGCCGCCGAAACGGTCAGCACCTCAACAACTTCATTTGCCACATCGTAGAGGTCAACCGACTCAGTGGCAGACTCGCTATCCTCATCAAGCTGAGAAAGACGGATAATATCGTTAATAAGAGAAACAAGTCTTGTGGCTTCGTTTTTGATATTACCAACAAAACGCTTTGTATCCTCCGGCTTTACAAGACCATTTTCGAGAAGTTCTGCGCTACCGATAATGGATTGAAGCGGTGTTTTCAGTTCGTGCGAAACATTGGCGGTGAACTCCTTGCGGTTACGCTCGGCAAACGCCGTTTCGGTTACGTCAAAGCAAAGAATAACAACGCCTACCGTCTTGCCGTCTGACTCGGTACGGTTAATAACAAACTGATACTCTCTGCCGTTTCTTTCCTCACGAAACTCGGCTCTTTTGCCGTCAAGTGACTTTTCGATAGCACGGCTCATATCGATGCTACGGTCAAGGGTGAGAAAATCACGACCGACTGCCGTTTCGTCTGCCGAAAACAGCTTTTTAGCGGCGGCATTGATACTGAGCACCACGCCCTTTTTATCAAGTAGAACAAGTCCCTCGTTCATAGAAGCGGTTATCTGCTCAAACTCATCGGACTTCTGTCGTAGTTCTTGCATTTGCCGTGTGATCTGCTTGTGCTGTTTGTTCAGCTTGGTAAGAATAGGCGCAAGTTCCTCATAGGTTTCGTTTTCCGCAGGATTTTCAAGATCAAGTTCATTCAGCGGCTTTACAATATCCTTTGCCATCTTGTGTGACAGCACGAGAGCCACAACAGCAGAAATCAAAATAATAGCAACAATGGCAGGAAGCATACCAAGAATCAAGGCTCCCACCGTTACCTGACTAACAGAAATACGAAGCACATTGCCATTCTGAAGGCGGGTTGCTTCATAAAAAGTACGCTCGGTCAAGGTAGAAGAATATCTTGCACTGCTGCCATTTCCGTTTTCAAGAGCTTCGGCAATTTCTTCACGCTCAAGGTGATTTTCCATATCCTCGGCTTTTGCCTGTGAATCATAGAGTACGGAGCCATCAGCAGACACTAAGGTAAAGCGGAACACAGAAGAATCAAAGTTATCAAAATACTCTGTGCCTACTTTATCTACGTTGGTAGCAACAAGGGAAAGTTCTTCTTTAAGCTGTGTTACCTGTGATTTATTAAAATAATCATATAGAAAGCTGCTTGCAATAAAAAGACAAGACACCAGCACAACCATTGCAACAGCTATAATGGAGCGAAAGATTTTTTTACTCATCTTTTACCCTCCATTTTATAGCCAACACCGATCACCGTTTCTATAA
>JAZRRS010000090.1:0-8401 GCA_045651005.1 Faecousia sp.
TTAAGGATAGCTATGGCGCAAAGGTCGTCACAGAGGCAGCAGCTTTGGCAGTTACCGAAAAGCAGATCACCACCTCCGGACCTGAGGACCAGGTTGCCGAAAACGGCAAGGCAGTCTTCACCGTAGAGGTAGAGGGCGAGGACCTGAAGTACCGTTGGCAATACAATCGTCCCGACAGCAGCAAGTGGTTTGACACCACTATGAGTGGTTATGCAACCAGCCAGCTGACCGTTACCGCAACCGCAAGGCGTAACGGCTACAAGTACCGCTGCGTGGTCACCGATGCCTACGGCAACGAGACCATCTCCGAGGAAGCTGTCCTCACTGTGGAATAATCTAAACCAAAATGCACCGCCTTCGGGCGGTGCATTTTTTAGACACAAAAAAGCGTGTCATTCAGAGAAGCAACGCAACGAAGAATCTCCTTAGGGACAATGTTACCTAGTTAGTGTCATTCTGAGGAGCGCAGCGACGAAGAATCTTCTGCTAATACGAAGGAGATCCTTCGCTACGCTCAGGATGACACGCCCTTCTGTCCTTCTGAGGAGCGCAGCGACGAAGAATCCCCTGCTAATACGAAAGAGATCCTTCGCTGCGCTTAGGATGACACGCCTTTCTGTCCTTCTGAGGAGCGCAGCGACGAAGAATCCCCTGCTAATACGAAAGAGATCCTTCGCTGCGCTTAGGATGACACGCTTAACTGCCTCGTGCGGTGCATTTTTATAGCGGCATAAACGCCTGCACCCAAAAGGACGCAGGCGTTGTTTGGTTACAACGTATAAAGTGGTTTGTTGGGATCGGGATCAAACCCTTGGGGCTTATATGTAACGGAGCCGATGGGCTTGCCGCCTACGCCATACTTGGCATTGTAGCCGAAAAGGTTTACATAACGATCAAAATCCGCTTTCTCCTGTTCCATTTTCCGCATTACGGCAACGGTGGCGATCACATCATCCACAGCCCGGTGAGAATTGACCACTTCACCGGATAAGCCGTAGGCATCAATGGCGTTGTATAGTCTGTGGGGATAGGCTTTTCGATCCTTGTACACCGTCAGCAAGTCCAGCTTGTCCTTACCCTTTAAAATGGCAGGATCGCCATCCCGGAGCAGAAGATAAAACAGAAAACTCAGATCGAAATGAGCGTTATAGGCAAGCAGCAGGGTGTTGCCCCGAATCATTTCGGCAATATCTCTGCACAGCCGGGTCTTGGAGATGCCCTTGCACCGAATATCTTCGTTGGTAATGCCGGTGAGCTTGGTGATCTCCGGAGGCACCAGCATACCGGGGGAGAGGGTGATCAGCTCGTCATATTCCTTGGTGATCACAGCCTTGTCGCCCTGCGGCTCTACTACCACAGCGGCAAATTCGATGATCTCATCCCGATCGTATTTTAATCCCGTTGTTTCTGTGTCAAACAGAAACAGCCGGTCATATTTTTGAAAAAGCGAATCAAATTCTCTCATAGAATTCTCCAATCTCTGTCTTCAGGAAGTTCAAATTCCAATTTGGCGGCGAGTCGCCGCAGACAATGCGTGCAGGGTGCAGAAAAAATTTTTGCCTGTAAAGCTCGGTAACGGCACATTTCGCGAACTTCAAATTTCAATTTGAAGCGCAAGGGCGCTTCACCCCTCCTCGTGCATAGTGCGTTTGTTTTCGTAACATTTATTGCTCGATATCGTTATATTTCTCCGTTACCGAGCATTTTTTGTAACGATTTCTTCCGCAGTGTTCACGAATTGTCAGGCGGCACTGCCGCCCGATAAATTGGAATTCATTCTTCTGTCAGCTCTTTTGCCCGGCGGAACTTGCTCTTTTTCTCCGGCACAAGATCAAAGGCCAGGGCAAGCTGTGCGGCATATACTCTGACACCGTTGGGATCACCGTCTTTCAGCTCCACCTCGGCTTCGCACAAGGGAATCTCCTTGATGCCCCCTGTGAGCACGCCGTGATCCAGTGCCACTTCGACGGTGCAGTTTTCCAAAGCAACGGTTTTGGCAATGCGGGTGAATTTTGCACCGCATACCGGTATCACTGCATCCGGAAGCGTCTCGTTGCTTAGTTTACATAACAACGGAATGGCATCTTCGATGGAAGGACATTCCACCTCGTACTCGTTTCTGCCCTGGCTGTTTGCCGGTGTTTTCAAGGTGCAAACGGAAACGTTGTTTTCCTGCCTGCGGCGCAGGGTGTAATACTTGGCAGACAACGCACCCTCCGGGGTATCGTAGTAAGTGGTCTCCATAGTAAATATCCGTTCCTCACCGGGAATATGCGCCCGGATGGTTTCCAGTGCCTCCGGTGTTGCCCGGAATTTCAGTTCAAATTCAATGCCCATAGCCGTCACCTCTTTTTTGTCATTATACACGGCAAAAAGAAAATAAGCAAGAAGACAAATTTCAGCTTTCTCTTTGTGACAGGCTTTTTGCAATTTTGCGGAGCAGGTATCATACAATGGTATAAAACATTGAAAGGGAGTGAGTCTATGGAAACCATCGATCCAGTAAAGGCGGCAAAGGTATGGCAACGGGTGCGGCCGCAGGAGGATACACAGCCACGGGAGCAGGGGCTGCCTGCGCTGATTGCCCAGGAGTGGACGGATGCGGCAACCTATTTGCTTTTGTCACGGCGTTTTCAAGGGAAAGAAAGTGCAATTTTGCGGAAAATGTATGAACAGGAGCAGGCACACACTGCCTGTTTAAAGGGAATTTATACCCTTTTGACAGGCACCCATCCCTCTGTTCGGGCTGTGCCGCTGCCCCACGAGGAAACGGAGGTCTTGCTGCGACGCTGTTACGGACGGGAAATGCAGAGTCTTGCCTATTACGAGCAGCGATCCAATGACCCGGAATTCGGGCAGGTGTTCAGTCGTCTTGCAGAGCAGGAACGGGAGCACTGCCGGATGATCCTGGAGTTGCTGGGCGGTCTAAAAAAATAAACTATGGCTGCCCTCTCCGGGAGGCCGGTAAGCATATGAGCGTCAAGAGAAACCGCTTAATTTTTATCGATATAAAAGATGCGAAAATCTCACTATTGGCGCTTTGAATCCGTATAAAAATACGGATTTCGGGAGTAATCTGAATTTTATTGACTTTTTGTTATGTCAGATGTATAATGCAGGATGAAATAATATTACAAAGGAGAATGCATTATGGATTATGCAAAAGAGTCTCTGAAGAAGCATGCTGAGTGGGGCGGCAAGATCGAAGTCATTGCCACCGTACCTTGCAAGACCAAGGAAGATCTGTCTTTGGCTTATACCCCCGGTGTTGCCCAGCCTTGTCTGGAAATTCAGAAGGATGTAAACAAGTCTTATGAGCTGACCCGCCGTCACAATCTGTGTGCTGTCATCACCGATGGCTCTGCAGTTTTGGGTCTGGGCGACATTGGCCCGGAGGCCGGTATGCCGGTTATGGAGGGCAAGTGTGCTCTGTTTAAGGCATTTGGCGATGTGGATGCCATCCCCCTGTGTGTCAAGACCCAGGATGTGGACGAGTTCGTGAATGCCATCGCACTCATTTCCGGTTCTTTCGGCGGCATTAACCTGGAGGACATTTCTGCTCCCCGTTGCTTTGAGATCGAGCGCAAGCTGAAAGAAAAGACCGACATTCCCATCTTCCACGATGATCAGCACGGTACTGCCGTGATCACCCTGGCAGGTCTGACCAATGCTCTGAAAGTGGTTGGTAAGAAGAAGGATGAGATCAAGGTGGTTACTTCCGGTGCAGGTGCTGCTGCAATTGCCATTGTGAAGCTGCTGCTTTCTGCCGGCATCAAGAATGTAGTTATGACTGACCGCAGCGGTGCTATTTACGCAGGTCGTGAAGGCTTGAACTGGATCAAGGAAGAGATGGCAACGGTCACCAATCTTCAGCAGGAGAAGGGCAGCCTTGCAGATGTGATCAAGGGCGCAGATGTGTTTATCGGTGTTTCCGCACCTGGCACACTGACCACAGAGATGGTCAAGACCATGGCTCCCGATGCCATTGTTTTTGCTTGTGCAAACCCCACACCTGAGATCTTCCCCGACGATGCCAAGGCTGGCGGCGCAAGAGTGGTCTCCACCGGCCGCAGCGACTTCCCCAACCAGATCAACAATGTGCTGGCGTTCCCCGGTATTTTCCGTGGTGCATTTGATGTCCGCGCATCTGACATCAACGAGGAGATGAAGGTGGCAGCGGCTGAGGCACTGGCAAATCTGATCTCTGACGATGAGCTGAATGAGGAGTACATCATTCCTGCCGCTTTTGACGAGCGTGTTGGCCCTGCCGTTGCTAAGGCAGTTGCTGAAGCTGCCCGTAAGACCGGCGTAGCAAGAATCTGATTTATGATAAAAGGGCATTGACCATCACCGGTCAATGCCCTTGTTATGTATCGGTTAATTTTCGGCAGGCTTCTGCCAATGCGTGCAGCGTGCTGCAAGAGACCATAGAGCAGATGCTTTGGAAGGTCTTAACGCTGCTGACCAGCTCCCAATGGCTTTCCGGCATAGGATTCAGCCACAGCACCCGGCCTGCCATAGACTTGGCTTTCAGCAGTGCTTGCGCTGCCCGGTGCTGTTCTATGGTTTTGGTATCCGAAAGGATGATCAGCGTAGTGGAGGTACTGAGGGCGGCCGGGGTGGCAGCGCAAAGCTGCTCCAAAGCAGTACCCAAATCTGTGCCTTTTCCGTAAACACCGCAGTCTTTTACATAGTTGCGAAACAAGTCCATATTTTGCAGACTGAAGGCATCGGCTTCAAACATAGACTCCGAAAACAGAAATACACGGGAGCTTTCCGATGCTTGATTCAGTGCCTGTATAAACCGCAGGGCAAACTCCGAAAACTGCACCATAGACCCGGAAACGTCGCACAGCAGCACCAGCTGCTTGCGGCGGGTTCTTTTTTTCTTGTATTTCAGTCGGTAAAAGCTACCGCCGGTTTCCAGACCTTTACGGATGGTTTTACGAAAATCCAGCTTGCCGCTGTGACCGCCTTTATTGCGTTTGGCAGTCAGCTCCCCGTTGAGCTGTCGGGTCAGGGATTGGATAATGGAAATGGCCTTAGGAATATCCGTATCCTTGAATTTGGAAATATCCCGGTACAGCAGTCCCGTTTCCGGGTCCAGTGCATCGCCACCGATGCCCGCCTCTTCCATGCGGATCTGTTGTTCCAGAAGGGTCTTGGCAAAGACGGAGTGGATAAAATTGGCATACAGCTCCGGGTTTCGCTCACCGCCACTGTACTTCTCCATGATCCGCTGAAGACGATCCCGGGCATCTTTTGGCATAGCCGCATAGGTGTCCATTTGGGCCTCGTTCAGGTCATGGATTTGCACCGATTCCATAATTTCCTGTTTTGCCTGCTCTGTTTCCAGATCGATCCGTGCCTGTTCCTTTGCCTGGGCCTTCATCGCTTCCTCCGACAGAAAAAAGCCGTCAAACACCCGGTCAAAGAGGGTTTGCTCCTCCCGGGACTTGGCATAGATGGTACGCAGAGCTGTTTTCACCTGCTGTCGATCCTCCATGCCCAGTGCCGTCAGGATTTTTGCCCCGTCGGCAGTTTCCTGGGGGCTTACCGCCAACCCTTCCAGCCGCAACATCCCCGAAAAAGCCGTCAGCTTTTCCAGATATACGGCAGGATCAGTCATGGTGGTGTCCTCCGCAGTTACAATGACAGTGCTGCTCGGCAGGTTCTTCCTCCCACACGGCAAAATCCTCGTTGTTTTTGAGAATAAAGCCTGCGGTCTTCCGCAGTGCATCCGGGGTCAGCTCCCGAACACCCAGTGCATCCAGTGCCGCTGCCCAATCCAGTGTCTCCGCAATGGAGGGTTTTTTCAGAATCGCCTCGTTGGAGCGGAGCTTCTGCACCGCTACCGCCACCTGTGCGGCCAGCTGATCATCCACATGGGGCAGCTTTTTCCGCAGAATGGTCAGTTCCTTTTCCATATCGGGATAGGGGATGTACAGATAGGCACAGCGGCGACGCAGTGCTTCACTGAGGGGTCTTGCCCGGTTGGAGGTCAGCACTACAAAGGGTACTGTTTTTGCCTTGACAGTGCCCACCTCCGGGATGGATACCTGCATTTCGCTGAGCAATTCCAAAAGGAATGCTTCAAACTCCTCGTCTGCCTTGTCGATCTCATCGATGAGCAGTACCACCGGCTTTTCCGAGCGAATGGATTTCAGCAAAGGCCGCTCCAGCAGATATTCGTCGCCAAAGAGGCTTTTGGTCAGGCTGTCGCTGTCGGCTTTTCCCATATTCACCTGAATGGAAAGCAGCTGCTTTTGGTAGTTCCACTCATACAGCGCTTTGCTTTCATCCAAGCCTTCATAGCACTGGAGCCGCACCAGATCTCTGTCCAGTGCGGCGGCCATGACTTTTGCAATTTCGGTCTTGCCTACACCGGCGGCACCCTCGATCAGCAGAGGGCGGCCCAGCTCCAGCGCCACCGCCAAAACCGTTGCCAGTGTGTCATCATATACGTAGGACTGTTCGTCCATCTTTCTTTTCAGTTCTTCCAGTTTCATCTTTCTCACCTGTTTTCTGCCAGATATTCCTCGGCCATCGCAATGGCCACTGCACCGTCTGCTACGGCAGTTACCACCTGTCGCAGTGCCTTCGTCCGCAGATCACCGGCGGCAAATACACCGGGGATATTGGTCTTTGCGGATTCGTCGGCAATGACATAGCCCCGGTCATCCAGCGCCACCTGTCCCCGGTAGAGCTCCGTCACAGGATCTCTGCCGATGCTGATAAAAAAGCCCTGGGCTTCCAGAAGGGTCTCCTCTCCGGTGATGCGATTTTTTACCGTAACACCGGTGAGTTTTTCCCCATGGTGGAGCTTCGTCACTTCGCTGTTCCAAAGAATTTTTACATTTTCTGCTTTCATCAGAGGCTCGTGGTAGATTTTGGTTGCCCGCAGGGTATGTCTTCTGTGGACAAGGATCACTTCCTTTGCCACCCGGGACAGCTGCAACGCCTCCGCCGCGGCAGAGTTGCCGCCACCGACGATGACCACCGTTTTACCCCGGTAGAACATACCGTCGCAGAAGGCGCAGTAGCTGACGCCTTTACCCGTCAGTTCCTGTTCCATAGGCAGTCCCAGTCTGCGGGGATCGGCGCCGGTGGCCAAAACCACCGTCCGTGCCAAAACACTGCCGCCGACGGTATGGATCTGCTTGGGGTTTGCGTTCAGATCCACCGAGGTCACTTCCGCATACCGGGTGTTGGCTCCGAACCGCTTGGCACCGGAGAGCATTTTCTGTCCCAGGGTGAATCCGTCGATACCCTGATCAAAACCGGGATAGTTGTCGATCTGATGGGTCAGATTCATCTGACCACCTGCCGACAGCCGCTCCAGCACCAGAGTGTCCAGACCTGCCCGGGCACCGTACAGCGCCGCCGTATAACCCGCCGGGCCGCCACCGATGATCACCCTATCATAAATATGCTCCATATCCGGCACCCCTTTCTTCTGAATTTCCATTTTTACTGTGTTGCGTGGGAACACTTTTACTCTGAACGCATAACTCTAAACTCTCAACTAAATCAAAATTCAGGCATCCACCATATCAATGATGGCCTGCTTGGGTCTTGCGCCCAGTACGGGGGCACCGGCCTTGCCGTCCCGGAATACCATCAGAGTGGGGATGCTCATGATCTGGTACTCCACAGCCAAAGACTGCACCTGATCCACATCGATCTTTACCACCTTAAAATCTTCTCTTTCCTGGGCGATCTCCTCCAGAATGGGTGCGATCATTTTGCAGGGGCCGCACCAGGTTGCGAAAAAGTCTACCAGCACCGGGATTTTGCTCTCCAGTACCTCACTTTGAAATTGTTCACGGCTTTCAATATGCACAATAGCCATACTATTTACTCCTTTCGGTTTGTTTTCTTTATTATAACGCATTTTCAGAATTTTTCCGTGATATTGTCACATTATTTTTGCAAGCATAAAATATGGGGTTTCTTCAAATATTATAACAGTTTCAGGAGGTATTGCAATGAAAAAATTTGCGCTTTGTATGGCACTCATACTGATACTCAGCAGTTTGACCGGCTGTAGAAAAAAAGAGGATACCGTTCAGAAAGCCGACACACTGGTGGTAGGTACTTTGCATTTTGACGGCAAGTTCTCTCCCTTTTTCTCCACCAATGCTTACGAAAACGATGTGCTGTCTCTGGTGCATCTGCCCCTTTTGGGCACTGATCGGGAGGGAGCTGTGGTGATGGATGGCATTGCAGGCGAGACCCGGGCCTACAACGGCACCGACTACACCTACACCGGCATTGCCGACTGCAAGGTGACCCAAAACCCGGACAATACCGTGTTTTATGACATTACCCTTCGGGAGGGTATCACCTTTTCCGACGGACACGGTGTGGACATCGATGATGTGATCTTCTCTTTGTATGT
>JAZRRS010000091.1:0-1509 GCA_045651005.1 Faecousia sp.
TGGCAAGGGCAAGTTTGTCACAATCCTTTTAATCTATGCCTTGATCCTGTTCCTGCAGCTTTTTATCGGCTCGGCATCGGCAAAAATCTTCCTAGTTATGCCCATTGTTTTGCCCATTACCAATGCGTTGGGTATCTCACCCACGTTGGTAATTCTGACCTATTGTATGGCAGACGGATTTACCGATGTAATTTTGCCCACAAATCCCGTGTTGCTGATCGGCCTGTCCATGGCGAATGTGTCGTACTGGAAATGGCTGAAATGGACATGGAAACTCCAGATGTTGCTGTTTGCGGTTTCCGTATTAGTTCTGTACTTTGGTGTTTTGGTTGGATATTGAGAAAGCTAATCACAGAACAAGGGTGAATAAGAAGACTCGCTTTCCATGTATACCATAGGACTTGGATATAAGTGCCTTAGTGTTCTGTGTAAGGTCCTGCCTTGAAGACTGCGCAATATGATTGTGGGATTATTGTATGCGCAGTGACTGATAACAGTGAACGCAAATAAAACGAACATATGAAGGCGGCTGTGAAGCCGCCTTTGTTTGTTGTAGATATTGAAATAAGATTGCTTCTGTGTTAAACTCGATTCAATAAATTGGCACAATTCATTGGCAGGAGGTTCGTGTTATGGCCTATTTCATTATGTGCATAATTGGGTATTTGTTAGGCTGCTCCAATATGGCTACATATCTTGCAAAAGCCAAAGGGGTGGACATAACCTCCGGCGGAAGCGGTAATCCCGGTGCCTCCAATGCCACGATCCTGATGGGATGGCGGGCAGGAATCCTAGTCGCCGTTCATGATGCGGGAAAAGCGCTGGTGGCTGTTATTATAGGAAAGCTTCTTTTTCCAGACGTAAGGGGTGTAGCTGTCGTTGCCGGAGCAGCGTGTGTTCTGGGACATATATTCCCGCTCTTCTTAAAATTCAAGGGTGGTAAGGGCTTTGCTTCGTACATAGGCATGATTCTTGCATTGAACTGGAAATTTGCACTAATCGTCATTGCGGCAGTCATCATCGTTACGGTGGTGTTTGACTACCTTGTAATCGGAACAACACTTACAGTTGTCAGTCTGCCGGTATATCTTATCTTCTCCTCTGCCGGTTGGATCGCTGTTGCAGCCGCCTGTGTGGCGACTTCGGTGATCATATTCCAGCACAGAATAAACTATGTCCGTATCTGGAAAGGTACAGAGATCGGCCTTCGCTCAACAATGAAGGGCGAGCATCGGGTAAAATGAGTTCGGGAGATTTGTATATGAAAAAACGTCAAACGGTTCTTATCCTTTTGGTAACAATCATATGTTGCCTGATGATGGCGATGGTGGATGGTGTACTCCGGCCTGGATATGCAGTTAAGTCTGCGATCAAGATTGCGCTCTTTATGCTGATTCCATTGATCGCATCCAGAATGGATCGCGGTGTGCGCTACCTGTCACTGCTACGCCCCAAGAAGAAAGGATTTCTGCCGGCCATTGCCCTTGGTATCGGCATCTATGTGGTGAT
>JAZRRS010000092.1:0-15749 GCA_045651005.1 Faecousia sp.
CAGTTTATCAAACTGTCATCCTGAGCAAAGCGAAGGATCTCCATCGAAAAAATGCGCAGTATTGAAGGAGATTCTTCGTCGCTGCGCTCCTCAGAATGACAGCATACCTGCCCGCTAAATTGAAATTTGAAGTTCGCAAAACGTGCCGTTACCGAGCAAATAAATGTCACGAAAACAAATGCACTATGCACGCATTGCCCACGGGCGCTTGCCCGCAAAAACCCTTGCAATTGCTGGACTTTTTCGTCCTCTACTGCCGGTAGAGAATAAAATTCTACCCAGTAGGGTGTCACAAGCACGGGCATTCTCCCAAAAATGGGTAAAATTTTCTCGGCTGCCGTTATATAATCTGAGCATCGGTTTTCTCATTATACTCTATGGGGAAACGGCTGTCCAGTATTTATTGACAAAGGAGATTTCTATGAACTATCAGATCATTACCGACACCGGCTGCGATTTCCCTGTGGAAATGTATCAGCAGCTGGGTCTTGAAAAAGCACACCTGACCGTTTTGTATAAGGGGCAGGAGCATACAAACTATACAGAGCAATGGCTGAAGGAGTTGTTTGCAGGTCTTCGTGCCGGTGAAACCGCCACCACCGCTGCGGTCAACCCCGAAGGCTGGAAAGCGGTTATTGAGCCGGTGCTGCAAAAGGGACAGGATGCACTGGTGCTGCCCTTCTCCTCCGGTCTTTCCACCACCTACCAGTCTGCAGTGATCGCAGCAGAGGAGCTGCTGGAGAGCTACCCCGACAGAAAGATCCGTGTGGTGGATACCTTGGGTGCTTCTTTGGGACAGGGCCTTTTTGTGTGGTATGCCTGTAAGAAACGCTCTGCCGGTATGGAGCTGGATGACCTTGCCGCCTGGTGTGAGGAAAACCGTTTCAAGCTCTGCCACTGGTTTACGGTGGACGATCTGATGTACTTAAAGCGTGGCGGCAGAATCAGCGCAGCCACAGCCTTGGTGGGCACGATGCTGCAGATCAAGCCGGTGCTCCACGTAGACCATGAGGGACATCTGATCAGCATTTCCAAATGCCGGGGCAGAAAGGCATCTATTGAAGCTCTTGCGGATAAAATGGGACAGCTGGGCACACCGGGAGAAAATGACACTGTATTTATCTGCCACGGCGATTGTGAGCAGGATGCGGAAAAGCTGGCAGCCATCGTGAAAGAAAAGTACGGTGTGAAGGAAGTGCTGATCTATTATGTGGGTGCAGTGATCGGCTCTCACTCCGGACCGGGCACCTTGGCCCTCTTCTTCCTGGGAGAGCATAGATAAGCGGCGAGTCGCCGCTGACATTTCGTGCACGGCACATTTCGCGAACTTCATGAACACAAAGGCAGCTGCGGAACATATCCGCAGTTGCTTTTTCTCGTTTTTCTGTTATAATGGCAAAGTTAAAGCGAGGTATTAATATGGAAAATAAAAAAGCATCTCCCCTTTTGGGAGAAAATAAAATGCGAGTAATGCCGGTGGGCAAGCTGTTGTTTACTATGGCGCTACCTCTGGTGCTGTCTATGCTGGTGCAGGCACTGTATAACATTGTGGATACCTTCTTCGTATCGCTGGTCTCCACGGATGCCACCGGTGCGCTGTCCTTTGCCTTCCCCATTCAGAATTTGCAGATCGGCTGCTCCACCGGTATTGCCGTGGGTGTCAACAGCTTGCTGAGCAAGTCTTTGGGTGAAAATAACCGTGACCGGGCAAACCGTGCCGCCGGCAATGGTATCGTGCTGATGCTGATGTTTGTGGCAGGCTTTATGCTCTTCGGTGCGTTTGGCACAAAGGCATACTACAGTATGTTCAACATCAGCGACACTGTCCGGGAGTACGGCATCAGCTACACTTCCATTTGCAGCATTTTCACATTGGGCATCTTTGTGGAAATTATGGGTGAGCGGCTTTTGCAGGCATCCGGTAAGACGGTGTATACCCTGTATACCCAGGGCATCGGTGCTGTGCTGAATATCATCCTGGATCCCCTGTTCATTTTGGGCTCACAAGGACTGGAAGCAAAGTTTGGACTTCATCTGCCCTTCTATTTCCCCGGTTTTGGCGTAGCAGGTGCAGCCATTGCCACCGTCATCGGCCAGTGGGTGGCAGGCATCCTGGCGGTGATCTTTAATTTTGCCAAGAATCACGATGTTTCTTTCCGCTTCAAGTATATGAAGCTGCAAAAGGACATTGTGGGCAAGGTGTTGACTGTGGGCATTCCCTCCATCGTTATGATGGCCATCGGCTCTGTGATGACCTTCTGTATGAATCAGGTGCTGCTGGGCTTCAGCGGGACCCACGGACAGACACCTGCCAATGTGTTCGGCATATATTTCAAACTGCAATCTTTGGTGCTGATGCCCCTGTTTGGCATCAACAACGCCTCCATTTCCATTATTGCCTATAACTACGGTGCAAGACTGCCCAAGCGCATTACCGGCACGCTGAAATGTGCCTTCGGCGGCGTGTTCGGCATTCTGTTTTTGGGTTGCGTTATGTTTTTGCTGATCCCGGACAAGCTGATGGGCATTTTCGGCTCAGCCGGTGACGAAAGTGCGGTGGCACTGGTAAAAATGGGTGTGACGGCAATGCGCATTATCTGCCTGCACTTCCCCATTGCCGCTGTGGGTATTGCGCTGACTGCCAGCTTCCAGGCGTTGGGAACAGGCATTTATTCCACCATTACCTCCCTGTGCCGCCAACTGGTGGCACTGATCCCTGCAGCGTATCTTCTAAGCCTTACGGGAAATGTGGATGCGGTGTGGTGGTCCTTCCCCATTGCCGAGGTGGTCAGCTCCGTGGTCACGCTGATCTTCTTTGCCCGGATCTATAAGCAGAAGATAAAGCCTATGTTTAATGACGAAGTCGTGTCATCCTGAGCGCAGCGAAGAATCCCCATCATATATTGCAGGAGATTCTTCGTCGCAAAGCTCCTCAGAATGACAAAAAGAAAGGTCATTCTGAGCGAAGCGAAGAATCCCCATCGTAATGACAAAACCTGACATTGGTCACAGTCAATATAATGATACCCCGATGCTATGCATTGAACTGCCCCAATTTGTGCGGACAGTTCAATGCATAGCATCGGGGGATTTCTTATTTTTCTTCTTCCACAGGCAGTGATGAGACTACCGGCTTGCCGTCACGATTCAAAAGCGGGGTAAGACCTCCGCCGTAGCCGTTTTGGCTGAACAGATAATTTACTCCTGTTTGGGTATCTACCCAAATTTGCATCAGATTGTCTGCAAATCCGCCCTCCGAATGGATCTTTACAAAACGCTTTTCTTTCGCCATTATTCTTTAACACCTTCCACAATGCCGTTTGCCAAACCCACAAGACCCTGCATTTCGGAGGGAATGATGATCTTGGTAGCCTTGCCGTCTGCCACCTTTTCCATCGCTTCGATGGCTTTCAGCTTCACCACCTGCTCGTTGGGAGCATTCTTGTTCAGCATCTGCATAGAATCTGCCAGTGCTTGCTGCACTGTGCGGATGGCTTGTGCTTCACCGTCAGCCTTCAAAATAGCGGCTTCCTTTTCTGCCTCAGCCTTCAAAATAGCAGCCTGCTTCTCTGCATCGGCACGCAAGATGGCGGATTCACGCTCACCCTCGGCAATGAGGATGGCGGATTTCTTCTGACCCTCTGCCTGCAGGATCGCCTGGCGGCGGTCACGCTCTGCCTTCATCTGCTTTTCCATAGAGCTCTGAATGTCTTGGGGCGGCAGGATATTTTTCAGCTCCACACGGTTGACCTTAATGCCCCAGGGGTCGGTAGCCTCGTCCAGAATGGCACGCATCTTGGTGTTGATGATGTCACGGGAGGTCAGCGTCTGATCCAGTTCCAGATCGCCGATGATGTTACGCAGGGTGGTGGCGGTCAAAGTTTCCATAGCCACCATAGGATATTCCACACCGTAGGTGTACAGTTTAGGATCGGTGATCTGATAATACACAACGGTGTCGATCTGCATAGTAACATTGTCCTTGGTGATCACAGGCTGAGGGGGATAGTCCATAACCTGTTCTTTCAGAGAGACACGACGGGCAATGCGGTCAATAAAGGGCCACTTCAGATGGATGCCAACGCCCTGCACCGCCTGGAAAGCGCCCAGACGCTCGATGACATAGGCACGGGACTGCTGCACCACATAGATATTTCGTAAAACAATAATGAGGAGAACGATAACGGGGATCAGTACAAATAAAAAGTCCATAATATACCTCCAAAATTATACATTGGCTTCCACAGGCAGAGGAGAAACATAGAGCTTTACACCCTCCACCCGATCAACGACGATCCGGTCACCGGGCTGCAGCGCAGCACCGGTGGTGCTTCTTGCCGCCCATTCCATTGACTCCAGCTTCACACGACCCTGTGCAGTCACATTGTCGATGGTTTCCACCACAATGCCCTGTGCGCCAATGACCGCATCCACATTGGTGCGGGCAAGCTTGGGGTTGAAGTACTTCCGCAGCAGCGGCCGCAGAGCCAGCAGTAAACCGACGGAAACGCTCAGAAACAGGAGCACTTGCAGCCAAAGGGGAGCATTCAGCAAACCGGCAACCATAGCCACCAAAGAGCCTGCGGCAAACCACAGAGAGATCACCATTACCGATGCGCCTTCTGCAATGAGGAACACCACCATCAAGATCAGCCATAACAAAGCAGACCAGTTCATAAAAAATCTACCTCCTTTTTCCGTTTGTTATACAATTATGATAACAAAAAACAAAGATGCCGTCAATAGACACAATTTGTATGCAAATAAACGCAGCACCCCCGGTGGGAGGTGCTGCTTTGATTATTTAATTGCGCCGGTTTGCTTCATTCTCTCAATATCCTGAGCAGAGTAACCCAAAGCGGTAAGCACGCTGTCGGTATGCGCACCGATGGCAGGTGCTTGCTGGGTGTCCACAGGGCCCATAGATTCCATTTCCAGGGGACAACGGGGCATAATGTCCACATTGCCGTTGGGATAGTGCATATACTCCAGATAGTTGTTCTCCCACGCCTGGGGATCCTGGGTCACATCCTTAAAGTGATTCATACGCACAACAGGCATATCCAGCTCCCGTGCCTTTTCCAGCCAGTAGCTGCTGGGCTGGGTCAGGAAGGCGGTGCGCATAATTTCGTAATATTCCTCAGCGTGCTTTCTGCCGGTAGGGCCGTCGCAGAACTTGGGGTTGTCCAAAAGATCTTCTCTGCCGATCATTTTGTACAGAAGCGGCAGCAGTTTTTTCTCAGCATAGCTGATGGAAATGTAGATGTACTCCCCGTCACTGCAGCAGTAGCTGCCACCGGGCACACCGTAGGCAATGCGGGTCATAGGCCAGACCTTGCCCCAGGGTGCCTGGGAGATGATCTGCATAGTACCCATGGTGAAAATACCGTTGTGATACAGGCTGGAACAGACGAAATCACCCTTGCCGGTCTGTACACGACGGTAGAGGGCAGCCAGGATCTGACTCAGCAGCAGATAACCGGTGACGGTGTCGCCCACACCGAAGGGTGGCAGCACCGGGGAATAATGCTCCCCGTCGGGAGCCATATCCCGGAGGAAGCCGCTGCGAGACCAGAAAGCGGTGGTGTCGAAGGCAGGGTCGTCCTTGGCAGGGCCGTGTTCACCGTAGCCTTCCACAATGCCGTAAATCAGACCGGGGAACTCGTCCTTCAGATCTTCATAGGCAATACCCAAACGACGAAGAGCCGCCGGACGGGTGTTGGTGATAAACACATCGGCTTGCGCCAAAAGCTTTTTGAAGATCGCCATTGCCTCCGGGTCTTTCAGATTCAGAGCAATGCAGCGTTTGCCGCTGTTGTAAATGTCGAAAACAGGATTTTCCTGATCGGAAAACCGGTTGAGGTTGTAGTTTTTGCCGGTGACACGCCAGGTGTCGCCATCGGGGCGTTCCACTTTGATCACATCTGCGCCCAGATCTGCCAAAAGTCTGCCGCAAACCGGTGCAGCCACAAAGGTAGTCAGATCCAGAACTTTTACGCCGGACAAGGGTTTTTCCATAAAAACCGCCTCCCTTTCTATCTGCTTGGGATTATAGCACCGCAACCCATATTTGGCAAGTAACAAAATTGACAGTTTATCAAACTGTCATCCTGAGCGGAGCAAAGCGAAGTCGAAGGATCTCCTTCGTTTTTGCAGGAGATTCTTCGTCGCTGCGCGCCTCAGAATGACAACATAACTGCGCTTCAAATTGGAATTTAGAAGATTCTAAATGCTGCGTTACCGAGCTTTACAGGCAAAAATTTTTTCTGCACCCTGCACGCATTGTCTGCGGCGACTCGCCGCTCCGTCCTACAAACAGGATCGCAAATAGTTTCGTTACCGAGTATTATAAGTAACGACAACAACCGCACTGTGCACGCATTGTCTGCGGCGACTCGCCGCCAAATTGGAATTTGACATTTCTTAATAATGGTGTATAATAAGTGAGAACAGAGTAGGAAACCCTGCGTGAAGTGCTGCCAGAATGGGGAGTTGATTGGCAGACGAAGGACACTGTCCGCGATGGGGTATCCGCACCCGCTGCACCATAATGGATGACCTCCTTTATGTAAGGCGATACTCGGTCGGGCAAACAGAGCCCTCTGGGTGTTAAGACAACTAAGCTCCCCTGTGCCGGAGCAGTGTTATGACGTTCCCCTGTCATTGCGAACCAGTGCGCACACTGGTGTGGCAATCTCAGGGATGCAGCGATGTAGCATTGCATAGCCGGACAGGGTTTTTTGTTGTTTTAACTGTTTGTCCTCATTAACGGAGGTGTTTTTTATTATGAGAGAGAAGAAAATTCCCACAGGAAAGCAGAGAATGGCCACCCGGACCTTAGCCTGCTGTGCGCTGCTGGCGGCACTGAGCGTGGTGCTGGCACGACTGTTCAGTCTGATGCCGGAGGAATCCTCCCGGTTTTCCATTGAATCCATACCCATCTTCCTTGCCGGCATCTTCTTTGGACCCTTGGCAGGCGGTTTGGTGGGTTTTGTGGCAGATTTCGTAGGCTGCCTGTTTTCCCCCTACCCGTTTAACCCCCTGTTTTGCCTGCCCCCCATCCTGTACGGTGTCTTTGGCGGCATCAGCCGGGGGTTGCTGGGAAAAAAGGTAACCGTACCCCGGCTGCTGCTGGGCCTGGTGTTCCCGGTGGTGTTGGGCTCGATCTTGTATCAGAGCTTTGCTTTGGCGTATGTGTATTATTCCGAGACCTTCTGGGAAGGTCTGGTGCTGAAGCTTTCCACCAGAGCAGTGCAGTTTGCCATTGTGCTGGTGATGGATACGGCGCTGATCTATCTGCTGTTCCGTTCCAAGGTGTTCACCCGTATGGGTCTGTGGCCCATTGTAAATTATAAGAAAGAGGCTATGACTATGACAGCTGAACAGGCCATTGAATATATCCACTCCGTATGCTGGAAGGGCAGCATTCCCGGACTGGGCAGAACCCAGAAGCTGCTGTCCCTTATGGGCGACCCCCATACGAAATTGAAGTATGTCCATATTGCCGGCACCAACGGCAAGGGCTCAACTGCAGCAATGACCGCATCCATCCTGCGGAAAGCAGGCTACAAGGTGGGTCTTTACACCTCTCCTTATATCTACCGCTTCAATGAGCGTATGCAGATCGACGGTGAGCCCATTGCTGACGAGGAGCTGGCACAGATCACCCAGTGGGTCAAGCCTTTTGCGCAGTCTATGGAGGAATCTCCCACAGAGTTTGAGCTGGTGAGCTGTATTGCCTTTGAGTACTTTATGAGAAATCAGTGCGACATTGTTGTGCTGGAAGTGGGTATGGGCGGCGCAATGGATTCCACCAATGTGATCCCCGTGCCGGAGGTGGCGGTGATCACCAACATCGGACTGGACCATACAGATGTTTTGGGCAAGACGGTGGAGGAGATCGCAAGGACCAAGGCAGGCATTTTCAAAGAGGGTGGCGATGCGGTGGTCTACCGCAGCACCCCCGGTGTGGAGGCAGTGTTTGAGGAGGTCTGCATTGAAAAGAATGTGAATCTGACCTTTGCCAACTTTGCCGGTCTGCGTCTGTTGGAGCACGGCTTGGAGGGACAGGTGTTCGACTGCGGTGACCGTAAAGCTCTGGAGCTGCCGCTGCTGGGTGACCATCAGCTGCACAATGCCGCTGTGGTGCTGTCTGTTGCAGATGTGCTGATCCAGCGTGGCTGGAACATCACCGAGGAAAATATCTACGACGGCATCCGGGAAGTGTCCTGGCCCGGCCGCTTTGATATTATGCGTCGTGACCCCCTGTTCATCATCGACGGCGGCCACAACCCCCAGTGCATCGAAGCACTGGTCAAAAACATTCAGGATTACCTGTCCGGCCGTAGGGTGATCGTTCTCACCGGTGTGCTGGCAGACAAGGACTATGCGGATATGTATAAGCCGGTAATGTCCTTGGTGGAGGAGTTCGTGTGTATCACGCCTCCCAACCCCCGTCGGCTGGATTCCCAGCTGCTTGCCCAGTACTTGAAGGAAGCCGGTGCAAAGGCAACTGCCTGCGCCACCATTCCCGAGGGTGTAAAAACCGCCATGGAAAAGGCAGGAAAAGACGGTGTTGTGCTGAGCTTCGGCTCTCTTTACTCCATCGGTGATATCCGGAACGCTCTGGAAGATCTGAAGTAAACGAGGGCAGGGAAGCTGCCAACCGTCAAAATGGAATCTGTTACAGTAAGATATTCTCCTCCGCTTTGGTGCAGCTGAAGCGGAGGAGATTTTCTTTCTGATGAAACAGGCAAAAACCTTGCTGCGCAAGGCATTTTGACTTACTGCGCAATTCTCCCCTCTCGAGTATCTGTATACACTTCGGGGTCGAATTGCTTGTCTTGACGGCTTCCTTGCCCTCTTTGGTTTGTGGGAAGCTGCCAAAGAAGGCAATAGTTTGTAGGGGCGGGCCTGTGGCCCGCCCTTTCTTTAGGGAGGGTCGCAGCCCCTCCCCTACGATTTTGCATTGTTGCGTTCGTAGGGGCGGAGCTTTGATCCGCCCTAATTGCCAAAGGCAATCATATTGGCTTCAAGGGAGGGTCGCAGCCCCTCCCCTACGATTTTGCATTGTTGCGTTCGTAGGGGCGGAGCTTTGATCCGCCCTAATTGCCAAAGGCAATCATATTGGCTGCAAGGGCGAGTCACAGTCTCGCCCCTACAAATGAACTTGTACCCAGCGTTCGGCAAAACAAAAGCAGGGTCTGTTGCATTGCAACAGACCCTGTTTTGTGTTTCTTGCATTATTTTGTGCCGAAGATACGGTCACCGGCATCGCCCAGACCGGGAACGATGTACTTGTGCTCGTTGAGGCAGTCATCCTGCGCTGCAAGGTAAATATCCACATCGGGATGTGCCTTCTGCACAGCTTCCACACCCTCGGGGCAGCCGATGATGTTCAGCATAGAGATGGTCTTGCAGCCGTGCTGCTTCAGAAAATCGATGGCAGCCACAGCACTGCCGCCGGTCGCCAGCATGGGATCTACCACGAACACGTGGCGGTTGCCAATGTCATCCGGCAGCTTGCAGTAATATTCCACAGGCAGATGGGTCACGGGATCACGGTACAGACCAATGTGACCGATCTTTGCAGAGGGGATCAGAGCTACCATAGCTTCTACCATTCCCAAACCGGCACGGAGGATGGGAACAATGGCCAGCTTCTTGCCGGCCAGCATACGACACTTGGCGGTGGCAAGGGGGGTCTGCACATCTACCTCACGGGTGGGCAGATTCCGGGTGGCTTCGTAGCACATAAGACCGGAGATCTCACCGATCAGCTCACGGAATTCCTTAACACTTGTTTTTTTGTTGCGCAGGATCGCCAGCTTGTGGGCGATCAAAGGATGATCAAAAATATGCACCTTACTCATTTCTCTGTCTCCTTTATTTTTGTTCCCGTGCGAGGCGTTCACGCTCTGCCTGGGAAAGTCTTAAGTAGTTAGGCTGCAGGCCTGCGGCATCCCCGGTTTCTCCCCGGGCGATCATAGCCGCAGCAGCAAGACCCACACCGGCGGCACGCTGATGCATCCGGTGTTCCGGGGGCAGCACCAGAGCTTCTACGGTGTCTTTGAGGGTATTATAGCACAAAGTACTGCCGTCGCCAACTAAAAAAATCGGTTCTTGCAAATTTTTAATTTCTTCCCCCAGATCCTGTAAGGAAATGGCACGATCTTCGCACATTCGCGAGGTCACACCGTCTTGTGCGTGGAACAGGGCGTTGTATACCTGAGCGCGCCTTGCATCCATTACCGGCAGCACATAACCGGTATGCACGCCCAACCCCAAAGCCATCGCTTCCAGCGTGGATACGCCATACAGCGGTTTTTCACCGCCCCAGGCAAAGCCTTTGGCGGCAGCCACCCCGATGCGCACACCGGTAAAGCTGCCCGGGCCGGCGGCAACTGCCACCGCATCCACATCTGCGGCAGTCAGACCGCAGCTGCGCAGCAGATCCTCTGCCATAGAAAGCAAGGTCTGAGAGTGGGTAAGACCGGTATTCTGATAGCTTTCTGCCAAAAGGATGTTGTCCTCCAGCAGCGCAACGCTGCCGGCTTTGGCAGAGGTCTCAAAGGCGAATATTTTCAAGGGCATCGTCTCCTTCTATGCAGATGCGCCGGGTATTTTCTCCGCATTTTTCAATGCGTACCCAAACCGGGGTTTCCAAAGCGTCCGCAACATTTTCGCTCCATTCCACGGCACAGACACCGCCCCGGAGCAGATAGTCCTCCCAGCCGATGTCCCACAGGTCGTCGGAAGAGGAAAGCCGGTACATATCAAAATGAAAAAGGGGCAGCCGTCCGGAGAGATATTCATTAACGATGGTGTAGGTGGGACTGGTGACCCGGTCCTGCGCCCCAAGACCACGGGCAAGCCCCCGGGTAAAGGCAGTTTTGCCTGCGCCCAGATCTCCGGTATAGGCAAGCACCGTACCCGGAGTCAAGACCTTGCCCAAGGCAACGCCCACCGCCTCTGTCTCCTCCGGCGAGTTGGTTATGAATTCCATATTCATTCTCCTTACAAGCCTTCCCCTGGGGGAAGGCTTACTGTGCGTTTTTCAGCTTTTCTGCTTGATCCGCAGTGGCGAGGGCGTCGATGATCTCTTCAATAGCACCGTCCATAACGGCATCGATCTTATACAGGGTCAGACCGATGCGGTGATCTGTCACACGACCTTGGGGGAAGTTGTAGGTGCGGATGCGCTCGTTGCGCATACCCGTACCCACCTGGCTGCGACGCATACCGGTAACGGCAGCGTCCAGCTTTTCCTGCTCGATCTCGTAAAGCTTGGAGGCAAGCATACGCATACATTTTTCCCGGTTTTGCAGCTGGCTGCGTTCCTCCTGGCAAGCTACCACAATACCGCTGGGCTTGTGGATCAGACGCACGGCGGAACTGGTTTTGTTCACGTGCTGACCGCCGGCACCGGAGGCACGGTACACCTGCATTTCGATGTCCGCAGGATCGATGTTCACAGAAGCCTCTTCCATTTCCGGCAAAACAGCCACCGTGGCGGTGGAGGTGTGGACACGACCGCCGGATTCTGTTTCCGGCACACGCTGTACACGGTGGACACCGGATTCGTATTTCAGTCTTGACCAGGCACCACGACCGTTGATCACAAAGTCGGCTTCCTTCACACCGCCCAATTCCGTTTCGTTGTAGTTCATCAGCTCGATGGACCAGCCCTTTTGGGCGGCATACATAGAATACATCCGGAACAGACTGTGGGCGAACAGCGCACTTTCCTCACCGCCGACGCCACCCCGGATCTCCATAATGACGCTTTTTTCGTCGTTGGGATCTTTGGGCAGCAGCAGGATCTGCAGCTGACGAAACAGCTCTTCTTTGTTCTGCTTGGCTTCTGCAAAGGTCTGCTGACACAGCTCCTTCATATCCGGGTCAGACATCAGCTCCTGGGCATCTGCCATATCCTGTTCTGCCCGTCGGTAAGCTTGATAGGCTTCAATAATGGGCTCTAAGTCGTTCTTTTCACGCAAAAAAGCGGCAGCCTTTTTGGGATCATCGTAAAAATTCGGCTGCTCCGACCGTGCGCATATTTCTTCATAGCGGCTTTCCACCGCTGCCAATTTATCCAGCATAGAAAACTCCCTTTAGGCTGAGAGAATGCAAACCGAAATCGACTCTCAGCCTGATATCTTTAGTATTGTATCAGCATTTGGGATAATTGTAAAGACGCAGGAAAATTTTTGCCGCTTAATACTTTTTTAATAATTACCACCTTTCTTTCTTCATATTTAGGTTGTACTATGAGGATACAGAAATGTTTCACTTTTTTATTTTCCTCTCTTTTCTGAATGCAAAACCGCAGGTTAGCCTGCGGTTTTTGCCATATATTGCTGTTTTTGTGGTTTTGTGCTGCGTAAGACCCGTGCGTCACAGGATGCACGGGCCATCTTTTTTATTGAATGCGGTTTTTTGGGCAAGCTACATACCGGAGGGATGTTTGTTGCAAATCGCATTTTATCGGACGATTTTGTTTTATTCCGTGCTGATCACAGTCATCCGGATGATGGGCAAACGGCAGATCGGTCAGATGGAGCCGTCGGAATTTGTGGTGACTATGCTGGTGGCAAACCTTGCGTCCATCCCTATGGAAAATACGGATGCGCCCATCTATTCGGGACTTCTGCCCATTCTCACGGTGCTGGTCATGGAGTTGCTTCTCAGTCATTTGTCTATGAAAAGCCTGTTTCTGCGGCGGCTTTTGTGCGGAAAGCCTGTGATCCTGATAGAAAACGGAAAAATTTTACGGGAGAATCTCAGAAGGACCCGGGTGACGCTGGATGAGCTCACAGGGCATTTGCGGGAAAAGGATGTGCTGGATCTGGGTGCAGTCCAGTATGCCATTTTGGAGACCAACGGCAATCTGTCGGTGTTTCCCTTTCCCGGGGAGAAGCCGGCAAGCGCAAGAGATGCCGGGATCAAGGCAGGCAAACAATACCTGCCCATAACCCTTATATCCGACGGAAAGGTGATGCGGCAGAATCTGCAAAAGACCGGGAAGGACAGAAAGTGGCTGGAAAAGCAGTTAAAGAAACAAAACGCCACCTTGAAGGACACATTGCTTATGACCTTCACCGGTGGCGATAATGTTCAGTTTTACAGGAAGGAATGACCAAACAAATTCCTTCTACACTACAAAACCGTAGGGGCGAGGCTGTGACTCGCCCTAAAAGAAGGTTTTTGCAGTGGAGTATTATTCACGAAAATCACCAAGGCTTGCGGGATATGATTACGCTGAGCAAAATTACTATTTTATCACCATATGTTCTTATAATAAAAAGTGTATTTTTGGGCAACCAGGGTATTTGAATAATGTCGGTAAGGTTGTAAAAAAACACATAGAACTGCTTTCAAGTATTTATCCCGGTATAATTATTGATAAATATGTAGTTATGCCAAATCATATTCACGCAATTTTGATCTTTGACGACTCTGCATCAGTATCTTTATCAAGAATTATAGGGCAATTCAAAATGTCCGTAACGAAGGAATTAAAAAATACTTTTTGTATGGATCAAGTATGGCAGCGTTCTTTTCACGATCATATCATTAGAAATCAAAAAGATTATGAAAGAATATGGCTGTATATTCACGGTAATCCCCAAAGGTGGAGCGATGACTGTTTTTTTACAGAACCGTGGTAGTGTTTAGGGCGGATCGAAGCTCCGCCCCTACAAGCGGAACGAAGTAACTCGTAGGGGCGAGGCTGCGACTCGCCCTAAAAAGAGAAGAGGGCGGATCAAAGCTCCGCCCCTACAAACGGAACGAAGCAAATCGTAGGGGCGAGGCTGTGACTCGCCCTAAAAAGAGAAGAGGGCGGATCAAAGCTCCGCCCCTACAAACGGAACGAAGCAAATCGTAGGGGCGAGGCTGCGACTCGCCCGTATATGAAATTTGTCGGGGTAAAGGAGTAATTTTATGAAAAAATGGATATCCGTTCTGCTGTTGGCAGCGCTGTTGTTGGGCGGCTGCAGCGCAAAGGAGACGCAGTCTGACCAAGAGATCCTGCAGCAGCGACGGGACATTGCCGAAGCCTATATGCGCCATATGATGGGCGCCTTGTGGGAGAGCAAAGAGGATATTATTTACTCTTACAAACCAAGCTCCATTGGTGTGAAGCACGATGACCCGGGTTATGTTGTCCACTTGAAAGCAGGCACTTTGTATGCCGGTATGCCCTACACCCACGGCAGTGGCGGTGGAGACAGCTTTTTCAGCTACGGCACACCGGATGAAAACGGCATTTACCAAATGTCCGGTCTGACCACAGAGCTGCTTTCCGGTGCCAGCGGCACAAAAACCAACAATATGGCACGGCTGAGCAATGACTGTGCGGATGCTGTGTATTGGGCGTGGTCTCGTGTCGGAACGTCCTTCTCCTTTACCTTGACGGTGAATATGACCGCTGAGCGTGGCTGTTTGCCGGTGGGTGACTACAAAACCGAGGAAAACACCTATAAGAAAACCCGTGAGCTGGTAAAGGAAAACGGGGAATCGGTGATGTTCGCTGCCTATGCCCAGCTGCAAAAGGCAGATGCCGTTGTTTCTTTTAATGGCGAAGGCCACGCAATGATGATTGCTTCGGTAAATCTGGTGAAAAACGGGGGCGTCATCGACCCGGAGGCAAGCTATGTGCTGGTGCACGAGCAGTTCACCAAAAATTACAGAGAAGGCCTGACCTACACCGATGAAAAAACAGGCAGAACGGTGTACTGCCTGGGCGGTGTGGACCGGAAATATACCTTCCGGGACTTGATGAAGAAGGGGTATGTCCCCGTTACCATTAAAGAGCTGGTGGATCCTGCTCCGGTAGAGAATACAGATTTCATCGACTCCATCAAGGAATTCAATAAAGACAGCATCACCGCCGGCAGCATTTCCACTATGGCAAAAATAGATATGGTCACTGTTACCATCACCGATGAGGCTGGGAACGTGGTGCAGCAGGCCACAGCCTATACCGCAGAGGACACCCATATTATGTTCCGGATGGATGTTTTCGCAGATCCCAAGGAAGCACCGGTGATCAAAGGCAGTCTGAATATTGATGACCTTGCGCCCGGCAAATACCGCTGCAAGACCGAATGTGTCATCGGCACCGGTGAGACAGTCACTGTGCGAGACTTTGCATTTACCGTAGATTGAGAGGATTCTTTCTATGTATCTATCCATAGGCAATGATATGGCGGTAAGAGAGTCCTCGATTATCGGGATCTTTGATTTGGATAATACCACCACGTCTGTAAGAACAAGAAAATTTTTGGAAGCTGCAGAAAAGGAAGGACAGGTGGTTCCCTGTGATGATCTTCCCAAAGCCTTTGTGCTCACGGCAGAGTACGGACTCAACCGGGTGTATTTGACCTCCCTTGCCTCCTCCACCCTGGAAAAACGGGCGGCGAGTCGCCGCTGACAATGCAAATCGTAGGGGCGAGGCTGTGACTCGCCCTAAAGAGAAAAGGGCGGATCAAAGCTCCGCCCCTACAAACGGAACGAAGCAACTCGTAGGGGCGAGACTGTGACTCGCCCTAAAAAGAAAAGGGCGGATCGAAGCTCCGCCCCTACAAAGATATAGCTCAAAAAAAGGGCTGTAAAGAAACTCGAATATTCATACAGGATATGCATCGTGCACCAACCTCCCTCTCTGAGGGAGGTGGCACGGCGCAGCCGTGACGGAGGGAGTGTACTTGTTACAAGGTACACTCCCCCAGTCTGTTCTACGAACA
>JAZRRS010000093.1:0-2567 GCA_045651005.1 Faecousia sp.
CCTTCGTAAATGCGCGCCTGGTGGGGTCTTGGGGAGGTGGCTTGAATTGCGGGGGCAATTCACTCAAACCCTCCCCAAGTCGCCTCTTTGGGTACTTTCTTGGCGAAACAAGAAAGTACCGCCGCCGGCAGGCATAACCATCTTTCGGGTCGGATCACAGCAATATTGCCTTCGCCAATTAGGGAGGGGCACAGCCCCTCCCCTACAAAAAACTACCTCGTCACCGAGCTTCGCTGGTAACGATTTCAAACTAGCCGTGCACGCATTGTCTGCGGCGACTCGCCGCCCTTAGCAGCAGCTTCAGATCCGTTACACCACCCCGTCACCGAGCATTACAGGTTACGATACCCACTGCACCATGCACGCATTGCCCGGCGGCGCTTGCCGCCTTAGCAGCCGCAGCCACAGCCGCAGCCGTTGTTGCTCTGTACCAGACCGTTGTTACCGCAGCCGCAGAACAGGATCAGCAGAATGATGATCCACCAGCAGCAGTTACCGCCAAAACCACCGTTATTGCACATAAAAAATACCTCCAAGGATCAATTTTGAGCCGCTTGTTGCGCTCATTCCATCGTATGTAGATAGCCCTTTTTTGTGCGCCCCTACAACGCAATTTTCTGATGGCCCGTCATCCTGAGCGAAGTCGAAGGGGGCGTCGAAGGATCTCCTCCGTATTTGCAGGAGATTCTTCGTCGCATACGCTCCTCAGAATGACAAAAAGAACGGTCATTCTGAGGATTACGAAGAATCCCCATCTTAATTATTTGCATTTTGAAGTGGGCGAGTCACAGCCTCGCCCCTACGAAGGATATTTGTTTTGTAGGGGCGGCGACTCGCCGCCCGGAAATTTAATTGTTGCTTTTTTTACGCTTTTCCTATAAAATGGAGATACGAAAAAAATAAAGGAGTGGTCATTATGAAGAAATTTATTTGCTTGTTGCTGACTGCTGTGTTGGTACTGGGCCTGTGTGCCTGTGGTGCCAGCGGTGAATCCGGAAAAACCAAGGGTTTCCAGGTTGGCTTCAGCCGTCAATCCATCACCCCCACCCAAAGCGGTGTACAGATTGCAGGCGGTGACGCTTCCTCCCGTCTGTCCACAGGCTTTTTGGATGAGGTAACTACCACCTGTATCGCATTCTCTATGAATGACGAAACTTATCTGATCTACACCTGTGACTTTATGATCGTGTATGCATCCATCATTGATCCCGTCAAGAGCGTGATCACAAAGGCCACCGGTGTGCCCGAGAGCAACATTCTGTTCAACTGCACCCACACCCATTCCGGTGTCAACATTCTGTCCACCAGCTGGGACGGCGGTGCTGCTTACCGGGATCTGTTCTCCACCCGTGCGCTGAAAGCTGCGGAAAAGGCACTGGAGGATCTGTCTCCTGCCACCATTTCCTACGGCAGCACCCAGACTGAGGGTATGACCTTTGTGCGTCACTATCGTATGAACGACGGCGGCACTATGGGCAACGGTCACGGCACTAAAAATAACTCCGGTATCAAGGAGCATATGTATGAAGCTGACGGTGAGCTGCAGCTCATCAAGTTCACCCGTGCAGCTGAGGACAAGAAGGACATCATCATTGCTTCCTTCCCCTCCCACGCTACCACCGTCAACGGCACCAACAGCACCTCTCTGTCCGCTTGCTACCCCGGTGCATTCCGTGCAAAGGTAGAGGAGTCCGGTGTCCACTGTGCATTCTTCCAGGGCGCATCCGGCGACCAGATCCCCACCAGTAAGATCAAAGATCTGCCCGCTACCCCCAACAATCACAAGCTCCACGGTGAAAAGCTGGCTGAATACGCTCTTGGCATTGAACTCACCGAGCTGGACGACAGCAAGCTGGTTCTGAAGTCCTGGGAGTACACCGGCAAGTCTATGAAGGAAGGCGTTGAAGATGCCGATCTGCTGGCAAAGGCACAGGAGATCGCAACCCTGTCCAGCCAGAAGGGCTCCAGCAACCCTGCCGTGTCTGAGCTGGTTGCAAAGTACGGTTTTGAAAGCGTTTACGAAGCCACCGGTCTGAAGTCCCGTGCCTCTGCACCGGAGACCCGTACCATGAAGCTGGTGGCTCTGCAGCTGGGCAGCGAAGTATCTATGGCATTCGCTCCCTATGAGATGTTTGGTATGCACGGTACTTACATCAAGGAGAATTCTCCCTTTGCTATGGACTTCATCGTTACCTGCTCTGAGGACTACCAGGGCTACTTCCCCCACGTGGAAGGCTGCGAGGAAGGCTTCTATGAGTACGACGTGACCAAGTACGAGCGTGGCACCGGTGAAAAGCTGGCTGAGCTGTTCGCAACCACCTTGGCAGAAATGAAGAACGCCGGATAATGAAAAACCTCCTAAGGGCAACCTGAACTGCCCCAATTTATGCGGACAGTACAAAAACACCCCCATGTAGGAAATATTTAATTCAAGTGGAGTGGCGTAGCGTAAGCGGCGCCACTCCTGTTTTTGTTTGGATACGTTCATTGTTGTAAAAGTAGATGTAGTCATCAATCATGCGTTGTGCATCAGAAAGTGTCCTCGGTTTGTGCCGGTAAATACACTC
>JAZRRS010000094.1:0-4124 GCA_045651005.1 Faecousia sp.
TTGTGAAATTTGATGCTGTCGCATCAAGTGAAATGAAATAAATCCCTTATGCGCCGCAGCGCATTTCACATTGCGAAGCAATATTTCACATGCGAAGCGTATTTCACAAATCCCGTAAGGGATTTATTTCGTTGAAAAAGACCGATGCTTTGTATCAAAGCATCGGTCTTTTTCTGGCAGAGGATGAGGGATTCGAACCCCCGCAAACGGAGTCAGAGTCCGGTGTGCTACCGTTACACAAATCCTCTATATGACAAGCACGGGTATTATTATAACGAATCTACTCAAAATGTCAAGCACTTTTTTCCATATTTTAAAGTTTTTTTGCAAGTATAATATACCCGTTGCTTATCGTTTCTATTCCTTATTCTTCCCAAGGGAAGAGCTTTCCCCGGAGCACATCCTCACGGATATACCGAAACGTCTCCTCTTCCCCTTTTTCTGCCAGCATCGTTAGTATATAGGTCAGCTGGCGAAGGGTATCGGGATGCATTAAAAATTGATCCCGGCTACCCTTCAAATATTCCAACGCAGAAGACGGATGGTAGTTCTGCCCTTGATAGACCATACACGCTGCCCGGCGATCCATTACCATTTCTGCTAAGTATTTCCGGGGCATAGCCACAGCCTCGTAGCGTTTGGTCGTAATATTCATATCCGTCCAGTATTCATAGTGATGACGGTTTCTTCCCTTGTGATGCATCCAGGCTTCGCTGTAACCCTTGATTTCCCGTTCTGCGGCATTGGGACTTCTGACTCCTTGATAATACCGCACACCTGTCAAAAACTCTGCAGGAGAATATTTGGACAAATCGTGAGTCAAACCCTGCCAGTACAGTCCCACCTTGAAACAGCCGCCACACACCAGAATTCGGTGATGTGTAATCGTCACAAAATGCTTCCAAGCTTTCATGTTGACTTCCCTTTATGCACCGATATTGGACAGTCCCCACAAAATCATTTCGTATTTGTAGGTATCACAGAGCTGATTAACAGAGGTCTTTTGCGCATCCGTCAAATCCTCCCAAATAGAATCAATGTCGGCAATCTGCTGCTTGAGACTCCGTGCCACAGGAATACCAAAGATAAATCCATCCTCTGTCTGCAGATAAGCGCAGGCATATATCATCGTCTGTGCATTAATCAAATTTTGGGCAATCGAATTTTCGGTCTTCATAATGTTAGCCACAAGGGTACTTGCCATTTTGTTACCCCTACTTCCGGAAGCAAATTCTGTGTAGGCAGTATATGTGCCGGGAAGCATCGCCTTTGCAGAATCAACGCTTTCCACACTGAGGCTGATACCAAAACTCTTAACGTGCTCCGCTACCACCTGATCTCCTTTGAAGGGAGATTGATAGTATACACCGGCGCAGTCCGGACGCAACGACATAGCACTGATCTGCAGATCCACACGGTGGAAAGAAACACCGTCCTCTTCACTGACCTTCAGATAACCGGCACGGTGACCGTTCTTGACTGTACTGACAGTCATAGGCGCTACACCTTCCACATTGCCTGTGAGCACTCCGGTCAATCTGCCGTAAACGCCGTCGCTTACATTGTAATCATCCGTCCGGTTATCCATACAATACAGAGTAACGCCCTTTGCCACACGGATATCGCCATCCAGATTATATCCGTTAAGATCCAAATTGGTATTGCGAACCACGAGCAGATCATCTGCTGTGCCGTTCAGCACTTTAATATAGCTGCCATCACTGTCGCCAAACGCCATTACCGCATCCCGCAGCGTCGTATAGTAGTAGACACCACCATTTACACCCTTGGTAACTGCATCTGCAACAATGGTCACGTAATTTCCGTTTACCACCGTTTCCACATTGCCAAAGGAATATGTCAGTGCACCTTGTGGAAGTTCTGTGCCCTCAGTACACTTTGCCACCCTGAAGGATGAGAGTTCAGAAGCATAGCTGACATTAACCTTTCCTGTGAAGGGCGCATTCTCCGTATTCACAGTAAATCTGGAAGAGATAGAGCCGGAGAAGAAAATATCATCTACCTTGGCATTCCCAGCCACGTTCACCTTACCGCCGGCACAGTACACGCAAGCACCGTCGCCCTCTCTGTCTGAGATGGTTTGCTGGTAAACTGTGTCGCCATACACATCCTCACCTACCGTACCGGTGACTTGGCGAGCCTTACCGCTTTCTATAACACCACCATAGATATTAAGATTACCTACAGTGTATATTGCACCGCCATAAGCGTTACGATCAACGCTAACAACATTATTACTACTGATATATTCGCCTATAAAGGTATCCGTATAGCTACCACGAATAATACCGCCATACAAATTCACCGTACCTCCAGAGATAATATGTATAATACCGCCGCTGGAGATCGTGTTAATGCCCTTCTGGTAGTATTCCATTGTGCCGCTATAGAAATTGAAGGTATTTCCCTTGTCCACCACAATGGCGCCACCGCCAAAGCCGCTTGCTGCACCGGTTGTAGAACCGCAGCCTCTAAGCTTACCGGTTTGATTTTCAGAAGAGTCCATAACACTCAATGTGGCATTTCCGTTTGCTTCCGTATAGAAGACTCTGGTTTCGCCGGAAATGCTATGACCGTTCAAATCGAAGCACAGCGTCTTTCCATTTTTTACATGGATTTGCGGTGTGTAGTTATCCCGAAGCAGGTAATAGTGACCGCCATCCAGCATTTCGGTTTTACCGTCATAGGGAATCCAGGTAACCACAGTGCCACAGTGCTGGCAAGCAGCCTCGCGGGAGGCGTCACTGCTCACCAAAAGGAGATCCAACATCTCCCGCATAATGCGGATCATCTCCTCACCGGTACCCTGGGGATAGGGTGTGGTGTGTGCCTCATAGCTACCACGAGCCCACTTCTCCGAACCAAGATTATAGTCATAGGCATAGTAGTTGGGCACATAGCCATTCATATTGTTGCAAAGCTCCAGCACAAAGGGTGTGCCGTAAGTATCCGCATTGATAAGATCATTCCATGCATTATTCTCTTCGGTAAAGACGCCGTTTTCCTTATAGTAGTAATCAAACAGCTCACCGGAGCCGGTTACGAAAGCAAGATCTTCACCCACAAGAATGGTGCTGATCTCCATAGAAACATTGCTGTTCACAGGTGCCTGCACGCTGACATTCCACTTAGACATCAAGCTGCTGGCATGGAACTTGGAGCCGATAACATATTTTTCTCCCGTATCGGGACTTGTGTAAACATAGGTGCCGGTACCTACATTGGTCTGATAGTGTTTTGCCGCCTGGTAAGCAAGGGCAGAAACAGCGGTAGAATTACGGATACTGTTATTATAATGGCGAAGGGTGCGAATCTCACCGGGCATCACCTTGGTTCTGCCGCCCACGCCAAGACCCTTCTTTGCCATAGCAGACAGCACACGTCCATAAACATTGCCACGGCTGGTCTTTAATTTGCTTGCGCTGCTATCGATCCAGGAGTAAGCAGCAGTACCATTGGTCTTTTCGTAGCCTCTGGGATTCACATTGCCGCCGGCTCCCTGGAAGAATGCCACGCGATAGGACTGCTTTGTGGGAATCGAGCCGCTAAGGCTGCAGTCTGCATTGACCACGCTTTTGTTTTCCAGGTTTTTACGGAAGGCATTCACAAAATCAGAGGAGATACACTTAGTTCCGCTATCTTTATAACTATTAGAGTTGTTGAGCGAAGGATGGCCACGCCAGTTAGCAACCACAATGGGAAGCTTCGCATCTCCGTTAGCTTTATTATGATTGGAAAAATCAAAATAAAGAATGTGCATCACATCGTTGACCTGCGTTACCTGCTTGGGATCACTTCCCCGGTCATTGAAGTTATCGCCTGCCACGCAGCCTTTATCTTTCGCCACATAGTGCCGGACAGCATTCATAGTTTTGCCTGCTACCACCTGGTCTGTACAAGCGGAGGCATCAACAGAGTTCTTATATACGGTAGCCGCTGCACGATCCTTCAGTGCCAGGATCGCCGCATCCGCTATGTCCTCTACAGTTCTGTCGATCCAGATGCCCAGATTGGTATTAACTTCATTGAGGTCTACACCATCGTTGTTAAAATCTGTTCTGCCGCTTGCGGAGTAAGCATTTGCCTGCGGCGCATTGTGGGTG
>JAZRRS010000095.1:0-3776 GCA_045651005.1 Faecousia sp.
CCAAGGAGCTGACATCCCTGCAAGCAGAGAATCCGTATGGCTCCTACAAAAAGGCTTTTCGTGTGCATGGATATGTAGTAGAAGTCTGCAATCAGTCTTTGGGCGAAATTCTGGACTACATACCGTCAGCACAGCGGGATATTGTACTGCTGTCCTATTTCCTGGACTACTCCGATTACGAAATAAGCAAACTGCTGAACATGAACAAAAACACTGTGCAGTACCGCAGAAAGGCTACGCTGCGGCGGCTCAGACAACTACTGGAGGATTTGGAACATGGGTAACAGAATACCATACGCAACCATAGTTGCGGCAAAATCCGGTGATGCAGAAGCAATGCGTAAGATCCTGCGACATTATGAACGGTATATTATCGCTCACTCTATGCGGGTACTTTATGACGAGTATGGAAACCACTATGAAGTGCTGGACAATGAGTTGCGCCAACGGATTGAAGCCAAGCTGATTTTTCAGATCATCAGCAAGTTTGACCACACAAAAGTACCGAGCGGCGAAACGATTGAGGGTTAGCAGAATGTGTCCCAAGTTGGGACACATTCTTGCGGTTATCAACTCACACAAGCACATAGATACTGTGCGTTTGTGTGGGCTGATAATCAGCCGTGTTACAAGTAAATAGGGCGATCAGATACATTCTGTATGTGATAAGCCAGCAGTAGATGCGCCAGGATAGGATTGCCAATAGGAGGAGGTGAAGATCGGCAGCCGGGAGCGACACACATCTATACTGCAAGCGGCTCCGGCAGAGCTGCATTGGCCATGAATTACGATACAGGGATGATGATACTTGCGTTGGCTATGGGTCACACCGTAGAACGCCCCGTCATGGGAATGGGGGGAGGCACTATAAAACCTATGGAGCGGTTGCCAGCCGCCGTCTGATTCAGCCTTTGATTTTACATAGATAAAAGTGAAATAGTTTAGAATCCGTACCTACACTTGGGTGCGGATTTTGTCGTATAGAGGTATTAACCATGGATAAAATCAAAGTAGCAATTTATTGCCGCATTTCTCCCTTTGCAGATGAATTTACCTTGACCCATCTGTGCGGTATCCAAAAGGCAGCACTTATGGAAAAGGCTGCAGCATCCAACTTTGAGGTAGCCGACTGCTACGAGGACATTGGATACACCGGCGATGATAGCCAGCGCCCCGCTCTGCAGCGCTTACTCCGGGACTACGCAAGCGGCAAATTCTCTATGGTGTTGGTTGTAAGCCGGGATCGCTTATTTTATGACGGGTTCAAGCAGTTGGCTAATCTGCCTTTCCCCATTCTGTCTGCCCGCGCAAAAGGCAACAATGAACACGAAATATAAAATACCTATTTTCTATATCTCTGGAGGTAGTTAAATTGTATCAACATGAAACTGGTATAAGGATTACCGATGTAGACAGAGAGAAACACACGGTTCGCCTTATCGTCAATGGCAGCTATGTAGAAGCTGTCTTTACCCCCAATGCCAATCCCAATGTGTTTGATAATGTCAAACAGATATTGATTAAGTCCATGCTTGCCACCGCAGGCTGAAAAAATTGAGAAATTTGACAGATTTTGCGAAATATGAGATAATATTAGTGGGTAAAACACCCGTATGAACCTTGACAATTTCATACTTTGGGTATGTCAATCCACATCTCAATTTCACTATCAAAAAGGATGGATTGACATGATAGAAACAAGCATTTTCCCGAATTATGTTTTCGATAAATTAACTGGATGGCGCATAGATCTCCCCGGCTTTATTGAGTACGGAACACGGGTACTCTGTCTGTATCGTGTTTCAACCGGGCAGCAGCTTTACCACACCGAGGATAACGAAGCAGACATTCCTATGCAGAGAAAGCGTTGCCGCCGATTTGCCGAGCAAATGGGCTGGACTATCGTTTGTGAATTGCAAGAGGAAGGTGTTTCCGGTCACAAAGTCCGGGCAGAGAACCGGGACAAAATACAGCTTATCAAAGAGTATGCCACCAAGGGCAAATTTGATATTTTGCTTGTATTTATGTTTGACCGCATAGGCCGTATTTCCGATGAAACCCCCTTTGTTGTGGAGTGGTTTATCCGCAACAACATCCGTGTTTGGAGCGCAACCGAGGGTGAGCAGAAAATCGAAACCCACACTGACCGACTGACCAACTTTATCCGCTACTGGCAGGCAGACGGCGAAAGCCAGAAAACCTCTGTCCGTACCGCAAACAGCTTGCATCTGCTTACTGAGGATGGCTGCTTTACTGGCGGTACTTGCCCCTATGGTTATTCAATGGTCAAGCAAGGACGCACCAACAAGAAAAAGCAAGAGGTCAACGACCTTGTTATTTGCGAGGATGAAGCCTATATTGTACAGCTTATTTTCCAAAAGGCTGCTGTTGAGGGATACGGCGCACAGCGCATTGCCAACCACCTAAATGCCAACGGCTATAAAAACCGTTCCGGGAAGAACTGGCACCCATCATCCATAAATGGTATGCTGCGTAATATCCAGTATATCGGTGTTATGAGAAGTGGTGACAGCCGCTCTAAGGTACAGGAGCATTTGCGGATCGTGGACGATAAAACCTTTGATGCTGTCCAACGGATGTTAGCTGTCCGTTCAAGGCAAAATGAATCGACCCGCTCTGCACCGATCAATACAAGGGGTGATTCACTGCTTGCCGGCAATGTCTTTTGTGGGCATTGTGGCTCAAGGTTGTGTATCACCACCAGCGGGCAAGGACGACCCCGTAAAGACGGAACGGACACTCGGAGAGTTCGCTATACCTGTCAGACCAAGAGCCGCACACACGGCGAATGTGACGGTCAGACGGGTTATACAGTACATATACTGGACGAAAAAATCGATATGATCGTGCGGACAATCCTTGCCAAAGCCAAGAAAATGACCCGTACAGAGGTTATGATGGCCTGTTATAGCAATGACTTCAATAACAAGAAAGCTTTTGTACGAAAAGCTGAAAAGGACTTGGAGCAAGCAGAGGACGGTCTGCGTAATCTCACACAGGAGCTTCAAAAGGTATTGCGTGGTGAAAGCCAGTTTACACCCCAAATGCTGAATACCGCCTATGCAGAGCAGGAACAGCGCTGTAAGGAGCTTCGTGAAGCACTGGGCAGGGCAAGGCAGGAATTGGAGAATGACCAATCAAAGTTACAGGAAATCAGCAATTTCTACGATGATATGTTGGAATGGGCATTTGCCTATGACAAAGCCAGTATGTCAGCAAAGAAAATGATTGTGTCACACCTCATTGACCGGGTATATGTATTCAGCGGTTATCACTTGCAAATCAAGTTCAATATGAGCATTGAACAGTTCCTTACAAGTTTAATGGGAGCCGCATAACACGGCTCCCACTATGGAAAGGAAAGGAATAATAACATGGCAAAAGAAAAGAGCGATATATATAAACGAGTAAAAAATGGGGGTATAAACGGTTCGCCTGCACAAATGCAGGTGCGTATACATCCAGCCGGGAGAGCGCTTGAATGGCATTCAAGAGGTCAGCGGTTCGATCCCGCTTATCTCCACCACCGAGTCATGAAAACCAACGGTTTTCAGGACTTTTTCTTTACCAAAACGGTGGTTTCGCCTCAAAAATGCGGTTTTCCCAAACTCGAGCGATACGCCCCATTTGCCCGCAACATTTTTTCTTGAATTATTCTTGAATTACGATGATTTCACATAGTCCAATATGTTTCCGTGGACTCCCCGACCATTTTTGTTCAGAGCCTCGTCAAAGAGCGCAATTGCTTCTTGGCG
>JAZRRS010000096.1:0-13383 GCA_045651005.1 Faecousia sp.
ATTTCAATTTAGCGGGCAGTTTTGGATGGTGCTTCGCACCATCGCTTCCCCCGGGGGGAAGCTGTCACGGCTAAGCCGTGGCTGAAGAGGAATGCGGGCGATCATCTTAGATATTGCTTGCAGCTGCAGGCTTTTTATTAAGTTTCAGTGCACGCCATTCCTCTCCCGTCAGCTTCGCTGACACCCTCTCCCCGGGAGAGGGTATTGGGTCGGTGCATCCGACAAACAGCCCGATAAATTGGAATTTATAAAATAAAACGGTCGTCTCACAGTGCTGTGGGACGACCGTTTTATTATGCTTGATTACTTGCAGAATTCCTTTGCGACTTCCACAATGTGATCTGCACACAGACCAAACTGCTTCAGCAGATCAACCGCAGGACCGGAGTGACCGAATTCATCGTTGACACCGATGCGCTTTACAGGGGTAGGCTGCTTCTCAGACAGAACTGCACATACAGCCTCGCCCAAACCACCGATGATGGAGTGCTCCTCGCAGGTGATGATCTTGCCGCACTTCTTAGCAGCTGCGATCACCAGCTCCTCGTCCAGAGGCTTGATGGTAGCCATATTGATGACCATAGCATTGATACCCTCAGCAGCCAGAGCCTCGGCAGCCTGAATTGCTTCGTAAACCAGCAAACCGTTGGCGATGATGGCAACATCTGCGCCGTCCTTAACGATCTCGCCCTTGCCGATCTGGAACTTGTAGTCCTCGCTGTGGAAGACAGGCACAGCCAGTCTGCCGAAGCGCAGATACACAGGGCCGTTCATTTCATAAGCAGCCTTCACAGCAGCCTTTGCCTCTACATCGTCAGCGGGGCAGATTACAGTCATACCGGGGATGGAACGCATCAGAGCGAAATCCTCGCAGCACTGGTGGGAAGCACCGTCTTCACCAACGGAGATACCACCGTGGGTAGCGCCGATTTTCACGTTCAGATGGGGGTAACCGATGGAGTTACGGACCTGCTCAAAAGCACGGCCGGCAGCAAACATAGCGAAGCTGGATGCGAAGGGGACAAGGCCCATAGTGGACATACCGGTAGCCATACAGATCATATTGGCCTCGGCAATGCCGCAGTCAAAGAAACGATCGGGATAAGCCTTCTTAAAGGTACCGGTTTTGGTAGCACCTGCCAGGTCGGCATCCAGAACTACCAGATTATCATACTGAGCGCCCAGCTCGCAAAGAGCAGCGCCGTAGCTGTCGCGTGTAGCAACTTTCTTCATTTCTGCCATAATTATGCCTCCAATTCTGCCAGCTGAGCCTTCAGCTCGGTCATTGCCTGTGCGTACTCAGCATCGTTGGGAGCTTTGCCGTGCCAGCCGGCATCGTTCTCCATAAAGGAAACGCCCTTGCCCTTAACGGTCTTGATGACGATGGCGCCGGGCTTGCCGGTGCTAGCCTTTGCGTTTGCAAAAGCAGCCTCGATGGCGTCAAAGTCGTGACCATCGATCTGCTGCACGTAGAAACCGAAGCTCTCCAGCTTGTCCACGATGGGGTAGGGACTCATAACGTCGGCAATGTTGCCGTCGATTTGCAGACCGTTGTTGTCCACAACGATGCACAGATTGTCCAGCTTGTAGTGGGCAGCAGCCATACATGCTTCCCAAACCTGGCCTTCCTGAATCTCGCCGTCACCCAGCAGAGAGTAAACACGGTTAGCCTTGCCGGTGTGCTTGGCAGCCAGTGCCATACCGGCAGCCACGGAAATGCCCTGACCCAGAGAGCCGGTGGACATATCCACACCGGGAACGGTGTTCATATTGGGGTGGCCCTGCAGGTAGCTGTCAATGTGGCGGAAGGTGGGCAGATCTTCCACGGGGAAGAAGCCACGCTGTGCCAGCGCAGAATACAGGCCGGGGGTAGTGTGACCCTTACTCAGAACAAAGCGATCCCGATCTTCCCACTTGGGATTCTTGGGGTCGATGTTCATTTCCTTGAAATACAGATAGGTGAAGACCTCCGCAGCGGACAGACTGCCGCCGGGATGTCCTGCCTTGGCACCGTAGGTGGATTCGATCACACCCATACGGACTTTGCAGGCAGTGATTTGCAGTTGCTTCTTTTCACTGAGCGTCATGATATGCCTCCTTTATAAGTTCTCCGGTCAAAAATGGCCGCAGACATTTAGAATATATTACCATTAAACTGCGCATCTTGCAAGTATTTTGACAGTTTTTGATAAAATATCTTTCTGTGGGGGCGGCAATCACGGCTGTAGGAATGTGTTCTTAACGAGCGTCTTTGTGTCGTGGGCAACGGACGTGTGTTTGTGTGTGACAGAAAGAAAAGTGTAGGAAGGGGATTTTTTTATTGACTGTATCTACTTGCATATGGTAATATACCTTAGATAATGAGGTTAGTATGCGAAAGTGTGCAATTATGACTCATTGAATAAAAGATAGGAGAACGTTATGAGCAAAATGAAGAAAATTTTGGCGATGATCCTTGCGGTGGCAACCATGCTTTGTATGTGCACCGGTCTTGCAGGCTGCAAAAAACAAAATGAAACGGATGCTACCGGAAGCGGTGAAGCAGGTGCTTACACAGTTACGGTTAAATCTGAAGGTGGTCTGCCTTTGCAGGGCGTGGCAGTTTCTGTTTTTTCCGATGATACCCTTGCAGATATGAAGGGCTATGGCGAGACCAATGAAGAAGGTGTAGCTACCATCCAGCTGGACGGTAAGGATAACTATGCCATTACGCTGTCCACTGTGCCCAAGGGCTACGAGGTGGCTAAGAGCTACAGCTTCAACGGTACCAAGGCAGAGATTGCTCTGACCTCATCTTTGATTACCGACGGCAGCCTGGCAGAAGCTACGCTGGGTTTGGGCGACATTATGTATGATTTTACCGTCACCACTCCCTTGGGGGATGAGGTGAAGCTGTCCGAAATGTTGAAGGAAAAGAAAATGGTTCTCGTGAACTTCTGGTATACCAGCTGCAGCTGGTGTGTCACTGAGTTTCCTTTTATGGAAGAGGCATACCAGATGTACAAGGACGATGTGGGTATTATTGCAGTTGACCCACTGGGTGAGTCTGATGAGGCCATTGCCGCATTCCCCGGCAGCTATGGACTGAACCTGACGTTCCCTCTGGCAAGTTGTCCCACTACCTGGGCAAATACCTTTGGTATGCAGGGTTACCCCACCTCTGTGATCATTGACCGCTACGGTATGATCGTTCTTGTTGAGTCCGGTGCAATCACCAGTCTGCGTCCTTTCACCAGCCTCTTTGAGACATTGACTGCTGATGATTATGAGCAGAAGCTGTACGGCACTGTGGGTGAGCTTGTTACCAACATTAAGCCCACTTACGAAATGGCTTCTTCCGATGAAGTGGCAGCTATTGTGAAAAATGGCGACTACGAAGTCACTTTCCGTGCGGAAGAGGGCGAAAGCGGTGAGTATGCATGGCCCTTCATCGAGGCTGAAAAGCTGGGTGAAAAGTGTCTGAAAGCATCGAACCAGGGAATTGACGAATCTTTTGCGATTTTGTATGCGGATGTGACTCTGAAGAAGGGTCAGGCATTCGGCTTTGACTTCCTCCGTTCCTGCGAGGCGGGCGGTGATATTTTATACGTCATTGTAAACGATGAGGATATTAATGCAATTTCCGGTGTACAGGATCCCGAACGTTGGGAGAGCTGTTACTCTGTGGTAGCTGAGGAAGACGGCGTTTACGAAGTTGCCTTATGCTATATGAAAGACAGCTCCACCTGTCTTGGCGATGATACAGTTTACGTGAGAAATATGCGGGTTGTGAATAAAGAGGATATTGAAACAGAGTCCTATATTCCTCATAAGGCAGCTGTTTCTACCGATGGATTCACCTATACCTATGCAGAACTGTTTTTCAATAGCAAGGATGGCTACTACCATGTCGGTAACGAGAACGGTCCTCTGTTGCTGGCAGATCTGATGAATGCCACCGATTTCAGCGAAGAGAATTCTTTGTGGTTGATGGCTTATGGCGGTGAGTTCGTTTACGATGGCAAGGATTACGGTCCTGAGCTTGAAGACTATGCTTTCTATGCCAATAACTCCAACCTTGCAGGCATCACCCCTGTGACCCAGGGCTTGTACGATCTGTTGCAGATCGCTGACAAGGCACTTGGCTTTGACGATGCCGACGATAAGGAATGGATGAAGCTGTGTAAGTATTTCCAGGCATACGGCACTGATAAGCAGTTGGAAGATCCCATCAAGGGTCTGGCTACCTTCTCCGCTTACGAAGCAAAGCTGGGCAAGAATGTAGATACCAACTATTTCTACTATAACCGTACGATTGTTCCCAGAGGCTACTACGCAAAATTTGTTCCCGATAAGACCGGTGTTTATCGCATCACTTCCCGTAACGACTCCCGTGACGGTGTGGATGGCTGGATCTTCAATGAGAACAGAGAGATCCTGTTTGATGCAGAGAAGGCTTTTGAGCGTACTTTTGCTGAAGCCGGTGAGGTCTCTATGGTCTATCATATGGAGGCAGGAAAGCCCTACTATGTTAATATTGCGCTGAAGACCACCAACGAGCAGATCGGCTATGTGTATTACGATATTGAGTACCTTGGCACTACTTACAAGCAGTTTATCAGCGCTTCTCCCGGTGCGTTCTCTTATGATACGGACGAAAGTGGCAATACGATGAACTACACCATCGCCCCCGGCATTAAGGTGGTTTTGGGCGATGACGGCTACTACTACCATGATATGGGCGGCGGCAAGAAGGGCAGCAAGCTGTATGCAGATTTCGTGAACTCTACTCCCAGCTTCAGCACACCGATTTGCTCTGCCGGTAATGTGAAGGGCCTGATCGAGCTGGGTGCTTTTGACTTCAGTAAGGACGAAAGCGACACCTTTGTGGTCACGGCAATGTCTTACAATGATAATGATCCGGAAAAGACCAAGGAATACTTGAAGAAGCAGTGGGGCGAAGAGTATGAGGCTATGTACGAAATGTACAAGGTGGATGACGTACTCAATGGAATTTACCACGGCAAGGGCAAAGACTGCACCGAGATTATGAAAAAGTATGAAAAGCAGATCATTAACAGTGGCGCAAGCGAACTGAAGGGCTGTGTTGCTGTCAACGAGGAATTGGCTGAGATCTTGCAGCAGCTGATGGATAAGTACACCTTTGAGGGCGTTGAGACTTCCTGGCGTAAGATGTGCTACTACTATGGGCAACTGGGCTGATTGAGGTAATGGTATGAATAAAATGAAGAAGTTTTTGGCACTGCTGCTGACGATGGCTTTGCTTGTTAGCGTGCTTGGCGCTTGCGGCGGCAGTGGCGAGGCGGCTTATCAAGTCGTTGTCAAGGATGCTTTGGGTAGCCCTGTTACCTCCGGCGTTGTGGTGAAGTTTATGCAGAACGGCGTACAGGCCGGTATGCAGGTGGTCAACGAAAACGGCGTGGCAGAGAAAACTCTGCCTGTCGGTGACTACACTGTGGAACTGCAGTTTACAGATTCTGAAACCAATTATAAGTATGATGCTTCCGCACTGAACTTGTCTGCCAAGGAAAAGTCGGTGGAAGTGGTACTCAGCTATGGTCTGAGCGACAAGAAGCAGACGCTGACGGCAAGCGGTAAGGAATGCGAAGCTTACTATATTACCGTAGGTGCTACGGAGATCACGCTGGACAAGGAAAACAGAAGCTACTATCTGTTTGCTCCCACCGAAAGCGGTACATATGAGTTTTCTCTTAAGGGCAGCACTGCGGCCATTGGCTATTACGGTGCACCCCACTTTGTGCAGGAGCTCAGCGTGGCTGAGGTGGTGGACAATAAGTTTACCATTTCTGTCCGCCCCGAAATGATCGGCACCAACAATACCGGCACCACCGTTTTGGTGCTGGGCGTGGAGGCCGGTGAGGGCAGTGCTATTTTCGGTATTGAGCGCATTGGTGAACACGAGTGGTCTGTTTCCGATGAACCCTGGGTCGTTTACAATGCAAAGACGGTACCTACCAGTTACAAGCTGCCTTCCGATGCAGCGATTGCTGAGTTTGATCTGACCAAGCCTACGGATAGCTACAAGCTGGTAGCTGACAGCAACGGCTACTTCCACCTTGATTCCGCAGATGGTCCTCTGGTGCTGGTGCGTCTGGGCAAGGCGGCTAAGGTGAAGTATCTGGATCCCTACGAAACCATTCTTGAGCACACCGGCGTGAACTGCTATTTCTATGATGAAGCGGGCAACTTCCAACGCAAAGAAAACTATGCGGATTGTCTGTCTAAGTATATTGAATGTGTAGATGAAGCAAACGGTCTCTACCCCCTTACTGAGGATCTGCAGTACATCATCCAGAGAAACGGTGAGCATAACGGTTGGTGGGATCTGGACGGTAATTACATTTTCCGTAACGATAACGGTGAAAATGTGGTGGGGATCAACAGCGAGATCGCATGGCTGTTTATGTGCTGCTATATCCAGGGCTGATACCAAGGCGCTTATTTTAAATAAAGGAGCGTGCAGAAATGTCTAAAACTACAAAGTTTCTGCTGATCGCAGGTTCTGTGTTGCTGGTTGTTGCCATTGGTGTTGTTTTGGCACTGGTGGCACTGGGTGGCAACATAGGAACTTCCGGACAGCAGACGGGAGACACTGCCACCTATACAATAGAGGTCAAATCCGCTTCCGGCATTCTTTTAAAAGATGTGGGTCTGTTTATCTATGAAGATAAGACCATGAGCGAGCTTGTGACCTTTGTAAAGACAAATGAATCCGGAGCGGCATCGTTTACAGATGTCGTGCGGAACACCTACGTTGCGGTACTGGACAAAGTCCCTACCGGCTACGAGGCAGAGGACTATTATCCCTTGACCGGTGAGCTGACAGAAATTGTGCTGCAGACCGGCATGATGGATGAATCCGATATTGAAAATCTTACTTATAAGCTGGGCGATGCGGTGATGGATTTTTCCGTTACCGGCCCCGACGGAACAGAGTACACTCTGTCTGACCTGTTTAAAGGTAAAAAGGCAGTGGTACTGAATTTCTTCTATAATAATTGCCAGCCTTGTATGCTGGAGTTCCCCTTCTTGCAGGAGGCTTATGCCGAGTACAGCGATTCCATCGCAGTGCTGGCTATGAATCCCGTAGACGGTAGCAACGAATCCGTTGCGGCATTGCAGAAGGAACTGGGGGTCACATTCCCTATGGTCAAGTGCGGTGAGGAGTGGGCAAAGATTATGCAGCTCACTGCCTATCCTACCACGGTTATCATTGACCGTTTCGGTAACATCTGTCTGATGCATACCGGAAGTGTGCCCGATGCCAAGACCTTTAAGGATGCTTTTGCCTATTTTGCCGCAGAGGAGTATGAGCAGAAGTTGATCGCATCCATTGAAGATCTGAAGACCGAGGAGCCGGAGGGTACCAAAGAAAACCCTACTGAAGTCAGCGGACAGGAAAGCTTTGAGGTGACTGTTGAAGCCGGACAGGAGCTCTATTACGATCTTTTCAAGGTGGTCAAAAAGTACTTGCAGATCCAAAGCGAGTATGCTTACGTGATCTACAACGGTGAGACGTATAAGCCGAAAAACGGCGTGGTCAGTTTGATGGTATCTGCCCCCGATACATTTTCTCCTGCAAAGATCATCATCGGCAATACCTCCAAGGAAAAGCAGACCTTTACAGTCTATCTGGACTCTTTACGGGGCAGCTTCGAGAATCCCTATACTTTGACCATTGGTGATGTGGATGTCAGTGTTGCTGCAGGCAACGAACAAGGTGTCTACTATACCTATACCCCTACAGAGGATGGCACTTTGACCTTAACGTGTCTGAGCGCTACCAGCGGTGTCAAGTATAGTTACTACCTGTTTAATACCGTCAGCAGTGCGATGCGCAACCTGGATGCCGACAGCGTAACCGACGAAAATGGTGTAGTCAGTGTTTCTGTTACGGCGAAGAAGGGTCAGCTGGTCCAGCTTTGCTTCAGCACTCTGCCCGACAGCAATTACGGCTATCCCGCTGCCAACTTTAAGTTTAAAGCAACATTTGTGGCAGGTGAGGTCAACGACCAGGATGCAGTGGTGTTGACGGAGTATATGGTCACTGTGTTGGATGATGAAAATCTCCCGGTGCGCAATGTCGGTCTAACAGTTACAGCCAAAGATGCGACTCCGGAACAGGCGGCTCAGCCCACCGGTTATTCTACCAATCAGGAGGGCGTGGCGCTGCTTTCCTTGCTGCCCGGCACTTATGAGGGCGTTATGATCGTTCCCGACGGCTATACTGCCGAGGTGACTACCTTCGTATTAAAGGAGGATGCCCCCAATGTTACGCTGAAGCTGACAAAGATCAAAAAGGCAGATTATACGGTTAAGGTCACAGCACCTGACGGAACGGCTGTAGAGAATGTGTTTGTGCGTATTGGTATCGGTGCGTGGCTGCGTACAAACGCAGAGGGTACAGTTACCGAAAATCTGGATATAAGCAACTATGATGTTACCATTATGGTTCCTGAGGAATTCTCCGGTGACACAGCCTATGTGTTCCCGGAAGGAAAGACAGAGTTGGTGATCACGCTGGGTCATCCCGCAGGCAGCCAGCAGAATCCGCATGTTGTGGCGGAATATCCTTTCACTACGGAAAAACTCTCCGGCGGTGATGAGCGTTATTACAGCTTTGCACCTGCAGAGGGTGTGGTGGGCATTGCTATCCGCAATGCAGATGCCTACATCCGTTATAATGAAAATACCTACGGTGCAGATGCCAAGGGTGTTGTTACCTATCTGTTTGACACGGAAGCCACAGAGCCGGTGGTGCTGGTGGTGGGCAACGGTGGCACCTCTCGTGAAAGCTATACCGTGGAGGCTGTACATATCCCCGGTAGCGAGCTGAATCCCTATGTTGTAGAGGCCTACCCCTACACAACGCCAACCGTTGGCGCGGGAGAGAGCGTTTATCTGCAATTCAATAAGGTGGAGAAGGTTACTGGTTTTACCGTGGCGGATGCAGATGTGGCTGTGTTCTATGGCGAGGAGGAGAATCTTCCCACAGAGGGTGCGCTGACCTATAGCTTTATAGAAGCAAATAGTGTGCTGATGGTGAAGAACACCGGCACACAGGCTAAGACCTTTACATTTGAAGCAGTGATGCCTCCTGTTGGTTCGGAAGAGAACCCCTATGTACTTACAAGCTTGGGCAACTTTGCACAGTTGAAGCTGGAGGCTGGCGATGAGGATGGTTATTACTATAGCTACACCGTCACAGAATCCGGCACCCTGACACTGCGTCTGATACAGGCAGTCTCTACACCCCATGAAATTGAGCTTTATACCAATAATCGCTATGCCTGTATGTCTGTGGACGGATCAAATCGCAGAGTTCCGATTGATATGGAAGCCGGACAGACGGTGATCATCCATGCGTATGCAATAGCGGATACTGCAACTGGAGAGATCCCGGCAGTGAATATGCGTATGAGTACCTCTTTCGTGGCCGGTGAAGTTGCACCGTTGCCCACAGATCCTGAGGGAAGTGAGCCTACCGGGCCGGAGGGCACAGAGCCGGAGGGCACAGAGCCGGAGGAATCAGAACCTTCCCAGCCGGATGGTGAATTTGCCTATACTGTTACTGTAACCGACATTTTCGGTGCAGGACAAAAGGGTATCGGCGTTATGTTTATGAAAGACGGCGCACCGGTGAAGAAGGTAGACACCAATAAGGATGGCGTGGCAGTTATGTACACTGACACCAAGGAAGATTACACGGTGGAGTTGGTGTTCACCGGTAACGAGTATTATTATGATAAGGAAGCTGCTGTGCTCACCGGTGACAACCGTACTCTGACCATTAAGCTGACTGCCAATGTGAATACGGAAGATTTCACACCACTCTATATTCTCAATGACAACCCGGCTTACAACCTTTATGTAGGCGGCACCCGTGTGCAGCTGAGTAGCGGAAAGCCGAACTTCAGTGTAGAATATGAGAGCAACTGCTTCTTCACCTTCGCTCCTCAGGTGGCAGGTACTTACCAGATTACGGTGGCACCCAATGTGGCGCTGAGTTTCTGGGGAACTGATTTCGTCACCAATAAGACAACAGAAAATGTTGTGGATAATGTGATCACCTTCTCTATCTCTGTAGGTTCGGTAAAGCATACCACCTATGTAATCGGTTTGCGTGCGACTTCTGCAACAGTGGATGCGGTGGTGAACATCGCCAGAATCGGTGATCCTGAGTTCAGTATTGCTGATCAGCCCTGGACAGAATGGCAGACCGGCCTTACCCATACGGATGCGTGGAAGAGCGAGGTAGGTCTGAAGGCTGCTGCCGGAAATGCTTACTTCACCTTGAGCAAGGCGCATACATACATTGACATCACAGCAGCTGATGGTACTTATAACTTGTGGTATGATGCGGAAAACGGTTACTACCGTCTTGGACAGAACGGCCCCATCGTGCTGGTGGATCTGAACGCTACCGGTCGCTTCGTTTCTTTGTACGAGCGTCTCTACGGCAACGGTCAGTACGGAGGTACTTCTGTTACCGGCTACTTCTTCGATGACACCGGCAAGTTCATCAAGAAGGAGAATTACTCCGATTACCTGAGTCAGTGCTTCGCTTGTGTAAACCTGGATGCCAACAGCGAGCAGGGCTACCATCCGCTGACAAAGGATCTGATGTATGTACTGCAAAATGGTTTTAACCAGTGGTGGGATCCCACATCTCCCAACTATATGGAAGGTTTTGCGACGGCAAACACGGATTACGCCTGGATGTTTGCTTGCTGCTATGTTTCCTAAAAATTTCTCTGAGGTGCGTGCTGCGTTTGCAACACGCACCTTTTTTATGCTTATAAGACTTCTAAAAAATAAAAGGAAAAACTTGCAAAATTGACAAAACTATGCTAAACTGATAAAGCAAAAAATTATCTCTAAAATTCGGAAATTATACCTTTCCGGGGTTTTGTGAGTAGGAAGGAGGAAAAACTATGGATTTTAAGCGTATTTTTGCTCTGGTGCTCGCTCTTTGCCTGGCTCTTTCTTTATGCGCTTGCGGAGGTGCTGCCGGTAATACGGAGACACCCACCACAGAGGGAACTGAGGCAACCACACCGGCAACGGAAGACACTGAGCCGGTGGACGATGGCAATGTCACTTACACCGTTAAGGTGGTAGACGAGGGTGGCAACCCCATTGCCGGTGCTATGGTGCAGTTGTGCAAGGAGACCTGTTTGCCCGGTGTTACCGGTGTTGACGGTGTCGCTGTATTCAATGTCGTAGAAGACAGTGAATACAAGGTATCTTTTATGTCCCAGCCCGCCGGTTACGAGGGCATAGAGGAAGCTTACTATTTTGAGGATGGCTCCTATGAGCTGACCATTACCTTGTCGGCAGTGGCCTAAGCTGCCCAAGGGAAACATTTTGAAAATCCCCGATGGATCATGGTGCGATTGCAATTGGTAGGGCGCGACCTCGGTCTTACCGGTGAAATATGGACAGTTTTTCGGTGAGAGCGAGTTCTTTCTCTACCTGTTGCAGTTGCATTTTGAGCTGTTATGGGTTTTTATAAAAATTTTTAGGAGGAAAAATATGAAACGTGCAATTTCTTTGCTGGTTGCAATCGTTATGATCGTATCTATGATCCCCAACGTATTTGCAGCTACCGAAGACGCAATCATTGTCGAAAGCATTGATGAGATCGCAGTTGAGCTGAACGCCGATAACGGTTACTATGCTATGTACAGCTGGACTCCTGCTGAAGATGGTGAACTGAATCTTTATCAGTACACTGAGAAAGCAATCGAGGTAACCATTACTCAGGGTGATGCTTTTGCTACCAACTACCATGACGAAGATGGTGACGAATACTACTCTTCGCTTGCCTATTTGGAAGTAACTGCTGGTGAGGAAGTCATCATTGAGGTCATAAACTCTGCTGAAGAGGATGAGTCCTTCTCCATAAGCGGTATGTTCTACAGTGCACCCGGTAAGAGCCTTGACAACCCCATCTATCTGTATGATGTTGCCAATACTATTTACAACGAGGGTACTAGCTACTACAGCGGTTTCTTCGGCGGTGCAGAGGTGGTTATCACCGGCGAGGGCGAGTTCTCTGTTGTTCTGGACGGCGAGACCATTGCTGCCGAGAATGGTACTGTTACCTTCGAAGGTGAAGGCAGAGAGACTATCTTTGCAATTACCGGTGAGGGCGAATTCAATGTGGTTGCTAACTACCCCATAGGCACTCAGATGAACCCCGAGATCTTGATGCGTCCTGCTTATATCTATGTGAACCTGCCTGAAGGCGATGACCAGGGTTACTACTATAAGTGGACTGCTATGGATGCAGGTCAGTTTAAGCTCACCTGCCCCGTTATCGAAGGTGTTACCTACGATGTTACCCTGTACAATTTGAACACTTGGGCAATGTCCACTCTGCAGGAGAGTGAGGACAACACTGTTGCTGTCAACGTTGGCTTCGGTGATGAAATTCAGATCCACATCGTAGCTTTGCCCGATGAAAATATGGCTTATCCCGCAGTGAACACCGGTCTGACCGGCGAACTGCTGCAGAACATTGGTACTCGCGAGAACCCCGAGGTGCTCTTTGGCGCTGATGAGATCGTTCTGGAGATCCCCGAAGGCAAGAACCAGGGCTACTACTACAAGTGGACTACTTTCGACAGCGGCGTGCTGACTCTGGCTTGCCCCGAGGTTGAGGGTATTGAGTATGATGTCATTCTGACCAATATGACCACCTACGCACAGGCATGGATGTCCGACAGCACTGACCGTACTGTTTCCATGGATGTGACCAACGGTGATGTTGTGGTTATTGAGATCGGCATCTATCCCGACGCTAACTGGAACTATCCTGCGCTGTCTGCTACTTTGAATGGTTCTTTTACTTATCCTGTGGGTTCCTACAACAACCCCGAGATTCTGTTCCGTCCCAGCAATATTTCTGTCAACATCGCTGAGGGTGCTGCAGAATACTACTACAAGTGGACTGCAAATGCTGACGGTGAGCTGGTTCTGACCTGCCCCGTTGTTGAGGGTGTTGGCTACAATGTTATCCTGAACAACGATAACACTTGGGAATCTGCTTGGCTGTCTGATAACACTGACGGCACGGTTTCTATTGCTGTTTCTGCCGGTGATGTTGTTCTCATCAACGTCATAGTAGATCCTGATGATTTCTGGAACTATCCCGCACTGACCACTACACTGACCGGTGAGTTCATCTACCCTGTGGGTACTCAGATGAACCCCGAGATTCTGATGCGTCCTGCTTACATCAATGTCAATATCGCTGAGGGCAACAACCAGGGCTACTACTACAAGTGGACTTCAAATGCAACTGGTGCACTGAAGCTGACTTGCCCCACTGTTGAGGGTGTTAACTATGACGTTAAT
>JAZRRS010000097.1:0-2952 GCA_045651005.1 Faecousia sp.
TGATCTTCTTGCCGTCTACAGTGATGGAATCTTCGCCAGCCTCGACGACGTGACCCTGAGCAGCGTAGTTACCCTGAGTGGAGTCGTACTTCAGCAGGTGAGCCAGCATTGCAGGAGAGGTCAGGTCATTGATAGCAACAACCTCGAAGCCCTCAGCACCGAACATCTGACGGAAAGCCAGACGACCGATACGGCCAAAACCATTGATAGCAACTTTAACAGACATAGTATATACCTCCAAATAAAAATTACTCTTTTACGGGGTTACCCAAAACCCCACTGAATATCATTATACAATAAGTGTTTTTCCTTGTAAAGTGTCCGATTTGTAAAAATACAGAAATTTTTCCACAGTTTACTAGACAAACGATACAAAAATCAAAAGTCGGGAATATAGGCGGCGCTTGCGGAGCTGTCCTCCTGCACGAAGCCGTTCAGATCGTTGAGATACATCCAGCTGAGCACAGCGTCGTATTCTTCGTTGGTTATGGGGCGGTCAAAGGGCGGTTTCATTCCGGGGATGGGGGTGTACTGCCGCATCAGACTGACCAAAACCGATTTGCCGAAGCGGTCGCTGATGGCATCCAGCACCTTGAGGGAATTTTCAGTCTTCCCCGGCAGGATCAGATGGCGGATCACCGTGCCCCGTTTCAGCCGTTCCCCCTCCAGCACCACAGGCCCTGTGAGCTCCACCATTTTTTCTATGGCAGCCATAGCGGTCTCAAAGTAGTCGCCTGCGCCGGAGAGCTGTTTTGCCAGGGCGTTGTCTGCGTATTTCAGATCCGGCAGGAAAATGTCCACCTTGCCGGAAAGCAGCGCTATGGTCTCCGGGCGTTCGTAGCCGCCGCAATTATACACCACCGGTACGCTCAGAGGCATTTCCAGTGCTTCCAGCACCGTGGGAAGATACTGGGTGGGGGTCACAAGGTCAATATTTTCTGCCCCTTGGGAAATCAGGGATTCCATACAATTTCGCAAAGCAGCTCCGTCCATTGGGATACCCTTTGGGGTGCAGCTGATGGTATAGTTCTGACAGTACCGGCAGCCTAAGGTGCAGCCGCCGAAGAAAATAGCTCCGCTGCCATTTTTGCCTGCCAGCACCGGCTCTTCCCATTTGTGGAGCATGGCTTTTGCCACCACTGCGGTGGCAGGACAGCGGCAAAATCCGGTTTCTCCGGCACTGCGGTCTGCATCGCACATCCGGGGACATAAAGTGCAATTTTCGTAAAACATAGCATCACCTTTCAAATTCTAATTTATCGCTCCGTTAAAAACAAACTGCGTAGGGGCGGGGCTATGACCCGCCCTAATCGCCGAAGGCGATATTCCTCATATTTGCTTCGCAAATCCGGAAAATGCAAACATTTTCCGGAGGGCGGGTCGAAGCCCCGCCCCTACGAAACAGCGCGATCAATACGAATTTCTTCTATCATATCACAATGCGAAACCGCTTGCAATGTTATGTTGAGTTTGTTATAATAGCGGAAACGGAACAGAAAGGATGTTTACTATGAAACGACTGATCGTATTGCTGTTTGCGCTGGTTTTGGTGCTTTGCGCCTGTAAGAAGCCTGTGGAGTATGTGTCGCCTTTGACCGAGCCTACCACTGAGCCGACTACGGAAGCCACCACCGAGCCTACCACTGAGCCTACCGAGCCGCCGATTTTGTACCGCAATCCCCTCAACGGCACACCCATGGAAGAGGAATACACTGGCCGTGCTGTGGCGGTGGTCATCAACAACCTCAATGCGGCACTGCCCCAGAGTGGTATTGAGAGTGCAGACTTCCTTTATGAAGTGGAGACCGAGGGCGGCATCACCCGTTTCCTCGCAGTGTTCAGCGATCTGGAAAATGTAGGTGCCATCGGCCCTGTGCGCAGCGCACGTACCTTCTTCAATAATGTAGCGCTTTCCTTTGACGCTCCCATTGTCCACTGCGGCGGCAGTGTCCGGGGCAGAAATGCCTACGCAGATCGAGACGGCGGTAAGATCGACAGCTGGCAGCACGTGGATGAGGCCAGCAACGGCAGCTACTTCTACCGGGATCAGGATCGTCTTTCCAGCGGCTACAGCCGGGAGCACACCCTGTTCACCACCGGTGAAAAGCTGATGAAAGCGATGGAAGCCAAAGAGTTCGATATGGAAAAAGCGGTGGATTACGGCTATCTGTTTGAGGAAGAGCCGGCTGTGGACGGCTTCGTTGCCAACAAGCTGACGGTGCATTTCCGCAACAGCAAGACCACTTCCTTTACTTACGATGCCGAGACCGGCCTGTATGCGGCTCGTCAGTACGGCATTGATCATATTGATGCCAATACCGGCAACCAGCTGAAATTCCGGAATGTGATGGTGGTGTATACCTCCCAGTCCTTCAGCCACGACGGTGAGTACAGCCGTTCCTACTATGTGCTGGAAGGCGAGGGCGAGGGTGAGCTTGCGGTGAACGGTGTGCTGACCAAGATCAAGTGGAGCAGAGCCGACCGGAACAGTCCCTTCGTTTACACCTATGAGGACGGCACTCCCGTGACTCTGGGTGTGGGCAAGACCTATGTGGCCATTGCCTGTGGCGACCGTGGCAGCGTGGAGTACGAATAATAAATGAGAAAGGTGCATTGCCGTCAGGCAATGCACCTTATTTGTTTCGTAGGGCGGCGAGTCGCCGCAGACAATGCGTGCACAGTGCGGTTGTGTTTGTTACTCGTAATTGCTCGGTGACGAAGCAGCTTTCGTAGGGGCGAGGCTGTGACTCGCCCTTATTGCCGAAGGCAATATTGCTGCGATCCGACCCGAAAGATGGTTATGCCTGCCGGCGGCGGTACTTTCTTGTTTCGCCAAGAAAGTACCCAAAGAGGCGACTTGGGGAGGGTTTGAGTGAATTGCTCCCGCAATTCAAGCCACCTCCCCAAGACCCCACCAGGCGCGCATTTACGAAGGTGCAAACACGAATTTAC
>JAZRRS010000098.1:0-2713 GCA_045651005.1 Faecousia sp.
CAACACCATTTTGCATGAAAATGGAAAATATATCATTGGTAGAATGGGCATTCCCTATCACAAGCGGAAGATCTGCATTATTTCCATTGCTTTGGATGCGCCCCAGAATACGATCTCTGCTCTGGCAGGAATGATCGGAAACTTGAAAGGAATCAGCGTAAAAACCGCCTATTCCAGCGTTATCAGCAAAGATTAAACATACAGAAAGAGGTATATTATGCGTAAGAAGGTTCTATGGATTACTGAGACAGCAGTTATGCTGGCATTATTGGTCACTTTGCAGGCACTGACCAAGCCTATGGGGCAGTTGGTTACCGGTTCCTGTGTCAATGCGGTTCTGGCGATTGCCGTCTTGCTGGTAGGTATGAGCAGCGGTATTACAATCGCACTGATCAGCCCTGTGTGTGCATATCTGTTTGGCATTGCACCGAACTTTGTAACAGTGCTGCCTATTATGATCGGCAATGTGTGCTTTGTGGTACTGCTGCGACTGATCGCAGGAAAGACCCACAAGCCTATTTGGCGGCAACCGGTAGCATTGGCAGTTGCAGCTGGTGTTAAGTTCGGTGTACTGTACCTGTTGGTCGTTAAAGTCATTTGTGGTATTGCTTCCGGCGCTCTGCTGGGCAAGAAACTGGGGGAGATCGTTGTGTTGGCACCCCCTATGTTGAAGATGCTGCCTACCATGTTTGCTTGGCCCCAATTGTTTACCGCCCTGATCGGTGGAGCGGTAGCCCTATTGATCACCCCCGTACTGCGTAAAGCGCTGCACAGATAATTTAACAAGCCTTCAAGCCTCCGGATTCTTCCGGAGGCTTTCTTTTTTGCTCTGAGGTGGCGCTTAGAAGCACCACCTCACAAATATTTTCTTCCGGAGGGTTTACAAAACGGGGGTCTAATTTCCGAATAAGTGAAGGGGTTCTTCTCCGGACAGCCGAAAGTCGATTTTCGACAGGAGGTGATGGTTACAAGCACCACCTTCAAAAAATTTTGGTCGGAGGGTTGTCTTTAGGGCGTCTAAATGTCCGGATATATAGAAGGACTTTTCCTTCGGCAATTTAATATTCCGAAATCTCAGCGGCGAGGGTTTACAAATCGACCCCTGAATGTCGGAATTAGTGAAGAGATTTTTTCTTCACATCACAACTGAATAGCCGTTACCGAGAAGGGTACGACCGCCATGACACCGTGAAGGGCACACGGGAGAGCGTGAATACGCCGGTGAGGAACCACGGGCAGGAGCAATATCGGAAGTGCGGTGCGAAAGAAAAACAAGAGGTGATTGACCATACCAAGACTATCCAAGAAAGCAAAACGGGAGTGGAGTTTGTTCCTGGATCCACGCACCGGACGGCGCAGCTACAACGAACTGTGCCGCCGATGCACCCATTCCTGCAAGCAAAACTTCCGCTCTATCGTAGTGGCTTGCTCCCGCTATGAAAGTAAGCGAAGCACAAGGTGCTGAAAACGCACCCAAATCACTGCAATTTTCGTTGATCGATTGCGGTGATGAAAGTATCCGCCGCCGAAATAAACGGGCTATAGACGAGAAAGAACACATAAAATACGCACCCTTTTCCTACAGAAAAAGGCATCTTCGAGTCTTACCTCGCAAACGGCGCAAATCGGCAAGAAACCACGCAACCAAGTAGGCCTATAAATATATAAATAAATACTCTAAGCTTGCTTAGCTGAAAGAAGAGTTATTAGGAGGTACCAATGAAGAAAGATGTATACACCCTGGAAGATATGAAGGAACTGAACATCATTACAGACCACTATCAGATGATCACCGCTCCGGAGATCGTAACTGCCAGATTGGAGATGAAAGCAGAATGCAAGGACAAATACACGCTGCGGGTTTTCTTCTCTTTTATGGATGGACGGAAAATTATTACGCCTGTGTTTTGGTGGCAGGGCTATATGGGGATGTACGAGATCCCGATTGGCACAGTTTTACACCTGACTTATATCCCCGGAAAGAAAGGACAATTTGTCTTGAAAAGCGCTGAGCCGGTGTGAACGGCATCAGTGGCATTTTCTTAGCAAGCATCGTGAAATGGTCCCCAATGCCATTCCACACACATTGGGGTAACCCCAAACCCTTATAGAAACGAGAGGAGAAACTATGGGAAAATCGAAAACCAGACCGCACGAAATTCACCTGCGCCTGAACGAGGAAGAGTACCAGGCGTTGGAAACCAACCGGAAGAAATGCCGCCTACCGCAGCAGACATATCTGCGTAAGCTCTGCAAGGGTGTCAAACCAGAAGAGTTTCCACCGGCAGAATATATGCAGATGCTGCATGAAATCCAAGTGGTAGGACACGAGTTGCGTATGAACGCCTTTCGGGCAGACAGCAGCGGGTTGCCGGATAGTGAGCGTTACTGGGAAGCCGTAGATCGGTTCCGGAAACAATTTTCTATATTCCTGCACCAATTCATCAAAATCGATTGAAACATACAAACAACAAAGGAGACATTCTATGAACAAAACAAGAGCAGAACATCTGCCTATCGAAAAATTACGCCCCTTCGAGGGTCATCCCTTTAAGGTGGCAGACAACGAGGAAATGGATCAACTGGTGGAGAGCATCATGGCACAAGGCGTACTGACTCCCTTAGTGGTCAGACCTTTGGAGAACGGAGAATATGAGGTGATCTCCGGTCACCGACGGTTACACGCTTGTAAAAGAGCGGGAATCGAAAGCGT
>JAZRRS010000099.1:0-25071 GCA_045651005.1 Faecousia sp.
GGTGTAAGAGGAGATCACACGTCCCAAGTCGCTAACGTGGACATAGTCACGATGCAGGTCAGTCTCTTCCAAGTAAGAAGACAGCGCATTTTCAATAGCAGTACCGGAGGGGATCAGATAAATAAAGCTGTCATCGGTGACGATGTTTCTGCCCACAGCACCGGTGATGGCATTGTACATCGTGGTACGGTCATCGTTATACTTCACATAGCTGGTGTAATAGGTATTGGGGGTATAGGGGTACATATCCCGGAGGGTCTTGTCTGTGGGGCATGCCCAAGGCATATGCCAGGCAAAGACGGCATTGGGATTGGTCTTATTCTGGTTTACATAATCCTGAATAAATTGGATTTTGCCATCCTGGTAGGTGATATCTTCTGCGATCTCAAAGACACCGCCCTGCATAATAATGATATCCCAATCTGCGTACTCAATGCCAAACTTCATATTCACACCATTGATGATCACAGGAGGCTTATCGGGTGTGGTGCTGGAGCTGACATAGAGCTGATAGACACCGGCATTTTCCTTGATGTAGTTGACGTGCATATACAGAGGGCAGCCGGAGTAATAAAGCGTTGCGATCTCCATAGGCTGATCAAAGCCTTCTGCATCCGCAACCAGGTTCAGCATATGACCGGAGTCAACTGCCAGGGAGTGACCCAGGGTCAGCACCTTCAGAGGACGAACAGCCGCAGTGCCCTCAATGGCAGCGGTGATGTTGTAAAGATCCCAAGTCTTCATAACTTCGGCATCCATAGCATACAGATCACGGATGCCCTGCTGCTGGCTCTCGGACAGCTTGGGCCATACACGGTTGATGCCCTGCAGCAGCGTCTTCATAGAGTAGATCACACCGCCCATTGCAGATGCATTGTCATCACCGATGACTGTCTGACCGTCCACGATCACATAAGGTGCAACGTAGATGGGCATAGTGCCACGGGTCTGGTTGTCCTCACCGGACACGATGACATTCTCGATCAGAGCACTGTTTGCTGCCACACCGCTGACAAAGCTTTCTTTTGCCAAGGTGGTGTAACGGGTATCATCATCGGTAGCAAAGTCAGCCCGGGGCATATCCACAGTACTGACGGCAATGCCAAAGGAATCGATTTCCTCCTGTAGCACCGGATCACATTCCCAGGTAGCCTTGTAGTAAATGCCGGAAACCGTGGGACGCAGAGAAACACCGGTCACAGCAAGGCCCAGTCTGTGGTAGGAAATGCCGTTTTCAGTCTGCAACGCAATGTAACGCTTGCCGCTGGGTGCTGTGTGCATAGCTGCATATTCCACACCCTCGCTTACGGTCATATTGCCGTAAGTTTCGTAAGTATCGTTCTTGCTGTCGAAGCCGTAGATCAAGCCGTTGCCGGTGACGGTCAGATTGTTGCCGTTCAGGTCAACAGCCACGTCCTTTGCAATCTGAAGCGCATTTTCAACCTTAAACAGCTTCAGATATGCGCTCTGCGCTGTGTTTTCAGCAGCAACATTGATGTCCTTGTACCACTTGAGGGTATCCAGTGCAGGATCAACAACGGCAACAGACGCAATATTCAGATTGCTTTCACCTGCTTCTGCAAAGATCGCAGGCAGACCGTAGTCACGGCCGTTGTAGCCCTCCAGCAGAAGCTCACCGGAGAACACACCGGTAGCGGAATCCTGTTCTACCAGGGTAGTGCCTTGAGGCTCTACCACATCGGCAAAGTGAGCGTCGTGGAATGCAACCGAAGCCTTGCCGCTAAAGCTCTCGTCCACGATCAGCTTGCCGGAGGAGCCGACAAAGGCGCAGGCCTTCTTCTCTTCATTGATCACATTGGTGTTGCCCTTCAGGGTCAGCTCACCGTTGCTGATGATGCCATTGCCATAAGATGCATCTGCCTTGATGCCGCTGATGGTACAATCATCCAAGGTCACTTTTGTGGTTTTTTCCGCATAAATGTTGTGGTAATTAGTGGTGGCGTTACTGTTCATCGTATCACCGGTACCATTGCAGATAATTGCGCCGGTGAAAGTAGCAGAAGAGCCTACATCCACATAGATGTTACCGCCCATCTTACCGGCGGTACCGTTGGCAATAACCGCAGGTGTTCCGTCGGGTGCAGGCTCAACGATCAGATAGTCGGCCGCATTGGCAGGAACATAGATATTACCTGCCACGTGCACCTTGGCAGTACCGCCGACCACACGACCGCCGATCATATGGAAGGCATTGAGAAACAGGCTACCGCCGTAGCTGGTCTCTGCTGTACCGCCGGAAACAAGGCCACCGTTCATCTGAACAAAAGCGCCACGATCCGAGCGGATATTTGCACCGTTCTGATATGCCCAGCCGTTAGCCACTGTGGTATTGTTCAGGTACAGCTTAGAGGTTGCGTTCACATAGATGTTACCGCCACGACCGGCGCTGTTGTCAATACCGGCAATACCTTCGGCAACCAAGGAATCGGTAATGGTCAGCTTACTGTTATTAAGATTGATGTTGCCGCCCAGATTGGGAGTCTTACCGCCACGAATAATCGCATTCTCGATGGTGGCATCTTTAACATTCGTGTAGTAAATGTTACCGCCCCAATCGTTGCTATTAAGTGCGTCATTAACAACACCGTCACGGATCACACCACCGGTGATGGCAAGATTGGTGGTTGTATAGACATTGCCGCCATAGGCTGCGGAACCGCCGATAATATGACCACCGCTAATGGTGGCAGTACCGGACAGATACAGATTTCCGCCGCGACCATAATAGTTCTTATCCGTAGCGATTACCGTGCCGGCATCGTCATTAATGTAGCCCTGCGTGCTTTTTGCCTTGCCGCCCAGCAGCACGCCGCCTTCCATATTGAACACACCGGCACTATAGATATTGCCGCCGCAAGGTTCAACAGGTGCGCTCTTATAAGACATAGCTGCAATACCGTCACGGATGATACCGCCGTAGATATTGGTGACAGAACCGGCAGGTGCGTGGAGAATACCACCGTCCAGCACCGTCTTATCCTCTTCACCGGAGTTGACCGTACGACTGAGCGTGCCGGAGTACATATTGAACGTACCGGTAGGCGTTCCCATGATCACGCCGCCGTTGGCAATGACATGACCGGTGCCGGTGATGCAGCCGCCACCGACAGCGTCCATAATGGACAACGTACCGTTGAGGTTTGCAAATTTATAGCCGGTCACCTTCAGGGTGCAGCCGTTGGTATCAATGACATAATCAGCACCGGCACTGATGGTCAAAAGACGGGTGCGGTCGGCGTTGGCTGTCAGATATGCGTGCTGGGAAGTGACTGTGATATTGGTTTTGGGCTGGGAATTATCAAAAGGTGTCCAGTTTGCCTCAGTGCCGGACTCCCAACAGTGGGGGCAGTAGCCGGTGGTGCCCTGCACCACCTTCAAAGCACCGCTTTCGTCCACGGAAATATCCGCACGGATGGCATCCTTAAAATAACCCAGGTAAGCTTCGGGATCTTCCAGAACTGTAGTAAACACAGGGTCGTGACGATTGCCGTCCAGGTAGATCACCGCACCCTCGGTCAGACCGGAAACATCTATGACCTTATCGTACTTCTGGTTGGCATCGGTAGCTCTTTGCAGACGCAGACCATTGCTGTTGCCCATAAGGATCTTGGGTGCGCCGGATAGGGTGAAGGACTTGAAAAGGCCCACAGACATATCGCCATCAATGGTACCACCGGAAATATTCACATCAACGTTGGTGGCATTTACGAACAGGTTGCCGCCACGGGTCTTGCAAGTACCGCCGGTAATATAGCCGCCGGACATATTGAATGTGCTAACGGTGTTGAAGCACAGATTACCGCCGGCACCAACAGTGGCACCGCCACGAATAACACCGCCGGTGATGTTCAATTCCGCGGAATTTGCGTAGATATTACCGCCATAAATATCCGCATAACCGTTTTCGATCACACCGCCGGAAAGGTTCAGTATACTGCCGCCTTCCAGGTAGATGTTGCCGCCCGTACCTTCAAAGTTCTGGTACTCGGTGGTACTGCCCACCTTCAGGAGTTTGCCGCTGCGGGAAATACCACCGGTGATGGTGCCGCCGTAAATGTTCACATTCGCAGCGGCAGTGGCAAAAATCGTGCCGCCAAGGGGCGCATAGTTGGTCTTGCTGATCAGGTGTGGCACTACTTCGCCACCGATCAAGGTACCACCGTAAAGATTCATAGTGGCAGCGCCTGCTATATAGAGCAAACCGCCATAGGACACCAGATCCGTAGCAGTGTTGATGCGACGGATGGTGCCGCTGTAGATATTCAGCTCACCACTGCCATCCTTGCTGTTGCTGTTCTTACTCATCGCAGCAAAACCGCCATGGGCATTGGAGGCACCGGTCACAGCGATCTCGCCGCCGCCAACAGAGTCCATAATAGAGAAAATGCCGTAGATCAGGAAGGGACGCAGCCCGGTTACGGTGTAAGTACGGCCGCGGAGATCCAGGCAGACCTTGTTGCGCAGCAGATCGTCATCCAAATTGATGTTGATCTGCGCTGTCTGGTCGGGAATGTCCTCCGCCAGGTAGTAGTGACCGGTGCGAGGGCCGGTATTCTTCGCATCCCAGGGAAGCCACTTCTCCTCAGGGATCACTTCCTTACAGTGCTGGCAATAGCCAATCTGTGTAGCAGGGGTTTCTTCTTCCTGGGCATAGGTGGGAAATACCATCATAGATACCACCATCACCACAGCAAGAAGCGCTGCAAATAAGCGCTTTGTCATTGTGTTTTCCTCCTGTTGAATGCATATTTTTTATGACAGTATAATTGTACTATATCACCCACTTCTTGTCAAGGAAAACATCCCATTTCGGAAAGTTTTCCATTGATTTTCCAACGCGAAAATGCTATGCTTATAAAAAAGGGTCAGGAGGTAGCAAATATGACGATCTACAAAATACACTGCCACCATACCATTGATTTTGCAGCCGAGGAATTGAAGAAATACCTGTGTATGATGATGCCCTGCACAGGAGATATTGAAATCACCCAAAAAGCGGATGCCACTGACGGCTTCCGACTGGGTCTGCTCTCAGATTTCGGCATCCCTTTCGAGGGTAAAAACCCCCATTTTGACGATGTTGTTCACATTGAAGCAGACGCCAACGGTGGCATCCTTGCCGGTTCAAACCCCCGAAGTGTTCTGTTTGCGGTATACCGGCTTTTAAAGCTTAACGGCTGCCGCTTTTTCTTCCCCGGTGCAGAGGGTGAGTACATCCCTATGCAGCCCCTTTCGCCTACCCGTTACCACAAACTGGCAGATCATCCCCTCCGTGGACACACCATTGAAGGCTGCCCCTCTATGGAGGAGGTACTTCGGTTTATTGATTTCCACGCCAAGGAAGAGCTGAACGCCTTTGGTCTTTACGGCATCGATATCTATCACCGCCGTCACTATGCCCACTGGCACAACGAGTTCAACCGTCCGGCAGAAGCTTACGACGGCGATGTGGCAGAGACCCAGTGGCGTGCGCTGTACGAAAGCGAGCTTAAAAAACGTGGTATGCTGATTTTCAGCGGTGAGCACGACATCATTCCCCTTGCAATGGGTTTTGACCTGGCTTCACGGCACCTTTACATTTCCGGGGAAAAGAAGATCGACGAATCCGCTCGCCCTTATCTTGCCATGCACGACGGCAAACGGGGTCTTTATCACACCAACGACATTCTCTGGTCACAGCTTTGCTACTCCAACCCCAAAGTACGTACTATGCTGGCTGAGCAGGCGGTAAAAATGGTGCGTCAGCGCCCCTGTCTGGACTATTTTGGTGTCATCTTTGCCGACGGCAGCAAAAACCATTGCGAGTGCGAGGAATGCAAAAAGAAGCGCCCCAGCGACTGGTATGTGATGCTGCTGAATGAGATCGATGCAAAATTCACAGAAAACAACATCCCCACGAAACTCCTCTTCAGCTTTTATGTGGATACTATGTTTGCCCCCACCACAGAAACGCTGAATAACCCGGACCGCTTCCTGTTCCAGTTCTGCCCCATCGCCCGTTCCTATATGGAGAGCATCACCGAGGACACGAAAATTCCCGATCCGCCTCCCTTCCGTTACAACGATTGGGATCGCCCCAAGAACACCGGCGAAGCGTATTCCCTGTTTTGCCAGTGGAAAAAGATGTTCCCCGGCCCCTATTCCGTGTTTGAGTATCACTTCTGGAAGCACCAGTTCCGAGACCCCGGCACTATGGAGTTTGCCCGTCGGGTATACGAGGATACTCTCTCCCACCGGGCTATGGAAACTTGCGGCTGTATGCAGGATGGCTCTGTAAAGAGCTACTTCCCCAACGGCTTTGCGGAATACATTTATGCCGAGACTTTGATTAACCGGGAACTGGACTATGAGAAGGAGCTGCAGGATTATTACACTGCGCTTTACGGTGATGACCGGGATGTGGTACTGGACTATCTCACCGCTATGACCGAAGCTTTTTCCTTCGCTTATATGGAAGGCGAACTGTCCGCTGATCCCAAACACACCACCCACTACAACCCGGAACGGGAAGCCTATTTACAGAAAGTTCCCGGACTGTGTCAACAGCTGCGTGATCATATTGCCAACCGCAGCCCCGAAAAGCGTCGGACGCGCGGCATCGCCTGGCAGCTGCTTCTGCGGCACTCTCAATATTGCGAGGGGCTTTCTGCTGTTATGGCAGAAAAATGTACGGGTCACGACGAAGTCGCACTGGAGATGTTTATGGCATTTCTGAAGGATTTCGGCAAATACGATTATGAGATCGGCCACTATTGTGATTTCAGTCTTGCTGCCTATTCCCTGCTTCCCGTTGCTAAGCAAATGCCCGCCATTGAACAATAAAACAAACAGGGGTTGCCTCAAACCAATGCGCAATGTCGCTAAGTCAAGCGTGTCATCCTGAGCAAAGCGAAGGATCTCCTTCACTACGAAGGGGATTCTTCGTCGCGTTGCTCCTCAGAATGACACGCTTTTTCTTATCTTGATGACATTGCTCAAAACCAATGAGGCAACCCCAACTTTATTAGATATTTTCGCAGTCGCGGAGGAAGTTTGTGAGTTTGTACAGCTCGCTTTCCTTGTTGGCAGCAAGCCAGTTTTCTTCATACTCAGCAAGGAATTTCTCCGTATCGGTAACACGCTGCACCGCCATAGCATTATGCTTTGCGGTCAGCTCCGCTACAACGCAGATGGCCTCTGCCGCAGAGAGGATCTCCTTACGGTAGCTATCCTTCTCCCAAGGCGTTGTCAGCTTTTCCTTCAGAGCAAGGTATCCCTTCTGGATCTCCCGGACTGCCTGTACGGTGATGGTAGAAAATTCTATCTCCTCACCCAATTTCAGATGGTGGTAGTTGCGGACAAAGTCACGCCAAACCACCGCCTTATGCATCTTGCAAAGCTTTTTCAGGCAACCGATGCCGTCCTGTCCATCATACAGAAGGGCATTGACTGCAGCATAAAATGCTTCGTCCACAGCGGTATCGATGGCCCAGGATTTGGCGGCACCCAGCACCAAACCGTACATACCCAGTTCCATACTGCAAGGGTTGCCCCAGTCGCCCCAGTTGGTGTTCAGCACACCCAGAGCACCGTACTTATAGCCGTATTCTGCCATCTTACAGATATTTTCCTCTTCAACGTCAATATCCTCGCAGAAGCGATTCCAAGTGGTGGTGCCGGGGCAGACGATCTGCTTTCTACCCATTTTTGCCAGCTTGCTGATGTTTTCCTCCGGCACAGGCACACGGTAGAACCAGTTGAGGAACACCGTTTCCTCCGGAATGTCTTCGATGACCTCCGGGTGCTTCAAGAGAATATCCGCCCACATCATCACATCTCTGTTCTGCTCCCGGACAATACCAATGATCTTCTTGACAAATTCTGCATAAACCTTGCCGGGATCTTCGCATTCCAGGTAACGGTCAAGATCGAAGGTCTCGTCACAGCAGATATTGAAGAAATTGTTCTTGAACAGAGGCAGGTACTGACTGATCAGGCTTCTGACCACCTCCAGGCTTTCTTCCTTCAAGGGGTTGATGGTGTGGTGTGCCATACGGTCACGCCAGAAGTTGGGATCGGCTTCGTAGTTGTCCAGCACCGCAAGGTGCTTGTATTCCGGCAAGTTCAAAAGTTCAAACATATGACCAAAGGTGGAAAGGCTGGGAATAAAGGTAACAAAGTTTTCCTCACAGTAGCTTTCCAGCTCCTTCAGCTCCTCCGGTGTTACATAGCCGGTCTCCTGGATCAGCTTTTCCGTCTCTTTAAAGGGGAAAACGTGCTCCACATACAGCTGCAAAGAGTTCAGCTTATAGTAAGCCATATCATCCACAAGCTTTTTCAGCGTTTCCAGCGTGGGGATTCTGCCACGGGTCACATCGTGATAAAAACCACGGTGGGGAAAATCGGGAGCATCCTCAATGTACAGGCAAGGAACCTCCTCCTCAGTAAACAACTGCCGCAGAGTCTGAATGCCGTAGAAAGCACCGGCTTCGTTGTTTGCCGTCAGCGTGATCTTGTTTTCCTCCACACGAAGGGTATAGCCCTCCCCTTCGCCGCCGGTCAAACAGATCTCCAGCTTCACGCCGGATGCATTCAAAGGCAGTTTCGCCAACGCCTTCTGAATGCGGACATCTCCTACTTCACAGGGACAAATAGCTTTCTGTTCCAGCTTTCCGCCCAAAAGGTTAATTTTCTTTACTTCCGGAATCAGTTTCAACATAGTTTTGTTCTCCCTACTTTAGCATAATTTTAATGATCTCTGCATCCGTTTTCCGCATACCCTGACTGGCAAGGCGGCTAACATTGTCAATGGTGTTTTCCACACCCTTGCTGACGATACCGTCACCGCCATAGAATTGGCTTCCCTGGCGGAACATTTCCATACCCAAAATGCCTGCTTCCACCGCCGAGGCGATCTTCGCTGCGCAGCTGGCTTTTGCTCCGTCGCAGATCACACCGGAGTTAATGGCAATGGCATTGACCACCGTGTGGGCGATCTCCCGAAACTTGCCGCCATAGAGATAAGTAATACCGGCAGCTGCACCGCAGCCTGCACTGATGGCACCGCAATAAGCACTTAATGGGCCAATGCCGGTCTTCAAGTGCAAGGTAACAAGATTGGACACAGCCAACGCACGGTAAAGCAATTCCTGGCTGACACCCAGCTCCTCTGCGTAGATGATCACAGGAACAGAGGCAGTAATGCCTTGATTTCCGGATCCGGAGTTGATCACCACCGGCTTTTCGCAACCACTCATACGGGCATCGGAGGCCGCTGCCGCCCAAGCCTTGGCACGGGTCACCACATCATCGCCCCGGGTCCTCAGAAGCACCTGACCGATCCTTGCGCCGTAATTATTTTCAAGTCCCTCCCGGGCAATGGCCATATTGCACGCAATCTGCCGATCAAAAATATCCTTTACATCGTCAATGTTCACGCAGTCAGCAAAGGCAACGATCTGCTCCACCGTCAGAAGCTTTTTGTCGCTGTTGTCCTCTCCCTCTTCCAGAGAGAACTCCCGTTCAAACACCGTCTTTCCATCCCGTCCGATGGTGACAATGTTGGTGTGCTCACCGGTAATGCGGCACATAGTTTTATGCTCCCCAGCGGTGAGGGTAATGAGAATATCAAACAGCGCACCGGAGTCAGACTCCTCCACCGTGAAGGCGGCTTCTTTCAGATACTGCGCAATTTTCTTCTGCTGCGCCTGCGTGACCTGAGAGATCACCAGCAGTTTTTTCTCCGGGTCACCGGCAACAATGCCTGCTGCCGCTGCCGCCTCCAATCCATGCAGTCCACCGGTATTGGGCACGATAACGCTTTTCACATTTTTAATGATATTACCACTGACTACGATCTCCACCTTTTCCGGCAGACATCCCAGCTCTCTTTGTGCCACCGCTGCTGCATATGCCACGGCAATGGGCTCTGTACATCCCATTGCCGGCACCAGCTCCTGCGTCAGCACTCGAACATAGGCATCATATAGCTTTTTCTCCAAAAAAGACACCTTCTTTCCTATCTTTTAACAGTATAACAGATAGGTGCAAAAATTTCCACTAAAAATTTATGCGGATTATGCGTATATTTATTCACTTTATGCATAGGTCTATTCATAATTTTCTCCACTTGCTCTCCTGTCTTTCCGGCTCTCACATACATTATTCCATAGCAGGTCATACACTTTAGGCGGCATTTTGTCCAAAACCGCCTGCCCCCGCCCACCACTTGTGTGTAAAATCACCAAACAGTGGATATTTATTCACAAACAGGTTGACAACCTCCCTGTTTGGGTGTATAATCCGTGACATATTACAAAACACCTTTTCGGGAGGAATATATTTATGAGCAAGGAAAACATCAAAAAAGTCGTTCTGGCTTACTCCGGTGGTCTGGACACTTCCATCATTATCCCCTGGCTGAAAGAGAACTACAACGATCCCGAGATCATCGCCGTCGCCGGCAATGTGGGTCAGGCTGACGAGCTGGACGGTCTGGAAGAAAAGGCTCTGAAGACCGGTGCTTCCAAGCTGATCGTTGCCGATCTGGTAGACGAAATGGTGGACGACATCATCATCCCTGCACTGAAGATGGATGCCAAGTATGAGACCTATCTTCTGGGCACTGCCTTCGCCCGTCCTGTGATCGGCAAGCGTTTGGCTGAAATCGCTTTGGCTGAGGGTGCTGACGCCATCTGCCACGGTGCCACCGGCAAGGGCAACGACCAGGTCCGTTTCGAGCTGGCGATCAAGCGTTTCGCTCCCGGTATGAAGATCATCGCTCCCTGGCGTGAGTGGGATATCAAGTCCCGTGACGAGGAGATCGACTATGCAGAAGCACACAATGTTCCTCTGAAGATCAGCCGTGAGACCAACTACTCCAAAGACAAGAACCTGTGGCATCTGAGCCACGAGGGTCTGGATCTGGAAGATCCCGCCAACGAGCCTCAGTACGAAAAGCTTGGCTTCCTGGAAATGGGCGTGTCTCCTATGCAGGCTCCCGACGAACCCACCTATGTGACCATTGATTTTGAAGCCGGTGCTCCCGTTGCTCTCAACGGTGAGAAGATGAAGGCTTCCCAGATCATCGCTGGTCTGAACAAGCTGGGCGGCGCCAACGGCATCGGTATCATCGACATCGTGGAAAACCGCTTGGTGGGTATGAAGGACCGTGGCGTTTACGAGACTCCCGGCGGCACAATCCTGTATTTCGCTCACAACCAGCTGGAAATGCTGACTGTGGACAAGGACACTCTGCACCTGAAGCAGAAGGTGTCCGTGGATTACGCAGATCTGATCTACAACGGCAAGTGGTACTCCCCCATGCAGGAGGCACTGACCGCCTTTGCCAACGAATCCAACAAGTATGTCACCGGCACTGTTAAGCTGAAACTGTACAAGGGCAACATCATCCCTGCCGGTACTACCTCTCCCTACTCCCTGTACTCTGAAAATCTGGTCACCTTCGACGAAAGCGACTACGACCAGAAGCAGGCAGAAGGCTTCATCAATGTGTGGGGTCTGCCCACCACCGTGCAGGCTCTGAGAGAGCAAGGCAAGCTTTAATATTTTAGACGATCTTGTCATTGTGAGAAGGGGGCACAGTCCCTTCTCACAATGACATAAGTGCTTTTTAAGGAGAATCTTTATGGCTAAGATGTGGGCCGGTCGTACTGACGGCACGACCGAAAAAATTGCAGACGATTTCAATTCCTCCATCCATTTTGACTGCCGGATGTACAAGCAGGACATCACCGGCTCAATGACCCACGCAGCAATGCTGGCTGCCAAGGGCATCATCACCCAGGAAGATGCCGATGCGCTGGTAGCCGGTCTTGAGCAGATCCTTGCAGACATTGAAAACGGCAGCCTTCCCATTGATATGGAATGCGAAGACATCCATATGTTTGTGGAGCAGGTGCTGACCCAGCGGCTGGGAGATGTGGGCAAAAAGCTGCACACCGCCCGTTCCCGAAACGATCAGGTTGCGCTGGACATCCGTCTGTACCTCCGGGATGAGATCACAGAAATCGAAGGTCTTATAAAGGCACTGATCACAGCAGTAACCGAAAAAGCAGAGTGCTACAAAGATGCCATTATGCCCGGCTACACCCATCTGCAGCGTGCCCAGCCCATTACCTTCGGCCATCACCTGATGGCCTATGCTATGATGCTGCTGCGTGATCTTGACAGACTGAACGACTGCAAAAAACGGATGAACCAATCCCCCATCGGCTGCTGCGCCCTGGCTGGCACTACATACGATACCGACCGCCGCTTCGAGGCAGAGCATCTTGGGTTTGACGGCATTTGTCTCAACAGCCTGGACGGTGTTTCCGACCGTGACTTCTGCGCCGAGCTTATGAGCGCCATTTCCATTTTGATGGTACATCTGTCCCGATTCTCTGAGGAGATCATTCTTTGGTCCTCCTGGGAATTCAAGTTCGTGGAGCTTTCCGATGCCTACACCACCGGCTCTTCCATTATGCCTCAGAAGAAAAATCCGGATATGGCAGAGCTTGTCCGTGGCAAGACCGGACGTGTATTCGGTGATCTGATGGCTCTGCTGACCACCCTGAAGGGTCTGCCCCTTGCTTACAACAAGGATATGCAGGAGGACAAGGAAAGCGTATTTGACGCTGTAGATACTGTAAAAATGTGTTTGCAGGTGTTCACCGGTATGGTGGCAACCATGACCGCCAACACCAAAAATATGAAGCGTGCCGCACAGACCGGCTTTATCAACGCCACAGACCTTGCCGACTATCTGGTAAAGAAGGGTCTTCCCTTCCGCAGTGCCTACAAGATCTCCGGTCAGTTGGTGGCTCTGTGCATTCAAAAGGGTACTGTTTTGGAAGAACTGCCCTTGGAAACTTACAAAGAATACTCCCCCCTCTTTGACGAGGATGTATATAACGACATCGATCTGGTGACTTGCGTGGAAAAGCGCATCAGCGAAGGCGGCACCTCCGTTACCTCCGTAGAAAAGCAGATCGCATACGTAAAGGAGATGCTCTGATATGACTAAGATTTTCATTGACGGCAGTGCCGGCACTACAGGACTTCGGATCGTGGACAGACTTTCCCTTCGATCCGATCTGGAGCTGCTGATCCTGCCCGATGAACTGAGAAAAGAAGCTTCCGCCCGTGCAGACGCACTGGCAAGTGCAGATGTTGCCTTTTTATGTCTGCCCGACGATGCGGCAAAAGAATCCGCGCAGCTTGCCAAAGGGATGAAGGTGAAGATCATCGACACCTCCACTGCCCACCGGGTAGATCCCGACTGGGTCTACGGTATGCCGGAGCTTGCCGGACAGAAGGACAAGATCCTCTCTTCCTCCCGCATTGCCAATCCCGGCTGTCACGCCAGCGGCTTTGTGGCACTGGTAGCACCGTTGGTGCAGCAGGGCATCCTCCCTGCAGATACCAATCTCTCCTGCTTCTCTCTCACCGGTTACTCCGGCGGTGGCAAGAAGATGATTGCCGAATATGAAGACACAAACCGTTCCCCTCTGCTGGGTGGCCCCCGGCAGTATGCACTGACCCAGTCTCATAAGCATCTGAAGGAAATGGTTGCCCTGTGCGGTCTTCAGAATGCACCTGTGTTCTGTCCCATTGTGGGGGATTTCTACAGCGGTATGGAAGTGACCGTTCCTCTGTTTAAGAAGGACATTAAGGGTACCCTGGAAGACATCAAGGCACTGTATAAAAACTACTACCAAGACGGTCTGATCCACTTTGCCGAAGAGCCGGATGCTGACGGAATGCTCAGCGCAGCCGCCTTCTCTATGAAAGACGATATGGAAGTATCCGTTTACGGCAACGATGACCGCATTCTGCTGGTCTCCCGTTTTGATAACCTGGGCAAAGGCGCATCCGGCGCAGCGATTCAAAATATGAACCTGCTGCTGGGTCTGCCACAGGACACAGGCTTGAGTGTTTGATTTTCAGAAAGAGAGATGTAAATGATGAAACTGATTGAAGGCGGCGTATGCGCCGCAAAGGGTTTTAAAGCCAACGGCATTCACTGCGGCATCCGCCGCAACCGCACCAAGCGGGATCTGGCACTGATCGTCAGTGAAGTGCCTGCCACCGCTGCTGCGGTCTATACCCAAAACCTGGTAAAAGGCGCACCCCTGATCGTAACCAAAAATCACATTGCCGATGGCATCGCCCAGGCTGTGATCTGCAACAGCGGCAACGCCAACACCTGCAACGCCAACGGCATTGAGATCGCAGAGGGTATGTCCGAACTGGTAGAAAAGGCCACCGGCATCAAGGCAGCAGATGTGATCGTTGCCTCCACCGGTGTGATTGGCCAGCCCCTGTCTCTGGATCCCATTGAAAAGGGTATGGCAGAGCTGGTTTCCGGTCTTTCGGAAAAGGGTGGCAACGCGGCTGCGGAAGCCATTATGACCACAGATCTTGTAAAGAAGGAAATCGCCGTAGAATTCACCATTGGCGGCAAGACCTGCCGCATGGGCGGCATTGCCAAGGGCAGCGGTATGATCCACCCCAATATGGCAACGATGCTGGTATTTATCACCACCGACTGTGCCATCTCTGCGCAAATGCTGCAAAAGGCGCTGTCCGGAGATGTGCAGAACACCTTCAATATGCTTTCTGTAGACGGTGACACCTCCACCAACGACACCGTGGCAGTTATGGCCAACGGTTTGGCCGGCAACCGGGAGATCACCTCTGAGGGCGAAGACTTCGCAACCTTTATGAAAGCTCTGAACACACTGACCGTGGAGCTTTGCCGCAGAATTGCCGGTGACGGTGAAGGTGCGACCAAGCTGCTGGAGTGCAAAGCCACCGGTGCAGACACCGTGGAAGCTGCCAAGCTGTCTGCCAAAAGTGTGATCTGCTCCAGTCTTTTGAAGGCTGCTATGTTCGGCGCCGATGCCAACTGGGGCAGAGTGCTGTGTGCCATCGGCTACAGCGGTGCTGATGTGGATGTCTCCAAAATCGGTGTGTCCTTCCGTTCCAAGGCCGGCACTGTGGAAGTCTGCCGGGACGGCAGCGGCGTTCCCTTCAGCGAGGAAGCAGCAAAGCAGGTGCTGCTGGAAAAAGAGATCGAGATCCTGGTCACTTTGGGAAGCGGTCCTTACAGCGCCACTGCCTGGGGCTGCGATCTGACCTATGATTATGTAAAGATCAACGGTGACTACAGCACTTAAAGAGAGGTGTTTTGTTATGCATAACGAATTTACCAATGCCGAGCGTGCAGAGGTTTTGACCCAAGCGCTGCCCTACATCAAGAAGTATAGCGGCAAGGTCGTTCTTATTAAGTACGGCGGCAACGCAATGCAGACCGAGAGCCTGAAAATGCAGGTTATGGAGGACATCGCTCTTCTGTGGCTCATCGGTGTCAAGGTGGTGCTGGTACACGGCGGCGGCCCTGAGATCAGCCAAACTATGAAGGCACTGGGCAAGGAAGCCGTATTTGTGGACGGTCTTCGTGTCACTGACGAGGAGACCATGGACATCGTGCAGATGGTTTTGGCAGGCAAGGTAAACAAGAGCCTTGTGAATCTGATCCAGACCAAGGGCGGTCACGCTGTGGGCGTTTCCGGTGTAGACGGCGGCATTATCGAGGCACAGGTCAAGGACCCCCGGTTGGGACTGGTGGGCAAGATCACCAAGATCCGCACCCAACCCATTGAAGATCTTCTGGAAAAGAACTACATCCCCGTGATCTCCACCATTGCCAGCGACCGTCAAGGCAACACCTACAACATTAACGGTGACACCGCTGCTGCCCATATTGCAGGCGCACTGGGTGCTGAAAGAATGTTCTTGATGACCGACATTGCCGGCATTCTGAAGGACAAGGACGACCCCTCCACACTGATCCCCCATATCACCGCCACCGAAGCAAAGGCGCTGCAAGAGGAAGGCGTGATCTCCGGCGGTATGATCCCCAAAGTAGAATGCTGCATTGATGCACTGGAACACGGTGTCAAGAATGTGGTCATTATGGACGGACGCACACCCCACTCCATTTTGATGGAGTTGCTGACCGACGAAGGTGCCGGTACTATGGTTACGAAAGGCTGATCCTATGAGCATCACAGCAATAGACAAAGAATTTGTTGCCGGCACATACGGAAGATTTCCCGTAGAGCTGGTTTCCGGCAGCGGCTGCATTGTCAAAGACACTGCCGGCAAGGAATACATTGATCTTGGCTCCGGCATCGGCGTTACTGCCTTCGGCATTGCCGACCAGGTATGGCTTGCGGCTGTGACCGAACAAGCCGGCAAGCTGCAGCACGTTTCCAACCTTTACTACACAGAGCCTTGCGCAAAGCTGGCAAAGCTTTTGTGCGAAAAAACCGGTCTTTCCAAGGTGTTTTTCTGCAACTCCGGTGCGGAAGCCAACGAGTGCGCCATTAAGTACGCAAGAAAATACTCCATGGAGAAAAAAGGCCAGGAATACTATCATATTATTACCCTGGAAAACTCCTTCCACGGCAGAACGCTGACCACTCTTTCCGCCACAGGACAGGATCATTTCCATCAGCTGTTCCAGCCGCTGACTCCCGGTTTCCATCACTGCAAAGCCGGCGATTTGGAGGGTATGAAAAAGCTGGTGGCTGAGTACCCCACCGCAGGCATCCTGCTGGAATGCGTACAGGGCGAAGGCGGTGTTGTGCCCCTAAGCGAAGATTTTGTGAAGGGCGTTGCCGCCCTGTGCAAAGAAAATGACATTCCCTTGATGATCGACGAGGTACAGACCGGAAACGGCCGTACCGGCAAGCTTTACGGCTATATGCACTACGGTGTAAACCCGGACATCGTTTCCACCGCCAAAGGTCTTGGCGGCGGTTTGCCCATCGGTGCCACGATGGTATCCGAAAAGCTGGCTACCGTACTGGGCCCCGGTGACCAGGGCTCTACCTACGGTGGCAACCCGGTTGCTTGTGCCGGTGCTTATACCGTTATCAGCCGCTTGGATGACGCTTTTTTGGCTGACGTACAAAAGAAGAGCGACTATGTCTTCTCTGCGCTGGAAAATGCAGAAGGCGTGGAAAATGTTGCCGGCAAGGGACTGATGATCGGCATCAAAACCGCAAAGCCTGCCAAGGATGTGGTAATGACCTGTATGGAACAGGGCGTTCTGTGCCTCACTGCCAAGGATAAGGTAAGACTGCTGCCTGCTCTGAACATTCCTATGGAAACATTGGAAAAGGCTGTGACTATCATTAAGGAAGCGTGTAAGTAAGGAGTTATTTATGAATCTGAAAAATAAGCATTTTCTAAAGCTTTTGGATTTTACTCCGGCAGAGATTGAAGGCCTCTTGGCACTTTCTGCTGATCTGAAGGCGCAGAAAAAAGCCGGTGTTCCCCACCGGCTGTGCGAAGGCAAGTCCATTGCCCTTGTATTTGAAAAAACCAGCACCCGTACCCGTTGTGCCTTTGAGGTGGCTGCGGCAGATCTGGGTATGCACCCTGTATATCTGGACCCCAAAAGCTCTCAGATGGGCAAAAAGGAATCCATTGCCGATACCGCCCGGGTTCTGGGCCGTATGTTTGACGGCATTGAGTACCGTGGCTTCGGTCAGCAGATCGTAGAGACCTTGGCTGAATACGCCGGTGTGCCGGTATGGAACGGTCTGACCAACGAGTACCATCCTACCCAAATTTTAGCAGACTTCCTCACCATTCAGGAACATTTCGGTGAGTTAAAGGGCAAGAAGCTGGTGTATATGGGCGATGCCCGGTACAATATGGGCAACTCTCTCATGGTGGGCTGCGCCAAAATGGGTATGCATTTTGTTGCCTGCGCTCCGGAGAAGTATTTCCCCAATGCGGACTTGGTGGCACAGTGCCAAGCCATAGCTGCCGAGACCGGTGCAAAGCTGGAGTTTATCACCGATCCTGAAAAGGCAGTTGCAGGTGCGCACGTGATCTACACCGATGTGTGGGTATCTATGGGTGAGCCGGATAGTGTATGGCAGGAGCGCATTAAGGACCTGAGCCCCTACCGGGTCACAAAGAAGCTGATGGACATTGCCGGTCCTCAGTGCCGCTTTATGCACTGCCTCCCCGCTTTCCACGACTTACAGACCGAGATCGGCAAGGATGTGTTTGAAAAATTCGGCATTGACTGTATGGAAGTCACCGACGAGGTCTTTGAAAGCGAAGCGTCCATTGTCTTTGATGAAGCAGAAAACCGTATGCACACCATCAAGGCAGTGATGGCTGCGACTTTATAATTCCATCCCGAATAAAAAATATGCGTGCTGAAAACAGCACGCATATTTTTTGACAGACTGCAGAGGTCAAAGGAGGCGTCAAGACAAGCAATTCGACCCCGAAGTGTATACAGATACTCGAGAGGGGAGAATTGCGCAGCAAGTCAAAATGCCTTGCGCAGCAAGGATATTTCCTGTTTCTTAAGCGGGAATATCTCTCAACTTCGGCTACACCAAAGCGGTGGAGAATATCTTGCTGTTATCTTTTCCATTTTGACGGTTGACGGCTTTTTTGACACTCTGAAAAAATGTGCGTGCTGAAAACAGCACGCACATTTTTATACTTCTTTGTACATAGCACCAGCATCGTCCTTACGGACATTATCCGCCACTTGTACTACCTCAACCGCCACAGTTCTTGCGCCCATAGCGATCTCGATCCTGTCGCCTACCTTGACCTCGTAGCTTGCCTTGACCACACGGCCATTCACGCTGATCCGGCCATTGTCACAGGCTTCGGTTGCCACCGTCCGACGTTTGGTGAAACGGGACACCTTCAGATACTTGTCAAGCCGCATAAAATCTTCTTACTTAGCGACAGCGTCCTTCAGAGCCTTTGCAGCCTTGAATGCAGGCAGCTTGGTAGCGGGGATCTGGATGGTCTCCTTGGTGCGGGGGTTGCGGCCAACGCGAGCTTCGCGAGCCTTAACTTCGAAGTTACCGAAACCGGAAACAGCCACCTTGTCGCCCTTTGCCAGGCTAGCGGTGATGGTCTCGAAGGTAGCGTTGACGACGCGCTCTGCGTCCTTCTTGGTCAGGCCGGTCTTCTCGGCAACTGCAGCAATGAGTTCAGTCTTGTTCATAATAAAATTCCTCTTTCTATTAAAGTTAACATATGGGACTTAATCGTATCATATCATAAAACGTTTTGCAAGTATGTTTGCGTATTTTTGTGATTTTTAACAAAATAAATCCCTTGTTTTTGCCTATTTTACCGAAATCGGGGTACATATCACAGCCTGAGCAGCTTTGCGATCTTCTCTCCCTTGGGCAGCAGCCTACAGTCCTCTGCCGTAATCGCCTTAAACAGCACCGCACACAGGAAGTACACTGCTGCACCCACCACAATCGGCACACCGCAAGTAATGGCACGACTGGTGATCCCCAGATTTCCCAGAAGCCAATATGCGCCGTACACAGCAGCACCCATAATCAGTGCCGGCATCAACGGCCGCAGGAGATTTCGCAGCAGTCTGGGCTTCTGCGGAACGACCTTTGCAATGGCAATGAGGTTCATAACCGCAATGGCAAAGTAGCACAGGGCGATACCCACCGGCACACCCAAAATGCCCATATCCGGATTTCCCGTAAAGATGTAGACCACCAGCAGGCGCACCACACCGGCAGCCAGCATATTGATCACCGGAATATAGGCGTAGCCGTGCGCCTGCATCAAAGAATTGGTGTACTGGATAATGGCATACAGGAAGATGCTGACGCCCAGCACAGACATCAGTTGTCCACCCAGCACCAATTCTTCACCGGTATGCCCCCACAAAAGGCCCATCACCGGCTGACCCAGGATCACTAGACCTACGGTACAAGGAAGTGCCAGAAGACCGGTTATTCGGGCGGCAGATTCCTCCGTCTCCCGGACAGCGGCATCATTTCCCAAAGTCAGATTAGAGGTAACGGCAGGAATCACGCTGACCGTTATGGGAATGATAAAGGCACAGGGCATATTAAAAATGGTATTTGCCTGGTCGAAAATGCCCTTAATGTTGTCTGCCACCGCCTGTGGGTCATTCAAAGCAGTAACCAGATGACCCATATAACGGTTCTGCCCAATCAGGGCCACCAACCGATCCATATACAAACCGGATTCCACCACCGTCAGCAGCTGCAAACCGGCGGAGCCGATGGTAATGGGAACAGCAATGGCCAGCAGCTCTTTGGCAATACCGGAGCTGCCTACAGATTCATCCGCACTCAAAGGCAATCCCTGGTAGGCAGGTACCAGCACCCGGCGCAGATAGAACACAGAGATCAAGCAGCTGAAGGTAACACCGAAGATCGCACCGCCTGCTGCCAGCGCAGGATCCTTAGTCAAGCGCATCACCACAAAGGCTGCGCCCAGTCCTATGGCAAGCTTAAACACTGCCTCCAGCATTTGGCTGTTGGAGGTGGGACGCATATTGCCCTGACCCTGAAAGAAGCCACGGTAGGTGGAGATCAAACCCATCAAAAATGCGCAGGGACCCAAACACAAAATCGCTGCCCAGGCATCCGGCTGATTCAGCCAGTTTGCCAGGACCCTGCAAAGCAGCACCATAACCGCTGTGCTAAAAATACCCAATCCAAGGAAAATGCCCCGGGATACCTTGTAAATAGCACGCACCCGGTTGTAATTTCCCAAAGAGCTTGCCTGGCTGATCATCCGGCTCATCGCCACAGGCAAGCCTGCGGTGGAGATCATCAGCAGCACAGAATAAATATTGTAGGCGGTGGTGAAATAACCGTAGCCTGCATTGCCGATGGTGGCACTCAGAGGGATCTTGTAAAAAAATCCGATGACCTTTACCACTGCTGTGGCAATGGCCAAAAGTGCTGCACCGTGCAAAAATGTTTGCTTTTTAGAGGAATCTGACATAACGACCTCACTTCTCCTCTTCCATCAGACGGGGGATGGCATACTGCATCAGCTCTTCCACCACAGACTTCAGATCGATGGTGGGGAATTGACCGTTCTGATACAGGATCTTGCCTCGCACCATAGTCATCGCCACATCACCGCCCTTGGCAGAAAATACCAGAGCATTCATCACATCGTGGCAGGGCATCAGATGGGGTGCAGAAAAATCCACCAGCACCAAATCTGCGTCCATACCGGTTTTCAGCATACCGCTGCGCTCACCTCTGCCCTGTGCTCTGGCGCCGCAGGTGGTTGCCATCATCAGTGCAGCAGAAGCAGGAAGCTTATTGGCATCGCCACCGGCACGACGGGCATCCAGTGCCGCAGCACGCATCACTTCAAACATATCCAAATTTCCGCATTCCACAGCGCCACCGGTACCCAGTGCCACATTCATACCTGCTTTTACGCAGTCTGTAATGGGGGTAGCAGGCAGACCTGCCTTGGCGTACGCCATAGGCGTGGCAACCGCAGAAACTTTTTTCTTGCCCAAAAGCTTACGCTCCGTCTCCTCCAACGCCACACAGCCGGTAGCAGCAGCAGGCACACGGAACAGACCGTGGGCATTTAACAGCTCACCGGGACCCAGACCGGTGCGATCCATACACTCCTCTGCCTCTGCCTGGGATTCTGCCAAATGGAGCTGCATCCTCAGACCCTTTTCCTCTGCCCAGGCAACAAGACTCTCCCAAAGCTTATAGTTGCTGATATATTCTGCCTGCAAGCCGGCATCGATGCGGATTCTTCCATCGTCGTGGTCGTGCCACTTGTCCGCCACCCGGCAGGCTTCCCGGCACTGGTCATCGGTTTCAAAGTCGAATTCCTCATTTTGATCAATGAAACGGTACGATGCCATTGCCACATTGGCGTTGATACCGGCTTCCGCTGCGGCTTCCGCCACAGCATCCGGATAATAGTACAGATCAGACACAGAGGTCGTGCCGAAGCGCAAACACTCAGCAATACCCAAAAGGGCAGACGCCTTAACGCTGCGGTCATCCAGCTTTGCCTCCCGGCGCAGCTGCTGCTCCAGTGCCTCCCCCCGGGATGCGTCATCCACAAAGGTACGCATCAGCGTGGTGGCAAGGTGGGTGTGGCAATTCACCAGACCGGGAATCGCCACCATACCCGTGCCGTCCACAATGGTGGCAGGCTGCTCCTGTGGGGGGCAGGTGTCCAGATATGTTATTTTATCGCCGGTGACACCCAAGTATGCACCAAAAAGCACATCCAGCTTCTCGTTCATAGTCACCACAGTCACATTGGAGATCAAAATATCCAAAAGAATCACTTCCTTGATGTAATAGATGCATTCTGCATCAACGAAAACAGCGCTTCCTTCTGTTGCAGGACGCTGTCCAACTGTTCAATATACTGCTCCGGGAATTTCGGGTTGTGGAAACGCTCCAACCGTCCGCCGGGGAGATTCACTTTATTCATTCCACCGCCACCCAAAGACAAAATAGAGTGGATCTCTTCCATCATATAGATGTTATAAAGACAGTCCAAGCCGTCCCGACTCCAGCCCACATTCTCAAAGCTGCCGGACATATATTTCTGGCGGTACAAATAATAAGGGCGGAAACCTTGCATGGTCAGCTGCTTGCCTGCGTAGTCCACCATCCGTGCCACCTCCTGCCCCGAGGGCAGATCCACCTGCGTTTCAAACAGGTCAGCACCTTTTTTCAGTGCCAAGGTATGCACCGTAATATTGGCAGGCTTCAGTGCCGCCACCGCATCCAGGCTTTGGCAGAAGCCCTCATAAGTATCTGTGGGAAGACCGGCAATGAGATCCATATTGATGGCTGTAAAACCGGCAGCCACCGCTTGCTCATAGCTACGCAGTACATCCTCTGCTCTGTGGGGTCTGCCGCTGGCACGCAGCACCGAATCCACCATAGACTGGGGGTTGATGCTCATACGGTCCGCACCGTGCTGACGGATAGTACGCAGCTTTTGGGCATCCAACGTGTCGGGTCTTCCGCCCTCCACCGTAAATTCAAGACACCCGGACAGATCGATGCTCTCATAGATCCGATCCAAGAGGCAAGCCATTTGATCCGCTGTCAGTGTGGTAGGCGTACCGCCGCCGATGTAGACCGTGCGTACCCGTTTTCCCGATTCCTTCAGAAGTTTGCCGGTGACGGCAAGCTCCTGATATAGCGCCTGCAAATAGGGCTCCAAAAGCTCTGTCCGCTTGCCGATGCTGCGGCTGACAAAGCTGCAATAGGCACACCGGGTAGGGCAAAACGGAATACCCACATACAAAGAAAGGTCTCCCTTTGTTTGCTGCTCCACCGCACCTACGGTGGAAGCAGAGCATGCCACCGCAAGACGAGCACGCTCCGGGGTGACAAAATACGTATCCTGCATCATCCGATAAGCGGAAAGCGGTGTTCCCCCTTCCAACAGATGGCGGGTCGTCAATTTTGTAGGGCGCACACCGGAAAGTGCGCCCCAAGGAGGCGCTTCCTCCAAATGAGGCAGCGCCGCTTTATAATAGCTCTGTTGCAGAAGTCTTCTGCGCAGCTGCACCGTTTCCTCTGCCGCCTTCATACGAAGATTGCAACGGGTGGTCTTTTCTCCCACCGTTACCGTAGTAACTGCGGAAAGCCACACCTTCCCCCGGTACAATGCAGATACTGCCTGTCCTTCCAAAGCTTTGTCCGGGAACAGCACCATTTGCAGCTGCTCCACCGCATACAGGTCCTCGTGACCTTTCAGTATCAGTTTCATATGCCCTGCATAAAGGGATTGCTCCGCCGCTCCTCTTCCAGAGTGGTGGGGTGTCCGTGACCGGGGAATACCTGATAGTCACCCTCCAGCTTTTTCAGTCGGGCAAGAGACTGGCGCATCTGAGGGGGATTGCCATAGGGCGGAATATCGGTTCTGCCGCAAGTGCCGGCAAAAAGAGTGTCTCCGGCAAGCATCACATCACCGCAAAGCAAGCACACACAGCCGGGAGTATGACCGGGGGTGTGCAGCACCTTAAATTCCATACCGGCAAAACGTACCACATCCCCTTCGTCATAGGTATGGGTATGGAAGATCTCTCCGTTGGTGTGACGGGAAGGCAGTGTCACATCCTCCCTATGGATGTACACCGGGCAGCCGGTTTCGGTGGCAATGTGACGCACACCACCCACGTGGTCAAAATGACCGTGGGTCAAAAAGATGGCTGCCACCTTTTTTCCCTTGCAGCGCACCTGCTCCAAAATTTCTTCCGGCTCGAAACCGGGATCAATGAGAACACATTCCTCATTTTCCCAAAGCATATAACAATTTGTGCGGTAAGAGCCCACGCACATTGTAAGCATTTCCATAATAAATTTCCTTTCAAATTGACAGTTTATCAAACTGTTATCCTGAGCGCAGCGAAGGATCTCCTTCATATTTGTAGGGGATTCTTCGTCGCTGCGCTCCTCAGAACGACATCATAACTGTTCGCTAAATTGGAATTTATCTTCTGGGGGAATCCAACAGCTGCTGGGTATCCAAAATCAACGTCACCGGGCCGTCGTTGACAGATTCCACCTGCATATCCGCACCGAACTGTCCGTGCTGGGGAGGAAATCCCAATTCTTCACAGTCCTTCAAAAACTGCTCATACAAACGGTTTCCCAATTCCGGAGGCGCAGCCTCGGTGAAGCTGGGACGACGACCCTTGCGGCAGTTACCATACAAGGTAAACTGGCTTACCACCAGCACCTGTCCGTTTACATCCTCCAAAGACTTGTTCATCTTTCCGTTTTCATCTTCAAACACACGCAAACCCAACGCCTTTTCCGCAAGGTAGCGGCAATGGCTCTCGTCATCCTCCGGGCCTACACCCAAAAGGACCAAAAAGCCTTTTCCGATTTTTCCCACCACTTCTCCATCAATGGACACAGAAGCGGAATTTACTCTGGTAAGTACAGCACGCATATGTATTCTCCCTTCAAATTCCAATTTAGCGTTCTGTTTGTCAGATGCACCGACCCAATACCCTCTCCCGGGGAGAGGGTGTCAGCGAAGCTGACGGGAGAGGAATGGCGTGCACTGAAACTTAATAGAAAGCCTGCAACTGCAAGCAATATCTAAGATGATCGCCCGCATTCCTCTTCAGTCACGGCTTTGCCGTGACAGCTTCCCCCCGGGGGAAGCTATGGTGCGGAGCACCATCCACAATAGCCCGATAAA
>JAZRRS010000100.1:0-25414 GCA_045651005.1 Faecousia sp.
TTAGGGCCTGCAAATGGGTATAGTTTCCCCGTATCAAAACTGGGTGGTCCCTTATAATTACTCCGGCAGGCATTAATACAGTTCCTACAATGCTTACAGTTCCTACAAGAGAAAATTACGCGCGCGTTATATAGGGCAGAATGTGGAACGCTAATTTCAGACCCATTTGGGGTAGGCGCAGTTTCCCCATACTGGTTTTGCTCACGCTCCTCCAGCGCTTTGATAACGCGACGGCTCTTCCAGGCAGTATAGCGGTTGCCCTTCTCATTGCGTGTGCCCTCGGTATGCGTATTTTTGGCAGAAATGAGTATTTTGCGGAAAATACTCATAACGGCTTCTTCCTCCGGCATCTGGATCTCGTCGCAAGTAGGATAAAACCGGCTATAAATCACGCAGCCATAGGAATTAGGCAAACGATAGAGTTGAAAATAAGTGGGATACTTTCTGAAGAAACGCCATACCTTAGTCTTCTCCCAACCCCAACGCTTACCCAATGTCTCCAAGGTCAGCATAGAGCCATACTTGCCATACTGGATCACAGGCGAAAGGAAAGAAAATGCATTTCCATAATCACGAAACACAGTGTGGCACCACAGATCCAACCACGCATCCGCTTCATCGAACTTGTAGTTCATCTCAGCAAGACGCTCGGTGATATCTCTGGGCATGCAAACGAACCCGTATCCGGGCGTAGCATATACAGCACCATCCATGCATTCCTCACCTGTGTACTCCATCACCCAATCGGTGATTTGGTAAGTCAACAGTTTGGTCTCCTGATCCAGTGTGTAAGTCAGGTATCCCAATGCTTTCAGATGATCCAATATCTGAAAGGCCTTTGCTCGGCTTCTGACACCCAGAATGGCTTTTACACCCACAATGCCGCCAGCCCACATTCCGGGCTCTACAGGGTTCTTATGGCCGCAGTAGGTGCCGATTCCCTTGCGGAAGGCAGCACTCTCGGCAAGCTTCAGCCAATAGCCCAGCCGTCCTTTCAGTTCAGGCATCTCTTTCCGGGGTAATTTGACCCACTTGTACTTCCGTAAACATTTCATTGCAATTTCTCCTTTCTCGTGATATAAAAATAGCAGCTCCTGTAGTGTACAAGAGCTGCTTTATAGGGTCGCGTTTTGCATGTGGCGACGGTCGAGGTTTTATATGTTTTTGCTAACAATTTGCTAACAGGACTGTTTTGGACTATATGAAACGGCTGATATCTGCTAACACGACCTGGATTAAAAAGTTTGGAATTTCCTAGGGATTTTGTACTATCTGACACTATTTGAAACGATTATAATTAGAAAAACGGGATAATCGTTTCTCCTAAGCGGAAGGTCGCGCGTTCGAATCGCGCCGGACGTGCCAGAGAAGCACCCAAATGGGTGCTTTTTGTGCGTAGCATAGAACACTGCGCCACTATAAAAGCTTCAAAACATACCTTGCTTTCTGAAGTGATGTGTGGTATAATATCGTGCGGTATGAGAAAAACGCTGTGAGGTGTTTGTTGTGAAGGAAAAATATGAGGCTCCTGTTGTGCAGCTTATTTGCTTTGTTTCCTGTGAGAAGCTGGCAAGCAATGGCATTATTGATATGGACGACTTGATTTCTCTCGGTGGGGCAGGTAGTGCCACAGAACCCTCTGAGGGCGATATTGATATTAAATTGAAATAAAATGCTTTTATAAAGTTTTCTTTTGATCCTGTTTTTCGGTGATTTTCTTCAATGCGAATGCATATACTACTGGGAGTGTGTTTGCTTTGGAGGTGAGAGTATGAAAGAAAACGGTTACGCAGATGTGGATGAGATGATCTTTGCCGGTGAAGAGCAGCGGCCAAGTGAACGATAAAAAATGGGCTGACAGTGTGTCAGCCCATTTTTAAATGTGTATTATTTGCTTTCGTATTCGTAGAAGCCACGACCGGCCTTCTTACCGTACCAACCCTTGTCATAGTAGCTCTTAATGAGATCGTAGCCGATGGGTTTTTCACCGGACTCATCATACTTGCGCTGCAGAATATCGTAAGCCAGATCCAAACCGGTCAGATCGTTGAGGCGGAAAGGACCCATAGGATGGTTCAGACCCTTCTCACAGGCGATGTCCACTTCCTGAGGTGTGCAGTAGCCCTGTTCTACCATCCAGCGTGCTTCGGTGTAGATGGCCTGAAGAATGCGGTTGGCAACGAAGCCGTCCAGCTCTTTCTTCATCCAAACTGGGTCCTTGCCGGTAGCAGCAGCAAAGTCGTACAGAGCCTGTGCGGTTTCTTCGGAGCAGTGATCGCCTTGGACTACTTCCACCAGCTTCATAACCAGTGCGGGGTTGAAATAGTGCAGGTTTGCAAGACGCTCGGGATGGGAAACGTCATTCTTAAAGGTGGAGGAAACCATACGGCTGGAGTTGGTGGCGATGATGGTGTCGGGACGAACAAGGGCATCAACCTGCTTGAAAACCATAGCTTTGATATCCTTGCGTTCGACAATGGCTTCAATAACCAGATCGACATCCTTACAAGCTTCCTCCAAAGTGGAGCAGATGGTAAAACGACTGCGGATGCCGGCAACCTGCTCCTCGGTCATACGGCCCTTTGCGATACGGCCTGCCAGATAGCTATCTTCCCATTTTGCTACGTCCTCCAGCACGGCAGGATTGGCATCAAAGATAGTGACCTGATAAGGGTAGATCGCAGTGTTCAGTGCAATCTGACGGCCCATAAGACCGCCGCCGATGACACAAACCTTCTGAATGTTCATTTGAATAATCTCCTTTTGTTGTGATCGCACCTTTTTGCAGACGGCGCGTCCATATGCTAGATTCAACACTATTGTACGCGTTATGCCAGGTTGTGTCAAGTGATCAATTTATACAATATGTTTTTAAAATAAGCTGTGGTTATAACTCTTTTGCCACTTTACAAAAAGAAAAAAAACGGATATAATGAATCGAATATATTTTAAAGTGAGTGATAAATCAATGAATATTGAATTTGATGCATATAAGCAGAAACTCAATGAACTGCGTCCTACCCTTGAGGGGCTGGCTGATTCTTTGAATCTGGAAGGACTTCGTAATGAGCTGGAGCGTTTGCAGGCAATGCAGGAGGCTCCTGGTTTTTGGGACAATCCCGAAAAGAGCCAGCAGGTGGTGGTGAAAGCCAAGACTACTGAGAATAAGATTTCCAAATATGAACAAATGCTGTCTACCTGGGACGACTTGATCACGATCTGTGAAATGGCGGAAGAGGAAGACGATGACTCCATGCTGGATGATTTGAAAGAAGGTTTCCAGCAGCTTTCTGAGGATATGGAGCGTTGCCGTTTGCAGACACTGCTCACCGGAAATTATGATTCAAATAACGCTATGGTTTCTTTCCAGGCAGGTGCCGGCGGCACTGAGGCACAGGATTGGTGTCAAATGCTGTATCGTATGTACACCCGTTGGGCAGAGGCACACGGTTACACCTATAAGATTATGGACTATCAGGAAGGTGAAGAAGCCGGTCTTAAGTCTGCGGATATTTTGATTGAGGGCGACAATGCTTATGGCTTCTTGAAGGGTGAAAATGGCGTCCATCGTTTGGTGCGAGTTTCTCCTTTTGATGCCAACGCCCGTCGTCAGACATCGTTTGCGGCAATTGAGGTAATTCCGGACATTCAGGATGACAGTCAGGATGTGGAGATTAAGGCGGAAGATTATGAAATGCAGGTGTTCCGTTCTTCCGGTGCCGGCGGTCAGCACATTAACAAGACATCCTCTGCCGTTCGCTTGATTCACAAGGCTACCGGCATTGTGGTTGCCTGTCAGACAGAAAGAAGCCAGTTCCAGAATAAGGAAAACTGTCTTCGTATGCTGCGTAGTAAGTTGGTGGAGATCAAGGAGCGTGAGCATCTGGATAAGATATCTGACATCAAGGGTGTGCAGAAGAAGATCGAATGGGGCAGTCAGATCCGTAACTATGTGTTTATGCCCTACACTCTGGTTAAGGATACTCGAACAGGCTGTGAGACTTCAAATGTGAATGCGGTTATGGATGGCGCTTTGGATCCCTTCATTAACGCATATCTTACCTGTGCAGCCACCGGTAACTGGGTAACAAAGTAAAATAACCAAAAAATGGCGAAATAACCCTTGCTTTTTAGAAAAGCCTGTGCTACAATGTTTAGGCTTATTATGTTCCCGGATTTTGTCGGGATGGAGAACAACCGTTTCTGTGTTTGTTTTTGCTATACAGAGAGGTCATATTTAGGAGGAAATCAAATGAAAAAGATTCTGGCTTTACTGATGGCCGTTTGTCTGATGATGAGCCTGGCCGTTCCCGCATTTGCGACCACTGTTGACACCACTGCTGCTACCGGTGAGACTACTGCTGCAACTGAGGCTGCAACTGAGGCTGCTGCTGAAGTTGCTACTGAGAGTGCAGATGTTGCTACTGACGACGGAGCTCCTGCTGAGGAGTCTGGTGATGACCACGAGGGTCACGACCACAGCACTGAGACCACCGGCACTGTCGAGAAGGAAGAGTCCGCATTGGTCAAGACCATTCGTGTGATTCTGACTGTGCTGGAAGTAATCGCAAGCATCGCACTGATCGGTGTGGTTCTGATGCAGTCCGGCAAGGAAGACGGTCTGACCGGTGCGCTGTCCGGCAACAGTGATTCTTACATGAATAAGAGCGGTATGGGCGGTCTGGATAAGACTCTGGCAAAGGCTACCAAGTGGGTGGCATTGGTTTGGATTCTGCTGACCCTGTTGCTGTGCTTGATCTAATTTGTTTTAACGACCGCAGGCGTTGTCCTGCGGTCATTTTTTATGCATTGCATCGTAGACAAGTTTCGTTGTGTGTGTTAATATAAAGGAAATCAAACGAGGAGTATGAATTATGACACAGAGAAAACTTGCCGGCCTTAAGCCGGAATCTGTTTTTCGTTATTTCGAGGAGATTTGTGCAATACCCCACGGCTCTGGAAATACAAAATTGATCAGCGATTACCTGGTCGCATTTGCCCAGGAGCACGATCTTCGTTATATTCAGGATGAACTAAATAATGTGATTTTGTTTGCAGACGGTACAGCCGGTTATGAGGAACACCCTCCTGTGATCCTGCAGGGACATATGGATATGGTATGCGAGAAGGATGTAGACTGTGCTATTGATATGGAGCACGACGGATTGGATATTGCCCACGATGGGGAATATGTATTTGCTAAGGGTACGACTTTGGGCGGCGATAACGGAATTGCTGTTGCTTATGGATTGGCGATTCTTGCAGATAAAACCATTCCACACCCACCTTTGGAGGTTGTGATCACTGTGGATGAGGAAACGGGTATGTTTGGTGCTGCCGGCATAGATCTTTCTATGCTCAAAGGCAGAACACTGCTGAATATGGACTCTGAGGAAGAGGGGATCTTTACAGTCTCTTGCGCAGGCGGTGCACGTGGTACGATCACATTGCCTGTGGAACGCCGTGCAGTTTATGGTCCTTGTGTGCGCTTGACGGTTGAAGGCTTGCAGGGTGGCCATTCCGGCGTAGAAATCCATAAAAGAAGAGCAAATGCCAATAAAGTAATGGGTGAGTTTCTTGCCCGTGTGCAGCAGATGATGCCTCTTTGTATCACAAAACTGTCCGGTGGCGCGAAGGACAATGCCATCCCCAGAAGCTGTGAGGTTACACTTGTTGCCTTGGGTATGTATATTGAACGGATCAACGAGGTGGCAGCAAAACTCCAGGAGGAGATCCGGCAGCAGTACGATGAGCCGCAGGCGGTGGTGCGTGGCGACGATGTGGATGCGTTGGGCGGTAACGCCCTTACTACCGAATGCACAGCGAAAGTGATTGCACTTTTGAATGCAGCGCCTAACGGTGTGCAGGCGTGGAGCAGGGACATTGACGGACTGGTGCAAACGAGTTTGAATCTTGGTATTGCGGAACTGGATGAGGAATTTAAACTTACCTTTGCTGTTCGTAGCAGTGTTAATGTTGAAAAGGCTGAGCTGCTGGAGAAATTAAAGGCTCTTGCAGAATTCAACGGTGCGGAATATTCTCAAATGGGTGATTATCCGGCTTGGGAGTATAAAAAGGATTCCCACCTTCGGGATACGATGATCTCTGTGTACCGACGTATGTTCCAAAAAGAGCCGGAGGTTGTTGCGATTCATGCAGGACTGGAGTGTGGTTTGCTCAGCGAAAAACTACCGGGTCTTGATTGTGTATCCATTGGACCGGAGATGCACGACATCCACACCAGCCGTGAGCGGTTGGGGATTGCGTCGGTAGAGCGTACGTGGCAGTTTATCTTGGAAATTTTGAAAAATATGTGAAACAAGAGGGCTTATGCCCTCTTGTTTTTTGCGATCAACCCCTGTAACCATTGAATGTCCTCCCGACCCACAACCTTCAAAAGAAACAGAAGGCAACTTGTGATCAACAGATAGGCTGTTGCCTTTAAGTACGGATTAATAAGCGTAGAGGCGATCGCCACGGAAAGAATTGTGGAGATGATGGCAAAACCTGTTGTCCGAAAAGAAATGCCGCAACCTGTAACCTTTTTGAGAAGTCTTATGCTAAGGATAAAGTTTAAAAGATGCGTTATTAGAAAACTCCAGTAATAACCTAACATACCGTATTTGGGCAACAGGATATACAAAAAACCGACATCCATCGACGAAGTAAGGATGTTATAACGGACACAAATTTTTTGTTGCCCGAGTCCCTTGGTCATGGCATCTGTGAGAGCATCGCAGTACAGCATTGGAATCAAAAGTGCATATAGCTGCAAATACCTTCCTGCATTTTCGCTGCCGTAAAGTGTATGGCACAGCTCATCTGCTAACAAAAACTCCAAACCGCCGAATATACAACCGTATAAAAGTGCTACTCTTAGACCTCGTTTTACAAGGTATTGGATTCTTTGCGTGCTTTCAGCTGCTGCACACCGTGCCAGTTCCGGAATTAAAAGCTCCGCAAGGCTGAAAAGAATGGAAGCAGGAAACATAAGTACCGGAAACACCATTCCGCAAACTGTACCGAAGGAAGAAAGGGGATCTTCAGAAGAGGGATAAAGTCTGAGGCGTTTGGGTACCATCAGGTTCTCTGTGGTGGAGATTCCGGACTTCAGATCATCTGCGAGAGCAAGAGGAATCGCTGTTTCCAACAGATTTCTGCTGACTGGGATTCTGGGCGCAGTGGGGGCGCGTTCACGAAGACGAAGAATGGCAAGACAAAGGAGTGTCAGACAAGCTCCGGCACCGCTTCCTATAATGACACTCTGACAGGTCTTTACGGGGTCGTTGCCTGCCCAAAGCGTTAAAGCCAGCACGGTGGATGCCAAACATAAAAACTGCTCTGCCACCTCTACAGCGGCTAGTGTTCCAATTCTGTTTGCAGCGGTGAAATAACCTGTCATAACACCGCACAGGCATATCACGGGAACAATAGAGGCGTAGAGCCTTACAGCGGCTTCTGTGTCGGGATTGCCGATCCAGTGCTTAGCGATTACCGGCGCAAAATAATGGAGCAGAAGGGATATTGTGCCGCTACAAAGAATGCTATATAAACAGCAGGCAGACAGGACCCAACGGACGTTGCCGGGACGTTTTCGCCCTAACTCTCCGGCAGTCATATACATTGTGACAGTGCGGATGCCGGCCATTCCTGCGGTGGTGGTAAGTGCTCCCACAGACAGGACAAGCTGCAAAAGGCCGATACCCACTGCACCGATCCGTCGGGACAGATAAACCTGAAAAGAGGTAGAAACCAAACGAAGTAAAAGATTTACTGCTGTCAGAAGCAGTGCACTGTAAAATATGGGAAGTTTTCTCTGCAAAACAGCACCCCCTTGTCCACAATCTATGCGGACAAGGGGGTGCATATTCGTTATTGACCGGTAAAGCTTTTGCAAAGGTGTGCCAAAGGACAGTCGCCGCAGCGAGGGTTTCTGGCGGTGCAAATTTCTCTTCCGAATAATACTATGCGATGACAGAAGTCAGAGCTTTCCTCCGGAGGCAGGATCTTTCTCAGTTGCTTTTCCACTTTCTCGGGATCCTTGCCTTCGGACAGACCCAGCTTTCCGCAAATGCGGATACAGTGGGTATCGCACACAATGCTGCCCGGGATGCCGTAAATGTCACCTAGCAGAAGGTTGGCTGTCTTTCTGCCAACGCCCGGCAGCTTCAGAAGTGCATCCATGGTGTTGGGAACTGTTCTTCCGTAGTCGCGGATGAGCATCTGACAGGCAAGCACAATGTCTTTTGCTTTTTGACGGTAAAAACCGCAGGAATGGATGTATTTTTCCACATCGGCAATATCTGCCTCTGCTATGGCATCCAGCGTGGGATAGGCGGCAAACAGTGCCGGTGTCACAAGATTTACTCTGGCATCTGTGCATTGTGCAGACAAACGCACAGCGATCATAAGCTCGTAATCCTTTTTATATTGCAGGGCGCACAAAGCGTTGGGGTACTGCACCTTTAGAATTTCAATAACCGATAATGCTTTTTCTTTCATAGTAAGACCCTCCGGTGAAATTTTATCACATTGTGCCGAAAAAGAAAAGAAGGAAAAATTAGCACGGAAAAGAGGTCTTGTGTATAGGATAGTTTAGTATTGGAGGGTTCTTATGGATATCACGCTGGATCAGTTGTGTTTGAATAAAATGGCAGTCGTTACAGAAGTCAAAACGGAAGGAACTTTGAAAAAAAGACTTAGAGACTATGGCTTGATACCGGGAACGATTGTTCGCTGCCGATATAAAACTCCGGACGGGAGTGTTGTTGCGTTGGAACTGCGAGGAACGGTGGTTGCCCTGCGGACAAAAGATTTGGAGAGTATTAGGGGGTGCGGCCTTTGGAAGTGTTAAAAGTGGCATTGGCAGGAAATCCCAATGTGGGAAAGAGCACATTATTTAACATCCTTACCGGTATGCACCAGCATACCGGTAATTGGCCGGGAAAAACCGTGGGATTGGTAGAAGGGGAATGCCGCAGGGGAAAACAGAGGTTTTCTTTTGTGGATCTTCCGGGAACGTATTCTCTGGAGGGTAAAACAGAGGATGAACGCATTGCCGGGGAATACATACGAGCAGGTGTCACTGACTGCACATTGATCGTATGTGACGGAAGCTGCTTGTCCAGAAGTCTGATCTTGGCGCTGCAAATTTTGCAGATTTGCAGCAATGCCGTGGTTTGCGTAAATATGATGGACGAAGCAAAGCGACGGGGGATTCGGGTAGATGGAAAGAAGCTGTCTAAAAGTCTTGGAGTTCCTGTGGTGCTGACCAGCGCAGGGGAACGGGAAGGCTTGGAAAGTTTACTGGATGCGGTAGAGAAGGTATCCCGGACACCGTCTGCAAATCCAATGATCCCGGAAGAGGATGTGGTGGACGCTGCGGAAAAAATCGCACGCTCCTGCAGCCAGCAAACCGCCACGCAGAAGGATGCTTTCTACCGAAAAATCGATAAACTTCTGGTGAGCAGGCGATTTGGTGTTCCCTTTATGATCCTGTTGCTATTGGGCATTATTTGGCTGACTGTATGGGGAGCAAATTACCCCGGCCTTTTGTTGGAACGCATTTTTGCTTGGGGATACCATTTATTTTCCGCTTGCTGTGAGTATGTTCCTCCTTGGATCAGAGGATTGGTGTTGGATGGTATCTATGGGACCTGTACCCGTGTGATCTCGGTGATGCTGCCGCCTTTGGCGATCTTTTTCCCGCTGTTTACGGTTTTAGAAGATATAGGTTACCTCCCAAGAATGGCTTTTTTGTTAGACCCGGGAATGGCACGGTGCGGCGGTTGCGGAAAGCAGGCACTGACACTGTGTATGGGTCTTGGTTGTAATGCAGTGGGGGTCACCGGCTGCAGGATCATAGATTCGCCCCGTGAGCGTATGTGCGCCATCCTCACCAATAGTTTTGTGCCGTGCAACGGCAGGTTTCCAACGCTGATTTTGCTTGGAAGTTTGTTCTTTCCCAATGCCGGTGCAGCGCTGGTGGTGGCTGCCTGCGTGGCTTTGGGGACGGTGGGAGCAATGGTAGTTTCTGGTGTTCTGAACAAAACGGTATTTCGTTGGGCAGACAGCACTTTTGTAATGGAACTACCGCCTTTCCGCCGCCCCCGGCTTGGGCAAATTCTGATCAGATCGTTTCTGGAGCGTACACTGGCTATTGTAGGCAGAGCATTGAAAGTTGCCGCACCTGCCGGTGCTTTCTTGTGGATCGCAGCCAACACAAAACTGCTTGATGGTATTTCCCGGACATTGGAGCCCATTGGCATACTTTTGGGGATGAACGGAGCACTGATGACCGCATTTGTATTTGCTCTGCCTGCCAATGAATTGCTGATCCCAGTTCTGCTTATGACAGTCACCAATGCCGGCAGCCTCTACTGTGTGGGAGGAACAGATGTGCTAAATAATGTCTTAACTTGGCAAATGGCGGTCTGTACAATGGTCTTTACGCTCTTTCACTGGCCGTGCTCCACCACGCTGATGACCGTCTACCGTGAGACCGGATCCATAAAAACAACAGCGGCGGCAGTTTTGCTGCCAACCGCTGTGGGATGTTTTCTCTGTATCCTTTTAAATTTGATCCTCTAAAATATCTGCTGTCAGCGCAGAGATTTCATAAGCGGTGCGGTCTTCTGCACCGTCTTCCGTCAGCTTCGTGTAAACCCGGCTTTGCATTCTGCCGTTGATGCGGATACGGTCTCTAGTGTGACAGGCGGAGACCTCCTGGGCAGTTCTGCCCCATAAAATACAGGGTAGATAATCCGCCCTCCGGAAAGCACGGGGGACTGCCAGCATCACATCACAGATCTCTCGACCTAAGGGTGTGCGACGGAAATTCGGTTCCCGGCACAGTGGTCCTTCCAGCGTAACCTCGTTGATTGGCTCACCGTCCTCTACCTCCACAGAGGAGGCGAACACAAAGATAAGTAAATGACGCACACCGTCGGTGCGATGATTGTGGGAACGGATCTGACCGCACACGGTGATCATTTCACCTGCGGTGGGGTCGATTCCGTCTAAAAGCTCTTTTTCCGCGATCACCGGAAGTATGTCAATGGCGCCGGATAAACGGGGAACTTCCAAAAGGAATCTGTAAAATTGCCGACTGTGATTCTCGTGGGAGAATTGAGGAAGAGACTGTAGTGTTCCGCGGAGAGTAATGCTGTTTGTTGAATGTTCCATAGTACCACCTCGAATACAGATGTATAGAACATTCTATGTTCCCGCCTGGGAAAGAGAACAAAAATCATCCAAAGGCTTCCAATGGAGGGAAGCCTTTGTCCATTTGAGAAAGCTTGACAATATAAATACATATCCCTATAATAAATTCAAAAGACTTCTTTAGGAGGCAGACCTATGAAAAATTGGAAAAATTTAGGCCTTTGCTTTGTGGCAGCTTTGCTCCTGGTGCTGGTGGCAGCGCCAAAAGCCAATGCTGCCACCAGTGGCATCTATACCTACAATATATCGAATGGAAAAGCCACCATAACGGCTTGTAGCATGAACGTCTCCGGCGCCATTACCATTCCTGAAAAGCTGAATGGCTATCCGGTGACCAGCATTGGCAATGGTGCGTTCCGTAATCGCAGCAGCCTAACCTCCGTTTCCATTCCAAACAGCGTCACCAGCATTGGCTCTTATGCGTTTCAGGATTGCAGCAACTTGACATCAGTCACAATCCCGGACGGTGTGACCAGCATTGGCTATTGTGCGTTCTCTGGTTGCGGCAGATTGACTTCAGTCACCATCCCGGACAGCGTCACTAGCATTGGCGGTGGTGCGTTCGAGAATTGCAGCAGCTTGACCGGTATATGGGTAGACAGCGTCAACCAATACTATTGTAGCGATAAATATGGAGTGCTGTTTGATAAAGCTATGACAACGCTGATAGTTGCACCCGGTGCCATTGCCGAATATACCATCCCAGATGGTGTGGTCTCTCTTGCTAATAATGCTTTCTGGGGTTGTACCAATCTGACTTCCATCACTATCCCTGACAGTGTTACTGTTATCAATATGGAGTCGTTCTGTGACTGCACAAACCTAGCGGTGGTGACCATCGGTGATGGCGTGACCATCATTGACGATTTTGCATTTGGTGACTGCACAAACCTAGCGGTGGTGACCATCGGTGATAGCGTGACCACTATTGGCGATTGTGCGTTCTATAATTGCAGTAGCCTGACTACGATTAGCATTCCGGACAGTGTGACCACCATTGATCGTGATGCGTTTGACGGATGTAGCCAGCTAAATTATACAGAATACGGAAATTGCTGCTACTTGGGCAACAGTGACAATCCATATTATGCACTGATAAAAGTGATGTCTACTTCTGTCTCAACAGTATCAATTCATAAGAACACGAGAGTGATAGCGTCTGGTGCATTCTCAAACTGCACCAATCTGACCAATGTCAACATTCCGGATAGTGTGACCAGTATTGGCTATGATGCATTCTTTGGTTGCAGCAGCCTGTCGTCGGTGTCCATTCCGGACAGCGTGACCAGTATTGGTTATAGTGTGTTTGACGGATGTAGCCAGCTAAATTATACAGAATACGGAAATTGCTGCTACTTGGGTAACAGTGACAATCCCTATTGTGCACTGATAAAAGTGATGTCTACTTCTGTCTCAACAGTATCAATTCATAAGAATACGAGAGTGATAGCGTCTGATGCATTCTCAAACTGCACCAATCTGACCAATGTCAATATTCCGGACAGCGTCACTAGCATTGGCAATGGTGCGTTCTATAATTGCAGCAGCCTGTCGTCGGTGTCCATTCCGGACAGCGTGGTCAGCATAGGTAAATATGCGTTTGAGGATTGCAGCAACTTGACATCAGTCACAATCCCGGACAGCGTGGTCAGCATTGGTAATTATGCGTTCTACGACTGCACTAGCTTAAAAAATGTATATTATACAGGTACCCAATCCCAGTGGAATAGTATTATAATCGGTAATGCGAATTCTTGTCTGACCGGTGCAGTTATACACTATAATTACGAGGTCCATGTTCATAAATATACCAATTACATATCCAACAATGATGCCACCTGCGCCGCAGACGGCACCAAGACAGCCAAGTGTGACGGTTGTGATGCAACAGATACCCAACCCGAAGTTGGGTCTATGCTTGGGCATAGCTTCACAAACTATGTAAGCAATAACGATTTTACGTATCTGTCTGATGGAACCAAGACCGCAAAATGCGATCGTTGCAATGCTGTAGATACGGTTACGGACACCGATTCAAGACTCACAGGGATGATCGTCACAAAGCTTCCGGACGTATGCAATTATCTTGTGGGGGAGAAGTTAAGCCTTACGGGTCTGGAATTTACAGTAAGTAGTGTCAATGGCGTTCAGACTACTTTTTCAGCAAATAGTCTGACGGAAGTGACTGCGGATATGACAAGTGACGGCAAAAAAACCGTAACGGTGTCCTATCGGGGTTGCACGGCGAAATTTGAGGTCTATGTGCACAACGGGATTCAAGTGGACCAAGAAGAAACAGTTCCCACTTCCAAGTACCCACAGAGCACCCATAACTACACGGATAATCTGAGTCAGACAAAGACATTCACATGGCCCGGTGCCAAAAAGCTGATACTTACCTTCAGCAGCAGCACAAAGGTGGAGAATGGGTTAGACTATATTTACCTATACAACGGTAGCGACGTGCAGATAGCAAAGTATACCGGAACGGAGGCTGCGGGCAAAAGCGTTACTGTCACTGGGGATACCTTTAAAATCAAACTGACCTCTGATGGCTCTGTGAATTACTATGGGTATGCCTTTTCCTCTATTGTTGCGATTAAGACCATCGACGAGATGTACCATCCTCCTGTTGTAACGTTCTTCGGGACGGCTCCCGATTGTACAAAACCAGGGTGCACGGATGAAACCTGTTGCGATATCTGTGGTATGATGTTAACCGAGAGTGAGGAAATTGCCGCATTGGGTCACAGCTTTACGGATTATTTGAGTTGCGACTCAGACGTTATAGCCGGTGGTGCAGAGATAGCTAAATGCGACCGTTGTGACGCAACTGACACCAGGAAAGCACAGTGCGGTGACGGGTTGTTCTGGGTGTTGAAAGAAGACGGCGTTCTTGTAGTTTCCGGTATCGGCTATATGTATGATTACAGTTTTGAAAGTGATACCGCTGAAAATAATTCGCCGTGGGCATCCTGGAAATCCCAAATCCTCCGGGTGGAAGTGGCGTCCGGAGTGACATCTGTGGGCACCAATGCTTTCCGTGCTTTGGGAGAGTTGACAGAAGTTTCTCTGCCCCAAACCCTGCGTATCGTAGGTAATCACGCATTTCGTGATTGCACAGCACTGCAGGAGCTTAGCTTGCCGGAGGGTATAACAGACATTGGCTCCTATGCTTTCTGTGGCTGTGCTGCACTTAAGGAGGTCACAGTGCCCAACAGCCTTACCTCTCTGGGCACAAACGCCTTCCGTGGCTGTGAAAGCTTGCAGACGGTGACGTTGGGTACCGGACTTTCCTCTGTTCCTGAGGGTGCGTTCTATATGTGCGGCCAGTTGACAGCGGTGACGCTTCCAAAAAATATTGCATCTGTTGCTTCTAATGGTTTTTACGGTTGCTATGCATTGAAAACGGTCTATTATAGTGGATCATCTTCCCAGTGGGGCAGACTACAAGTTTCCTCCGGCAACACCAAACTGATAGAGGCAACTGTGAACTACAGCCATACCCATAATTATACCCTGTTACCCTCCGCCACTGTGGCAGCCACCTGCTGTGAAGTTGGCTATACAGAGTACACCTGTGTCTATGGGGAAACCTACCGGGTATATACACCGATGCTGGGACATTCACTTTCCTCACAGGAGACAGTGGTTCTGCCTAGCTGTACACAGCAGGGCTACACGACAATATCCTGCACTCGCTGCGGAGAGAGTTTCATATATGGGTACATCGATGCGTTGGGTCATGATAACGAGGAAAATATAGTTCTCCAGGCTCCCACTTGCACCGAAGATGGCATAATAGGCAGTCGCTGTCGCAACTGCGGCAGGGGAGAGCAAACCGGCACTGTGGATGCAACAGGACACAGCCCTGTGCTGATCCCTGCTAAGGATGCAACCTGTACAGAATCCGGCAACACGGTTGGTACTCAGTGTCAATACTGCAAGATCCCGTTTGTTCAGTCTCAGACGATTGCTCCTTTGGGTCATAACTTTACAAACTACATCAGCAACAACGATGCGACCGTTGATGCCGATGGAACAAAGACCGCAATCTGTACTAGCTGTGGTGAGACAGATACGGTTATTGATGAAGGTACCCGACTGCTCCCTGAAGGCAATGCGATCCTACGGCAGCCTGTGGATGTAACAGTTGACTCCGGTAACGATGTGCAGTTCCGAGTGGAAGTGCAGGGCGAGGTCGTCTCCTACAAGTGGCAGTATCGTAAGATCTATACCTGGTTTAACACCACTATGGATGGCTACGATACCGACACTCTGACTGTCTCTGCGAAGGGCAGCCGTAACGGCTATGACTACAGGTGTATCGTCACTTTTGCAGACGGTACGGTTTTGGTATCTGAGCCTGCGGAGCTGACGGTGAAAACCATTCTGACCATTACCTACCATCCCAATGACCAACTGGTGGTGGATGGCTTTAAGGGACAGTTTACGGTCAAGGCATCCGGAGAGGGTCTCAAATATGTATGGGAGTATCGCCGTCCCGACAGTACCAAATGGAGCGAAACCCTGATGGAAGGCAACAACAAAGAGACGGTTATGATCCAGGCCACCGAAAACCGTGACGGTTATATGTATCGTTGTAAGGTCACGGATGTCACCGGCAATGTGGCATACACCGAGGTCGCGACTATGCGCGTTTTGTCTGTGGCGCAGCAGCCCCAGAATGTATTTACAGCACCCGGTAAGGCGGTAACATTCACCGTTGCCGGCAATGTTTCTGAGGGTTACAAGTACCAGTGGCAGTACTATAACCCCTCAACGGGCAGGTGGATCGACACTTCTTCCACCGGCTACAACACCGCAACGCTGACGGTGTCTGCAACGCTGAAGCGTAACGGCTATCAGTATCGTTGTATTCTGAAGGGCTCTAAGGATTCCCAGGTTACATCCGTTCCTGCAACGCTGCACGTAGGTGAGCCTGTTGAGATCACTGCACAGCCTAAGAGCATTACAGTAGAACAGGGTACGAAAAACACCATCCTCACTGTAAAGGCAACCAATGTGTATTCCTACCAGTGGAAGTACTCTGACAACGGCACTGCCTGGTACAACACCAGTGGTGACGGCAACAAGACTGCGACCTTGACCGCAAAGGTCAAGAATGGTCGTATGTATCGTTGCCACATCAAGGGTCTTGACGGCACGGAGCACATCACAGAGATTGCTACCATTGCAGTCTATTAAATAACGCAAGGGCCTGTGCGTCAAGCACAGGCCCTTATATCTGTTATATGAGGTTGCTGGGACAGAGCTATTTCCACGTTGCGGACGCTCCCTAATTTTATTAGATGTTGTAAACAAGGGTAGCCAAACGCTTTGCAGAGTATTCCAGCGAATGAAGATAGGCAAATTCGTTTTCAGAATGGGATTTTCCACCTTGGATACCCAGATTGTCCAGAACGGGGATGCCTACGGCAGAAACATCTGCGGCGTCAGAGCCTCCGGTCTTTTTGCTGTTCACAAGAGGTTCGATTCCTTCTTGTACAAGGAATTTGTTGGCTTTTTCCATCAAATCGAGATTTTCTTGACGGATGGGCATAGAGACACGGTAGCTCATGAGGGAATATTCCGCACGGCAGCCATCTATATAGGCAGTTTGGCAAACCTTCTTGACAGCGTTCTTGGCGGTTTCTTTGTCCGCTTGAGAGGAGTAACGAAAATCTGCCACAAAGGTACAACTGCCGGGGACAGTGTTGGGTGTAGACCCGCCTGTGATAGTTCCGCAGTTGCAGGTCAATGTTTTTTGATCCTTAAACTTTTCTAATTCAAGGATCATATGGGCAGCTTGAGCGATGGCACTTGCACCTTCGTTGCATTTTCCGGAATGGGCTTGCTTGCCGAAGGCAGTGATCTGATACCGGGCAATGCCTTTTCTCTCAATTGTGGTTTTTCCCGGTGCAGATCCTTCTAAATTAAAGAAAGCAACGCTGTCTTTTGCTTGCTCGCAGATCCAGCGGATGGTTTCTTTGTCGCTGCCCTTGCTACCGGTTTCTTCGTCGGATTGTAGAAGCAGCTGCACAGGACGCTTGCTATATCCGCAGCGTTCCAGAGCATCCATTGTAAGAAGTGCTACTACCACGCCACCTTTGCAGTCGTGAACACCGGGACCATAGATTTTTTCATCATCCTTGTGCACGGGGGGCGTACCGAAGAAACCGATGGGGTGCACCGTATCTATGTGACCGGAGAGGGAAACCGGTGCTTCTTTGCTGTCGCTGTTCATTGTGATGCAGACAGCGTCTCCGGAAACGTTCTGAGGGCAAATACGAACTTTCCAGCCTTTCTTTTCTGCAAGTGCTATGATATAACGACCTACAGCATCAACGCCCTCTTTGCAGCTGGTGGGGCTTTCAATATTGGAGATGTCTTCCCAAATTTGTACATATTCATCGTACAGATTGTGAATGGCATCAAAAACGGCCTTGCAAGACATCATTTATCGTCCTTTCGCTCTAGATCTTGTGTTGGATTTCTTAGGCTTGTTTCCCGTAGGGGAAGTTCGCTTGACGGGTTTTGCAGGTGGCTTTTTGCCGGTTGCTCTGGGTGGGGGTGCGGCATTGCTCTGTCTGGGCGGTACGGCACGGATAAGGCACTTAGGACCAGAGCCGATCAAGTCTTCCCGATGTGCTTTTAACAGAGCCTCTTTCACAAGATAATAATTCTTAGGATTGCGGTACTGGATCAGCGCACGCTGCATTGCTTTCTCGTGGGGGTCAGTGGGCACGTATACCTTGTCCATAGTACGGGGATCAAGACCGGTGTAGTACATAACTGAGGAAAGGGTAGAGGGGGTGGGATAGAAATCCTGTACCTGCTCCGGATTGTAACCCATTTCACGGATGTACTCCGCCAGCTGGATGGCCTCCTTTAAGGTGGATCCGGGGTGACTGGACATCAGATAAGGCACGAGGAATTGATTCATACCATATTGCTTGTTCAGTGCGAAATATTTATCCACAAACCGGTTATACACTGCGTTTCTGGGTTTGCCCATTCTGTCAAGAACCGGGTCGGAAACGTGCTCCGGTGCAACCTTTAATTGCCCTGAAATGTGATGCTGCACAAGTTCCTTGAAGAAGGTATCTTTTTTGTCGGCAAGAAGATAGTCAAAGCGGATACCGCTGCGTACAAAGACCTTCTTGACACCGGGAATTTTTCGCAGTTTCCGCAGAAGTGCAATGTAATCCGAATGGTCAGCTTTTATGTTTTTACACGGTGTAGGGTAAAGACATTGCCGGTGAGGACAAGCGCCTTTGGTCAGCTGTTTGTCACAGGCAGGATGCCGGAAGTTTGCAGTAGGACCACCTACATCGTGAATATAGCCCTTGAAGTCCTTATCCTTTGTCATAAGCTCTGCTTCCGCAAGAATGGATTCGTGACTTCTTGTCTGAATGATCCGTCCTTGATGGAAGGTCAGTGCGCAGAAGGAACAAGCACCGAAACAGCCACGGTTACTCACAAGACTGAATTTGACTTCTTCAATGGCAGGTACACCGCCTGCTTTTGTGTAGGTTGGATGCCAGTTTCGGCAGTAGGGGAGTGCATAAACAGCATCCATTTCTTCCGTGGTCAGCGGCTTTTGGGGTGGATTCTGCACGACAAATTCGTTGCCATAGGGCTCGGCAAGTCGTTTTGCGGTAAAAGGATCGCAGTTTCCGTATTGCACTTTGAAACTTTCGGCATAGGATCGCTTGTTCTTTTTGATCTCATCAAAGGAAGGCAGGATGATCGTGGGAAGACTTTCGTCAAGCTGTGTTGTACGGTAAACTGTGCCGTCAATGTAGCTGATGTCTTTTACATCCATACCGGAATTCAAAGCGTCAGCGAGCTCTACAATGCTTTTTTCACCCATACCGTACATCAGAATATCTGCTTGAGAATCCATAAGAATGGATCTTTTTATCGCTTCAGACCAGTAATCATAATGGCCCAGTCGACGCAGGCTGGCTTCAATACCGCCAATGAGAATCGGTACATCCTTGTAGGTCTGGCGGATCAGATTGCAGTAAACTACTGTGGCATAATCCGGTCGTTTTCCCATTACACCGCCGGGGGTAAAAGCGTCCGTCTTGCGGCGATGCTTCGTAACGGAGTAGTGGTTGACCATGGAATCCATATTGCCTCCGGATACAAGAAAACCCAAACGGGGACGCCCAAGAACGTCGATAGATTTGGGATTTTTCCAATCCGGTTGTGAAATAATGCCCACAGTATATCCGGCGTTTTCCAAAACGCGGCTGATGATAGCGTGACCAAAAGAAGGGTGATCCACATAAGCGTCACCGATCACATATACAAAGTCACACTGTTCCCATCCACGATCCGCCATATCTTTTTTAGAGATGGGTAAAAAATTCATACGTACCCCTCCAAAGTTGTTTTGTTTATTATAGCATCATTCTGCCAAAATGTGAAGATTCAATTGCGCATTGTTTGATTATAAACTTTGCTTCTGTAAATCGTTCCGTAAATTCTGCTAGAGGAAGTGCAACAGAGGACAAAAATTTGCACAAAAGCGGTTACTTGTGTTTTTTCTCGCTTTGAGATAGAATAAAAATGCAATGGTCTGAATTCTGTTTTTATAAGGAAGGAGAATATATATGAAACGTTTGTATGCGCTGGTTCTTGTGTTGGCGATGGTAGCGTCGATGATTGTTATGCCTACCTACGCGGCTGAAGAACAGAATCCAACTATGCAGGTTGGCTATTGTCAGCACTGTAAGGAAGTGATTCCGGAGGAGAAATGGGTGCCCTGGGATGTTACCAACACCAGTCCTCGTACCGGACACTATTATCTTGCAGCGGACATTCCCGACCAGTCCCTTCAGATCAACATCAGTTTGGATGATGATCTGTATCGGAATCGAGTTTGCCTGGACCTTCGTGGCCGCACCTATACGGTAACGGGTCTGCGTCCGTTCCTGCTTAGTGGTGTTCTTTCGGTTATGGACTCCGTAGGTGGCGGTGAGTTCGCTGTTACCGGTGCATCCAATGCCCATGGCGGTTTTGCTATGATGGGTAAGGGTGAAGGCTGCAAGGACGGTGCAGGTGAACTAAATTTGTACAGCGGTACGATCCGGCGTATCAACACGACTACTGATCTGGTTTCCTACGGTGGTCTGCTGATTTTGGGCGATGGTGCAACATACAACCAGTATGGTGGCACAATGATCGGCGGTGAAGTCGTACCCCATACTATCGGCACGACTAATTACGCTCCCCGTGGTGGTGCGATCTACGCTCCCAACGGCAATATCAACATCTGTGGCGGTATTCTTACCGGTGGCGTTTCCCGTAGTGGTGAGCTGCCAATGTCCGGTAGCACCGAAACCCAGAAATTTGAAGGTAACGGTGGTAATATCTACATTGCCAGCGGCGAGTTGAATATTTCTGGCGGCGTTGTGGAAAATGGCTATGCCGATATGTATGCTGGCAATATCTATGCTTCTGCTACCAATGTGAACATCTCCGGCGGCATCATTCGAAATGGTGCGGCTGCCGGTGCTTCCGGCAATATCCAGTTTGGTGGCAAGGCAACACTGACCATTTCCGGCGGCTATATCACCGGCGGTGCTTGCCGTACCCGTGGCGGCAACCTGTATGTCAATGATTCCAATGCGAGTTTGAATATTACCGGTGGTAAGATTGACGGCGATCTGTCCGTTGGTCTCTTTAAGACCTTCACTCTGTCCGGTGCACCTAAGATCCTGTTGGGCAACAGCAATGGTCTGCGTCTGCAGAGTGCCGATGCTGGGGATAAGCTGGATATTTCCGGTCTGACAGAGGGTGCAGAGATTTATTTTGACGGTGTGGATCAGGTATTTACCCTGCCTGTGGAAGAAGCAGAGAGCTATCTCGGCTACTTCAAGGATGCCATCCGTGCGGATATTTCCGTGGATGAAAGCGGTGCTTTGAAGGTTGCACAAGGCAACACCGGTTTCTGCCCTCATTGTTGGGAAAGCGGTGAGCAGGCTACATGGACTGCCTTTGATAACTCTCAGCCCAATGCAATCCTTTCCTTTACAGATCAGTACCATTTCTATTTGACCGGCACTACCAGCCGTACACTACTGCTGGACATCAAGGCCGGTGCTGATTTGGTGTTGGATATGGCTGGCTGCACTTTGACAGTGACTAACTATCGTTTTTCCAATTGTGCCGGTCATCTTTCTATGATGGACAGCTGTGGCTTTGGTGTCATTACCGGCACGGGACATGCCGGTGCTAACGGTGGCGTTATTCTGGGCGGCGGCAGCGGTACGGAGATCAATATGTACTCCGGTACGCTTAGCCGTTCTGTAAAGTCCGGTGAGAGCACAAAGCGTGTTTTTGACGGTGGTGTTCTTTATACAATGGCAGGCTCACAGGTCAATATCTACGGTGGTATCATCCGTGGCGGTATTGCCTCCATTGCTTATAAAAACTCCCCGATGGCGGCTTGCGGCGGCAATATTTATGCAGCCGGTAACTTCAATATGACCGGTGGCATCCTGCTGGACGGTCAGGCATTTAGTACTATGGGCTATGTATCCGGCACTACGGATGAGCCTGTAAAGACCGACACACTGTATGTAGGCAGCGGCGGCAACCTGTATGTGTCCGGCAACGCCACCATCAGCGGCGGTCACATTATCGGTGGCTCTGCCGGCTACGGTGGCAATGTGTATGCTACTAGCGGTGATCTGGACATCACAGGCGGCGTGATCCGTGACGGCGTGGCAAATGATGAAGTAGTTCCCAATGATTACGGCGGAAATATCTATTACATTTCCATCAAGGATGGAAAGATCGAAAACGCATTGATCCGTGGCGGCAAGACATCCCGTCTGGGTGGCAACATCAGCATTTCCGGCAGTACCGTGACCATCACCAATGCGCTGGTTGCAGAGGGCGTTGCCGGTATTGACAAGAGCAACGGTTGTGGTGGCAATATGTATATCAACGCCACCGGCAAGCTGTATTTGGAAGAAACAACTGTGAGCAGCGGCAATGCCTATAACGTTGGTGGTAATATCTACGGACTTTCCGGCTCTCAGATCCAAATGACCGGCGGTATCCTCTCCGGAGGAACGACTGCCACCGGTCACGGCGGCAGCGTTTATGCCACCAACTTCCATATGATCGGCGGTCGTATTGTGGGCGGTATCGCCACAGCCGGCTCCGGTGGTAACGTCTATATTGAGGCCGGTGAAGCAAATAAGGTTACCGTTGAGACCGGCGCAAACGGTGAAGCAGCGGTGATCGCCAATGGCACCAGTGGTGCATTGGGCGGCAATGTCTTTGTGAATGTGAAGGCAAACGGCATCTTTATCGGAGCTTGTATTGCAAACGGCACCGGTGATACCAAGAACAGCAGCAGCGTCTTTAACGGCGACAACCTCTATGGCAGCGAAAATGCAAAGCTGACACTGACTGATTGCACCATCGAGGGCATCAAGGCCGGAACGGTTTCCGGTAATGGTATCTATGCAGGCGGTCCGCTGACGCTGAAGGGCAATACTTTCGTTACAAATCCGGAAAACAAGTCCTGTGCCTATATCGGCTCTACCGGCAAATTGGTGGTTGACGAGAGTTTTGTAGGCGCGATTTCCGTAGCGTTCCAAAATGTGCATTTTGGTGATGTGGAAGCGCCCCAGGGCAGTGCTCTGGCAGCGCAGGACTGCGCTACCGGCGTTTTCTCCGGCACACTTCTGCTGGAAGGTTACAATGGCTTAGACTACAGTCTGCCTGCGATCTTCGCAGAGCCGGAGGACAGCAAGTTGTATATCGCAGCCACCGCAGTGGTGGATCCTGTCAATGAAACCACTGTTTGGTATAAGGACAACGATACCGCAGCAGCTATGCTTACCCCCAGCACTTACCTTCGTCTGCACAAGGTAGAAAACACCTTGAATCTGAAGGGCAATGTTACCGTTGACCTGAACGGAAACAACCTGACGGTCACCGGTGAAGGCAACATCTTCGGTTTCGACAGCAAGAATGATACTTATGAAGCCTTCGGCAATATGATTGCCGGTGAGGGTGTGGATGTTAACCAGCAGTATGTGGCACCCAATGGCAGACGCTATGTTGCGGTAGAAACAGAAAACGGTATTTCCTTCCATCGATTGGGCATCGCAATCACCGGCGTCAGCCTGCGTACCGCTGCTTCCGGTATCTACTTCAAAGCTTCCTGGGAATGCGACAAAGTGTTGCAGGAAAAGATTACTTCCTTCGGTGTAGCAGTGAGTACCAATGAGATGCCCGGTGCAGACTTTGCTTCGGATGCCGACACGCTGTACACCGCTATTGCCAAGGAAAGCTTTGTCAGCGGCCAGCCTGTTACCAGTGCGATGATCGAAAATATTATCAAGGAAGGCGAAGACAACCAGACTCGTGGCACAATGCCCATCTACGCTGCACCTTATGCCGTGATCGGTGATCTCACCATTATCGGTGATGACAACGCACCTACCATGGGCGGTGTGATCTACTCTCTAAAGTCTGTGCTGCAAGGCATTAACCGTGTATGGCCCAAGCTGACCGAGGTGCAGCAGCAGAGTGTTCGTGATCTGTATGCAATGGATGCGGAAGTGTTCAAAACCTGGGATCTTTACAATATCACCGCAGATGTTGAGGGAACAGCTTCTGTCCGTCCTTTGAAGGTGTTGACTCTGGGACACTCTCTGGCAGTTGACTCCGGTCATATGCTGAATATGATCGCTGCAACAGAAGGATACGACCAGCCTATGGAGGTCGCCACACTGTATTACTCCGGCTGTCCTCTGTGGAAGCACGTTAACTTTATTAAGCAAAATTCTGCGGTTTACTATCTGTATCTCAGCTCTACCACAACTCCCGATGCACCTCCCACCATTACCAAGGGTGTGACTATGGAGTACGGTCTGGAGTATGATGATTGGGATATTATCATTATGCAGGGCGGTGTCTTTGAGATCGCACATGATGCAACCTATACCGATGGTAATATCCAGTTTATTCAGAACTATGTGAATCAGCATAAGACCAACCCCGATGCTGTCTTTGGATGGCATATGGCTTGGGCCTGTCCTACGGACAATGAGTTGCGTGATATCTACACATCTGATAAATCCTTCTATACCAGTTATGAAGTATTTGATCACGATCGTAGAAAGATGCACGCTGCTGTTGCAGATTGTGTGGGAAGAAATATCGTCACCGATGATAGCTTCATCTACCTGATCCCTGCCGGTACAGCTGTTGAAAATGCAGTATCTTCTTACCTGACTGAGAAGGATCTGTATCGTGACTATGTCCATGTCAACGACTTGGGCCGTGTGATTTCTTCCTACACTTGGTACTGCACATTGGCAGGTATTGATCATTTGGATGAGATCAAACTGGACGCCATTCCCAAGGCATTCCTTTTCTCCACTGCTGACAAGACGCAGGACAGAGTTCTCACCGATATGGAAAAAGCAATCATTTTGGAGTCTGTGAACAATGCACTGGCAAATCCCTTGCAGAAAACCCAGTCTCAGTACACAGTTGCGCCTTAATAAAGAGTCGTCACCCACAATAAATAAAAAGTACCGCCTACTGGCGGTACTTTTTATTTGGGAACTGACCCTAATTTTAATACAAATGCACCCCCTTTTGAAGCAAGGGGGTGCAAAGTCATTTTGGGGGTGCATTTAAGGAGCAGGGGGGGCAAAATTGCAATATCCAACGATCGCAGGTTGTTCCCAATCGTCAAAAGAATCTAAATTTATTACTGTGTCGATTCCGCGATCTGCCCAAAAACGAAGGGTAATCGAACGGATCGGCAGTTCGCTTTCCTCCAAAATCAGCATATCCCCATTATCATACGATGCAAAAAAGTAAAATTGCGTTTCGGGATATTGATATTCGAGGACTCTCTTCCAATATAACAATATACCTACTGCCTTGATAAGGAGTGATTTTACTTCCTCATCCGTTTTGGCATCCAGATAAATTTCATTTCCATCCCATTCAAGTTGGGATAAATCTTGAGTGGATTTAATCTGCTTTCTATCCAATCCACAGAAATTGGAAACGCCCCAATACTTTCTTCCAATGGCATCTTCTCTTTGCCAAATGGGATAGCTACTGTCTTGTGAGATAAGATTCACATCGGCTATCTTGTAATGTTCAAGAAGGGATTTCATGGCTCTATTCAATTTCA
>JAZRRS010000101.1:0-51881 GCA_045651005.1 Faecousia sp.
GCTATTGTGTTATCAATTATATTGATAACATACTCAATACCGTACAGAACAATTATAAAATATGCCTTTCCTTGAGAAGTAAATAGAAAATCAAATTCATAATTGATGTGCGTTGTAATATCACCTTGATACGCTTCGTTACGTGCATATATTCTCCGAGCATTGTACTCCCAAATGTAATTTCCACCATAACGAACATACTGCCGAATCTTTTTAAATGCCTCGTCTTCAATAATGTAATCAATTACACTCATATCATCAAGACACTTATGTACAAAAACTTCCACAGCCATTTTGGCTAAAAGTCGGGATAAATTATAATTAGGTTTTATGAGCAATTCGTCTGTTCTTTTGAGGTATTGTTGATACTTAAATACAGCTTGCGCTACTTCTTCCTCTGTTTTGTCTTCTTGAGACATGACAATATGTAAATCTTGAGAAATTTGCATTATGTTTTTGGTTGGCAAGTCGTCAAATCTATTAATCGTTTTTCCTTCTCGGTTATTTATCTCAAGTTCTTGTCTCAGTTGAAGGACCACTTCTGAATTAAGAAAAGGGGATTCGATTTTTCGAGCAAAATAATTATTACATTTATCGCATACAATACCTTTGGGTAAAATCGAAATAGAATTGCCAAACGATGCTGGGACAATATGTTCTACACTTCTTGATGACGAAGAATCCTTCTCACAGAAAATACATCTCATAGTCAAACATATACAAATGACTGTGGAGCAGCTTTAATGCCGTAATCCATTAATGTCCTTGGTTTATCGTATACTTTTATCTCACCTAATTTATATGCAAAGGCTATTGTCCTATTGTCGAAGTATCTGTCAAAGAACGCTTTACTTATTCCCGACTCGTTTTTCGTCTGTTCCCAAAGTTCCTCAGGGGGCAGTTCTAATACGTCAACAATTTCAGCTTCTGCTACAATTCGTTTTATAGGTGTCGTTTCATAAATTATTATAGATGAGATATCTTGCTTAGCAGCAATTTTGCGATACTCGTATTTTTTTATCCCTGCAATAATATTTTGAACGTGTTCAGGATTTATGGATATAAGTATTTTTCTTTTCATGGCACTCATCCCTCCATTCCTAATCTGTACATAATTTCAAATTGTTCCTTAGAGATCTGATCAAATTGGCGCGGTCCAGCGTATTTTGCCACTATTCCCTTTGTTCGTAATTGATCCAAGGTTACTTTTGTCGTAAAAGGCATATAATCGAGTAGCTTAATAACGATTGGACGAGTCTTATGCATTTCTCTGATTTCTTCTTCGGTAAATACAGAGCGATTTTTACATATAGCTACACACTCATCTGCAGTTTTAGTTTTGGTAATGCTTTCAATAATGGCAATACCAGTTACAACAGAAGAATACTTTTTATACCCTTGATCCGCTATCCTATATATTACGAACAAATCTCCCGGATTGGCAGGTGCGTTAAAAGAACCAGACAGATAGATTTTCTCCAAAGCATATCGATGGGCTTTTTTGTCTTCATACAAATGCATATCCTCATTTTTTAATATCATATCGGGAAAAAGGTCTGTATGATACTGGGCATATATCGGAAGAAAATAACAATCAGGTGCAGCTTTGAGAAGTGGATAGTTAAATTTAGGGCTTTCACTGGAATCATATATTTCCATTGTTTTTACAAGGACAAGTTCACCATTCGGTTTATAGCCATGTTTGTGGAATCCCCATTCTTCCATCAACGACTTTAACCGTTTGACCTCTTCGCGCTTGTTTTCAAACAAAGTGACATAGATTTCATCAACCTTGCGGCTTCTTGCATTATCAAAAATAATCTTTAAAAAGCGTTCGCCAAGCCGGAAGCCTGTTTGCTCAATTTTAAATGTTCCTACCTTCATTCTCCGCTTTGGCGTAAGAGGTGGTGTTACTTTTAGATAGTCAGGTTCATCCTCGTACTCATCTTTAAGATATAAAAAACCTTGTAACAGTCCTGATTCATTTTTGAATATATATGCCTTTTCTTTATTGCGAGCTTTCTTCTTGAACCAATTATCGAAAACAATCCCTTCGTAATCCTCTCTCAATGTATCAAAAAACGAAGAATTCAAATCAACATCGCCAAATTCGCTCAGCGTAACGGCCAACATTTTATATTCAATATTTTTGGGATCACAGCTTTCAAACCATGACAAAAGTTCCGCCGAAGTAAGAACCCTATCCCGTATATATAACTCCTGTGCCTTTCTTAGAATAAGGTTGTCATCCGTCAAAAGTATGCCGACATTACCATCGTATACCTCGCGCAACAAAGCATTGTCAATCATTCCGTTTTGATCTTTTGCATACTGAGATGTCACCGCTTCAAAATAATCGTCCGGCTGATGCGTAAACACCGGCAGGGTGTTATATGACTTCAGTTTTGTAAGCATATTGTTTTTTACCGCTTCATCGCGGTGATTTGAAAGTTCCTCTCTGGAACGCTCATGAACATAAATCGCAGAGCTTTTTTTAGCAAACCAATTAAACAAGCTGGCAATTTCAAAGGTTGCATTATTACTGCTTTCCCTTTTGATTATGATATTAGTGTCAATAAGGATGCTGGATTGTAAAATATCCGTTTTTAGTGGTTCAATTTCATAGACAATAATACCATAGGTATCAACTTCGTCTTTGGGATAAAACTTATAGCATTCTTTCAACGCTTCATCAATCGTGGAATACAAATTTTGAAAATCTTGTTTCCAATTATCTTCAAGTGCTTCTTTCCATCCAGGGAAAATTCTTATGCCCTTTACGGTGGTTTTTACGAACACAGATCTGTTTTTATTAGAAACCAACACCAAAGTATCTCCCACTTTGATCTGTGTTCTTTCTGGTGACGCTAATCTATATTCATGTTTTTTATTTCCAGCCTTGATTTCGCCTATGAATTTATCTCTAATTTTCAGGTAATATGTTTTCATGTTATTGCTCCTCTATCAAAACGATGCAAACAACTTGTTGATTTGCATAAGCATATCATTAGAAATTTGTTTATTCCCAAGCAAACGTAGCGAATTGTTGAGTCCGTTGTTAGTAATAAGTATTTCGCACACATCAGGTGGTGGCATATCTCTAATGTAACTATATAAAATATCCATTTCTTGACGTTTATCTTCAGAAGGTGCTAACTCTAAGATAATTTTCTCATATACTTCTGGGCTAGGAGCGTTAATACCCTTTTCAATATAACTGAGATTTGACGCAGGGATTTCAATCGCCCTAGCAATTTCGCGCAGACTTCTTTCGCCACGGCAAAGAGCCAGCATCGCACCTAGTTGTTGCTTCTGCTCTTGCTTGCTATCAAAGTTCTTTTTCGGCATTTTTCGCCCCCCCTTGTTCTATGTTATATTACATAGAACATTATAGCAAAATATATGTATTATGTCAACATCCTTTAAATTAGAATACCAAGTTTGAAAAAAATTTGTTTGCGACGAGTCATTGCATCCAGATAATTTTACTACTTGTCATATGACAAGTGATCATCCGATATTATCGCTTACAACAACAGGGCCGTCCGGGTAACCGGGCGGCCCTTTGCGTTGGGGTGGGGTTAAGTATTTAGTTCTTGGGAGAGGCGGTGGGCGAGTTTGAGGCCGTTTACAAAGCCGGATTGTTGGTGCAGGCGGCAGAGGTCACAGACAAGGTCGATGATGGCATCCTTTTCTTTGAGGGTTTTATCGGACAGGGCGTTATAGAGTTCGTCGAAGGCCTGTTTGATCTCGTCGGTGTCGTCGGTGCACACGTGTTCGTAATAGGTATTGTACAGCAGCTCCAGGACGGTATCGGCATCGGGGCAGAGTTTCTTCGTATCCATAGCTCAGTCCTCCTTATAGTCTGCAGGCAGGTACAGACGGGAGTGAGCACAGAGGCGCTGCAGTTCGATTTGGGCTTCGAAGGGGTCCTGGGCTTCCATTACCACATCCACCAGTTCGTACCGGTCATCATGCCATTCCTTGATGCCACGCAAATACCGGGATCGGCGTTTGTCGTCGATGATGAACGGCATCACATCGTGTCGCAAACACTCCTTGAACATCAGCAGTCTGCCCACCCGGCCATTGCCGTCCTCGAAGGGGAAGATCTCCTCAAAGCGGACGTGGAAGTCCAAAATGTGGTTGCGCTCGATCTCGGTTTGTTTTTCGTAAGTTGCGATCAAGTCTGCCAGACTGGAATGGATCTTGTCCGGGTGCAGGAGCTGGCGATCCCGGGGACGAGATGTGACCGTCCGGTACTCACCGGGACGAACCTGCTCCCGGTACTCGTCTACTGTGCCGGTCATTAGGATCTGGTGGAGCTTGCGGATGAACTTTTGGGTCAGCGGCTCCATCACATTGTCAAGAATATAGTCCACGCAATGGATATGGTTCAGCACCTCGATCACATCGGAGACTTTCAGGGGCTCAAAGGATTCCCGAATCTTGCCTTTTTTGAAGATAGTCTCCACCTGCTGACGGGTTAAACGGACGCTTGCCATCCGGGATGACGAGTAAGTTAGGTCAATGACGGTAAAATCGTACAAACCGTGAAAATTCCGCTTTTTCTTCTGATTTTGCAGCTTTTTAGCCAGTTCCGGCAACTCCTGTTCCCATGTATGCTCCAAATCTGTCCGCGAGACACGGACCGCATCTTCTGGGATCCTCCAAATGCCCTCTCTGTACACTGCTCCGGGGATTCGATCCTGTCTGCACAATCTTCTGACTAACATTGCAGAAACTCCCCATTTTTCGGCTATTTCTTTCACTGATACATACATAATTGTTTCGTCCTTTCTTTGTTGGTATCGGTACAAAAAGGGCGATACACCCCCGATACGCGATACACTTTCATCTTGAATCTTTCTTGAATTACGACGAAACACTGTATACCAGTTATCACATAATGTATTTTTATTCGTGATTTTTGTGCTATTTAGTCCATATTATTCAGTAGTATCCATTCTGTCCATGCCCGGCGGCCATGGCATTCAAGAGGTCAGCGGTTTGGTTTACCCTTAGGGAACTTTGGGAATTAATGTGCATTTAGCGTTTTGTGTGAAGCTGCAAGCGGCTAGACATATTAATGCGGTGCCTATTTACAAATTTAGCCCTCTGGAGAGCGTTGCTCTTCAGAGGGCTTTAGAGAAAGTTGAATATCAAATTGGGGGCACCGGTGTAGGACGTGCGGGATCAAAGATTTTCTCGGTATCGAATAGATCGTCAAGCATACGGGGGCCATAATACATTCGATATCCGTCCAGATTTCGACGGCCGCCCCGGTAGTAGTTAGCGCCCAGCTGACTCCAGTAAATGGAGCTATCCACATTGAAGAAGTAGCGATAACCGTCTTCGTACAGTGCGCTGAATTTTGCGTTATCGAAGGTGTAATTTTCTGTGCCGGCGATATCGGAACCATTGGGATAAAGGATCACATCGCAGTCACCGATCACAGGCTGTACTGTATTTTCCCATTTGTCGGAGTCTGCTGCGACCCGGCTTGCCTCGATGGCACCGTAGGCAGGATGCCCGTAGGAGTGGCTCGCCAGAATCCAACCGTGATCTCGCAGACATTGAGCGACGGCTTTGGCGGCTTCGACCTCTTTTTGATAGGCGTCTGTACCCATAGCGGCTTCGTAGCTGGGTTTGGTGCGATAACCAAATACACCTTGATATCCGGTCATACCCAGGACAGCTCTTGCTCCGTGGTAGGAGAAGTCGGGGTGCTCCTGAATAAAGCGCTCCAAGACGGGAACCAGATCGTAGTCACCGAAAGTAATATTTCCTTGCGCATCCATATATTCGCAGGTGGGATAGCCGTCGTCACCGATCACAATTCGAGTGGCAAAACCGTCTCCGGTAGGATCTGCAAAGGCGGGGATCTCGTCGGTACCGTCGCCGGAACCGATCATATAGCCGTAGTAATTGACGTCATCTTGACTCATAATAAAAGGCTTTTTGCCTTCAGGAAGACGAATTTCACCGTAGACAAAACGAGTGCCCAATTCATCCGTTACTTCGTAAGCAACATCATAAGGGGAGACCAGCACAAAGCCGCGGTTGTACATTTCTTCGATCATTGCGACAAACTCGTCAATGGTGGTCATATATTGGTTGTAGCCACCGTTGGTATAGTCGCTGTCGAAAGCGCGTTCGGTATCAACGATCAGAGAGTGGAAGAATACATGGGTCACTTCACTCATATCCGGATAGATCACCAACTGACTGTCCAATTCGGCATAGCGGGTGACAGCATCGGCTAATTCCGGGTGTAGATCGTAATATTCAAATGCCTGGAGCATTTCGGTAGCCGTGGTATAGTCATAGCCTGCTGCAATAAAATCTGCTTCCTTCAGCAGAGCGTCTGCCATTTGCTGGATCTCTTCTTCGGAAGGGGTAGTATCCACAGGAACTGTGGTGGTTTCGGGAGTGTGAGTCGTTTTTTTGGTCTTGGAGAGATTGCCGACACAGGAGACCAGCAGTCCAATTGTCGCCACCAAAGCGAGCAACAAAAGACCGAAGCGAATAGGGGGCCAGTATTTGTGCAACAGTCGTCTCCACTTAGGAACTTGTTTTTGACGGCGAACAGGAGGCCATTGTCTTTCGTTTCTTTCTTCCATAGCACACCTCCGGAGTGTTTTTTATTATTATACATACTGTTAACATCTATTGCAAGCAGAAACCGACAAAAAGCGACATTTGGAATGGTAATATAAGGAGCTTTTTGTCTTGCAACGGGTAACGGTTGATGTTATACTAAGAATATAACAAAGCAAAAGGAGATTCGGATATGACATTTTTAGAGCTTGCAAAGAATAGGTACTCTGTTCGTTCCTTTTTACAGAAGCCTGTGGAAGAAGAGAAGCTAGCGCTGATTCTGGAGGCAGGACACATTGCTCCCACAGCTTGCAACTACCAGCCCCAGCGGATCTATGTGGTGCAGAGCCCGGAGGCAAGGGAAAAGCTGGCATCTGTGTGTCGTTGCACCTTTGATGCACCTGTGATCATGGTGGTGTGCTACGATCGTACCAGGGATTGGAAAAACAAAGTTATGCCTGGTTACGAATCCGGTGAGACTGATGCGGCTATTGTTTGTACCCATATGATGCTGGAGGCAGAGGAACTGGGACTTGGTGCCTGTTGGGTAGGGTACTTCAATGCAGATAAAGTGGCAGAGGTTTTGGGAATTCCGGAAAATGTTACGGTATCGGCACTTCTGCCTATGGGTTACCCGGCGGAGGATGCCAAGCCGCTGCCACTGCATAGCCAGTTTCGTGATCCCAAAGAAATTGTGGAATTTCTGTGATAAAAGCGCTGTCTCATTTTTGAGACAGCGCAAATTTTTTACTAACGTATGGATGGACTGTGACCTCTATGTTTTTTGTATAGGCGGGAGAAGAGGGAATAATCCTCATAGCCACAGAGCTTCGCGCATTCTTGCACAGAAACACCTTCCGATAAATATCGATCAGCGGCTTCCAATCGAACATTGATGAGATATTGTTGGATTGAAGAACCGGTTTGTTCCTTAAAAATTCGGGTGAGATAGCGGCGATCCAAATTCATCTCCCGGGCAATATCTGCAACACGCAAAGAATGCATATAATCACTGCGGATCAGATTTCGTACTTTTTCCACATGGTTGTAGACAGGCTCTGTTTCGGGGAACAGCTGGCCGTAAAGCATAAGGAGTCCGGATGCAATATGAAATTCCGGACGAGGAACGGTCTCACCGGGAAAAATGCGAAGGAAATCCTTCTTTTCAAAATCAAACACTGGGGGTAGTGTTTTAAAACGATGGGACAGACTGCCGCAAAAACCTACCCAGCAATAGCACCACGGGTCGCTGCTGTCTGCGGTATAGGTGGTCACTTCTCCGGGGAGAATCAGAAAGATCTGGCCTGCGTGGACAGGATAGTCGTTACCGCCTGTGTGATAAATGCCTTTACCGGAAAGAACATAGTGAAGCAATGTGTAATTACGCACTGCAGGCCCGAAGCTTTTGCTGGGTTTGCAGACCTCGTAGCCGGCTATCAGGGGGTTGAGATCCTGTAAATGCCGATCCGTTAGCAACCATCTGTACTTTTCCATTGCTACATCCTCCTTTGAAGTTACATTTTACCATATTTAAGTTCCATATTGCAATTCCTTTTTTGCTGCATATATGTTAGATTGGATAAAAAAAGGGGGAGAACTTATGAAAATCACATTTATAGGCGCAGGCAGCTCTATTTTTGTTAAAAATGTTATAGGTGACACAATGATGTGTGAAGCTCTGCAGGATGCAGAGTTTGCACTTTATGACATCAATCCTGTCCGTTTGGAAGAATCTCGAATCATTCTGGAGCATCTGAACCGTGCTTTGGCGGAGGGGAAAGCAAAGATCAAAACCTATTTGGGCGAGGAAAATCGAAAAGAAGCACTGCGAGGTGCAAGCTTTGTGATCAATGCCATTCAAGTGGGTGGTTATAAACCCTGTACCGTCATCGATTTTGAAATTCCTAAAAAATACGGTCTTTGCCAAACCATAGCGGACACGCTGGGAATCGGCGGCATTTTCCGTGCTTTGCGGACGATTCCGGTTATGGACAGCTTTGCGAAGGATATGGAGGAGGTTTGCCCCAATGCGTGGCTTTTGAACTACACCAATCCTATGGCAATGCTTGCCGGTTATATGCAAAGATACACCAATGTGAAAACAGTAGGCTTGTGCCATAGTGTGCAGGTTTGCTCCCGTCGTCTGCTGGAGCGACTGGGTATGGAGGAGTATGTAGGCAATACCACAGAGGTTATTGCCGGTATCAACCATATGGCGTGGCTTTTGGAGCTGAAGGATACAGAGGGGAACGATCTATATCCGGAGATTCGCCGCAGAGCAAAGAAGATGAATGCAGAAGAGAAGCACACTGATATGGTGCGCTTTGACTATATTGACAAACTTGGATACTACTGCACGGAATCCAGTGAGCACAATGCGGAATACAATCCGTTCTATATCAAGCAGGGCAGGGAAGACTTGATCGAGAAGTTTAACATTCCTCTGGATGAGTACTTGCGACGCTGTGTGCGGAATGAAAATAACTGGAATGAGCGTCGGGATACCATTCTCCGGGGCGAAGAATTGGAACATAAGCGTTCTGTGGAATATGCTTCCCGTATTATGGAGGCAGTGGTTACGGACGTGCCCTATAGATTCGGCGGCAATGTACAAAACAACGGAATTATCTCCAACCTGCCTGCAGATGCTTGCGTTGAAGTGCCTTGTATTGCGGATGGCACGGGAATCCGTCCTCTCTATGTGGGAGCACTGCCGCTGCAGCTTGCGGCAATGAATGCTTCTAACATTTATCCTCAGCTGCTGACTATTGAAGCAGCACATACAGGGAAGCGGGAATACGTATACCAGGCAGCTATGATGGATCCTCTTACCGGCGCACAGCTTTCTACCGACGAGATCGTGTCTATGTGTGACGAGTTGATCGCAGCGCATACGGAAGCCGGTTTCCGTGTATTTAAATAAGTGCAAAAAGGCGGCAGCACATATGTATTATGCGCTGCCGCCTTTTTGCATTAAGTCAGAGTTAATGAAAAGTTAATAATCCTATATTGTAAGTTAAAAGAACTTGTGATAATATTACTATGAAATACTGTTGAAACCTTGAACGGCAATGCGATTTGGTCGATTTTGCCCAGATGCGGCATTATTTACAAATGTCGAAATGCATTGTAGTATTCAACGGAAATAGAAGAGGCTCGGAGATCGAGCCGGTAAAGGGGAACCTTATGAAAAAGGAAGCGGGTAAGAGAAGTAAGCTGTGGTTATGGCTTGCCATCGGTTTGGCTGCGGTACTGGTGATTACCGGTACTGTGCTGGGAATCGTATTGCTGTCTGGTCAAGGCGGAAAGACTAAGGACGATGGCCGTCCCGATCTTTATTGGAATCTGGATCGGGAAGCCTACATGACAAAGGACAGTCTGTCCTCAAGCCGTGAGAAAGCAGAGGATGGATTGTACCATATCCGTTTCGCTTTTGACGGAGAAGTTGTAGAACTCACTACTGCGGACAAGCAGCTGGTGAACTTCATCGACACAATGAATGCGATGGGTCTGACTTTTGATGGCGATGGCTATATTGTGGATGCCGTGGCGGTCAAGGAAGTGTCTACGGTCATTGCGGAAGATGTATTCGTTCAGTCTGTGGGAGATGGTGTTATTAACATCAATTCCTCTGTAGTGATGAACGGTTTGAAGAGAGCTATTGAGCCGGCAGCGTTGACAGAGATCTACGATGTTGTGAGCAAGGATGAGAATGCCGGTCAGGTCATCGCTATTGAGGATCTGAACATTATGGATAGGCTCTGCATATATGGTGATGCTGAGGGTAATGTGACCCATGTGTTTGTGGCATCTCATTCCAGAGAATCCAAGGTATACTGGCGTGCAAATCAGTTTGTATCCAGTGGTAAGACCACCCGTGTTCCTGATAAAGATGGTTATTACACCATCCCCTTCTGGTGTGAGGGTGAGTATGTGGAGCTCAAATGTAATAATGTTGTGGAAGTCAACTATATTGACAAGCAGAGCTACTACAGCAGCCACTTTGGCCTTGTGTTTGACGATGATGGTTATATTACAGAAGCCATCCATTCTTACGAAGCCATCCGGGGCGTAATACGCAGTGAGCGCCACGATGTAACGGAGATTGATGGAAATACGATCTCAACCGCTAAGATTATTGGCAGCAATGCAGGCGCTACCGATAAATTTACCATTGATGAGAATGTGAAGCTCTATGATGTCAGTCCTGCTGCTGTGTCTGAGGGTAGAGCTGGATTGCCGGTGGAGAGCCTGTGTGTTGGCGACCGAATCGTGTGTTTTGCGGATGCAGAGGGAAAGCCGCTGTTTGTCTATATTACAGAGCACGTGGTGGAGGAAGCTGTATGGTGTTATAATATTGAGCGCAAGTACGACAGCACACTTCAGCAGACTAAGCGCGTACCCGTGGATGGCTGGTACACCTTTAAGGTGTTTGCTGAGGGCGTTGTGCGGTATGTGAAGACGCAGGATTTGGCCACAGCCAATGCTATGGACAGCGTGGGCGCTGCTGTGTTTGGTCTGACTTTGGATGGGGATGTGGTCAAGCATGTCTACAATGTCCGGGCTGTCTTTGGCTATACACACTTTGGTCAGGGACGCTATATTACCGGCATTACCGGTTCCATTTTCTCCTGCTTTAAGACATCTGCACCGGATAAGCTGATTAGCGGTATTATGGCGCCTGACTGCAAGATCTGGAACCTTTCTTCTGTGGGAACCTACGGTGAAGAGACCAAGCTGCAGAAAGGTGACTATATCTTCGCATACCAGACATCGGATTTGACCATTCGTCAGATCTTTGTTATGAGAAGAACGGTAGATTTGCCGATCTACATCAGTGCAGCGCGTAAGTACGACTCCGCAACTAAGAAGACCACGCGTGAGAAGGATGCAGAAAACTGGTATGTCTTCGAAGTATATCGCGATGGCAAGAAGCTGACGGTCAAGACTAAGAGCGAGGCACTGGCAAACAAAATGGATGCCATCAATCCTGCTGTTATGGCTTTGAGCGTAGGCAATGACGGGATTGTGTACGATGCATATGAAGCAAATCTTGTTTACGGTGGCTACCGTCGTGCGCATGGTTATACAGTCACTGCTATCGTAGGCAATACTGTCGAGACCAGCTACCAGGGTGCAGACGGTAATATTGCTACCCGTACGCTGACCCTTGCCGATGATTGCAAGACGTTGGATATGACTCTGAATATCGGACAGTCCACTAAGGTTCGGGTTGGCGATGTCATCACGGCATTTGCGGATATTTATGAGGAGACCAAGCTGATGGTCGTCCGTAACCGTAAGGTGGACTATCTGTACTGGAACCAGCTGAAGATGTACGATGATACCAATGATGTCACTATGCGTAAAACAGATGACGAGAATTGGTATGTATATACATTGCTTCGCAGCGACGGTGAGATCGTCACGCTGAAGACACAGGATCCTGCCGTTGCCAACAAGGTTGATTACTATGGCGGTGCGTTTACTCTGAATGTTAAGGATGGGATAATCCTGAGCGCAGGCAGTTCTTCCTTTGGAAAGAATACCAACGGCAGCAACCTGGCAAACTACGATGTTGTGGCGATCAACGGTAAAACCGTAACCTTGACCAACGGAAAAGAAACGGTGAAGATCACCCTCAGCTCTGACTGCAAGATCTACGAAGTAGGTCCCGACGCAGCAACCTTCGGTGCAGTGACCCAGTTGAAGGTGGGTGACCGTGTTCGTGCATATATGAGTGATAAGAACAAAACTTACACTTATGTATTTGTCCGCTTCCACGACAGCCGTGAACTGGGTGTCAACGGTCACTGTGATATCTGTAAGAAGGATGTCAAGTGGGAACCTTGGGTAGGCGGTTCTTTCTCTACTGCCGGCGGTCACTTCTATCTGCCTGCAGATATTACTACGGATTACCTGCCTTGTTCTACCGGTAGAAGAAAGGAATTCCCCGTTTCTACGGTCTGTCTGGACTTGAACGGTCATACTTACTATCGTACAAGTGGTCGTGCGATGTATGTCTACACCAATGGTACGCTGAATATTATGGACACCGTAGGTGGCGGTACCATTACCAGTGATGGTATTGATAAGGGTACTGTCGGCGGCGTTTTGGGCGTTGCGGGTGGTACTGTGAACTTCTATAGCGGTACACTTCGTTTGGCAGATGCGCATAGTGTTCAGTACCGTGCCGGTGTTGTCTATGTTACCAAGGGAAGCGATAAAGAGACGACCCCCGGTACGTTGAATATGTACGGTGGTGTCATCGAAAACGGTGAAGTATTGTCCCGTGGCGGCAATGTGGATGTCAACGGTGGTATCTTCAATATGTACGGCGGCGTGATCCGTGATGGTGTCGTTGGAGAGGGCTACGAGGAGGATACTACTTGCTACGGCGGTAACATTTCTATCCGCGGAAATAGTATCTTCAATATGTATGGCGGAACGATTTCCGGTGGTGAAGCTTATAAAAATGGTGGTAATATTTACTCCGGTACCGGTGTGACCACGATTTATGGCGGAACCATCACCGGTGGTGTTACCAAGGTGGCCGGCGGAGGTAACATTTACGCTACAGAGAAGCTGTTCATTGAAGGTGGCACGATTTCCGGTGGTGTCAGCCAGAAGGCAAGCGGCGGCAATATCTACGTAGCGAAAAACAATGACAATAGTGCCTTGACGATGACGGGTGGCACAGTCACCGGCGGTACTTCTGCCAACTACGGTGGAAATATCTATTCTGAGGGCGTAACGCTTCTGTCGGATGTGGTTATTACCGACGGTAAAGCCTCTAACGGTGGCAACCTGTATGTCAATAAGGAAACGGTGATTACCGATTGTACCCTCTCCGGAGGTGTAACAACGGCAGCAAAGGGCTCCGGTGGCAACATCTACGTGGGCGGCAATAAGCTGGTTCTGGAAAACACGACGATTACCGGTGGTATCAGTGGTGGCCGTGGCGGTAATATCTACTCTGCAGGAGCAGAGATCGTTATGCTTAGCGGCACCGTGTCCAACGGTGTCAGTGGACTTGGCAATACTAACGGTGGCGGCAATATTTGTACTGTCAGCAACGGCGTGTTCTATTTGGTGGACGGCACTGTTTTTGGCGGTGTTTCTGCCAACACAGGTGGCAACATTTTGGCTGGTTCCGGTGGACTGCAGATCCTTGGCGGTACGGTTACCGGTGGCACTGCACCCACTGCAGGTGCTGATGTCTACGTTTACGGTGGCTCTACTGATGTGGTCCTGTGTGGCGGCAATTTGGGAACTGTGGAAATCGCAGCGGTCAAGAGCTTGGTGATGGCAGAAAAGCCTGTGCTTGAGGCTCTGATCCTTGGCGGCGGCGTGGTTGCCGACATCACAGAACTGGATAAGAATGCGCAGATTCCGTTGATGGCCAGCGGTGTGATCGCCACTGCACTGGAAGCTCCCGAGGATTATATGGGATGCTTCGTGCCTGCGGAAGAGGGCTATGCACTGTATGTGGATGGCGATGCTTTGGCAATTGGTGCCGGTGTAAAGAAGGCACAGTGTGATCACTGCGATGATACTGTGCATTGGCATTTGTGGAACGGTACAGGCACAAATGGCCACTATTATCTGGATGGTCAGTTGGAGGTGACGGCAGAAACCGAAATTTCTGTTGGCAACACCTTTGTTCTGGATCTTGCGGGTAATACCTTGACCAACGCTGAGGGTCGTGTCTTTACTGTCCAGGGTGATTTGGTAATTCTGGACTCTGTAGGCGGCGGTAAAGTGATCGGTTCCTATGCAGGTACCGAAAACGGCGGTGTCATTTATGTGGATAACGGCAGATTTGATCTGTATGATGGTACTGTCAGTTATAATAAAACTGCTGCAGGTGCAAACCGTGGTGGTGTCCTGTATATGCAGGGTGCTTCTGTTGTAAACCTGCACAGCGGTGTAATCGCAGACGGAAAAACCACCGAGCGTGGCGGTAATATCTATGTAGGCGGCGGTGAATTGAATCTGTGCGGCGCAACTGTACAGAATGGTACGGCCAACAGCAGCAATGCCTACGGTGGTGGCAATATCTTTATGTTGGGAGACTCTGTTACCACAATGACTGCCGGTAAGGTTATTGGCGGAACGACTACCAAGACCGGTGGCAACATCTGCGTTGGTACTGCGACCTTCATTATGGAAGGTGGCGAGATCAGTGGCGGTAATGCTGACGTTGCAGCTCCTGATGTTTATGTGTATTACAACAAGGGCAATGCCGAGATTAAGGGTGGTACCATTGCAAGTCTTACTTACAAGGATGCAAACTCCTTTAAACTTTCCGGTAATCCGGTGATTACTGAATTGGACATTGCTTCCGGTAAGCTTGTGGAACTGGGCGAACTGACAACCGGTGCGGATATTAAGATAAAGGCTACCGGTGTGTTTACCACAGAGAACGAGAATGCACAGAACTTTGTGGATGCTAAGTATGTGAAGGCTGCAAGTGCAGCTTACCAGATCACTGTGGTGGATAATAAGCTGTCTGTTACGGAAGCTCCTTTGATTCCTGAGGGTGCGATCCAGGCATTCTGTGAGCATTGCGGTGAGGATGCAATTTGGTACAAGTGGAACGGAATCGCTACCAATGGACATTTCTATTTGGATACCGATGTGGAGCAGACACAGACGGATGGTATTGTGATCCCCAAGGAGAATACCTTGGTGCTGGATCTTGCCGGTAAAAAGATCACCGGTAATAAGGTACGTGCCTTTACAGTCAATGGCAATCTCTTTGTTTCGGATTCTGTCGGTGGCGGTGAGGTCGTCACCGGTGGCGGCACCACAAAGAATTATCTGGGCGGTGTGATTTTTGCACAGGAGGGAACATTTACCCTGTACAGTGGCACACTCCGTCTGGCGGATGAGCACAGTGCTACCATTCAGCGTGGCGGTGTTATCTATGTGGATAAGGCTGCCCATGTTACCATTAAGGGCGGCACTGTTAAGAATGGTGTTACCACTGACCGTGGCGGTAATATCTATGTGGTAGGCAGCAATACTACTACAGGTGGTGGCCTGACCGTGGAAGGTGGCTTGATCACCAATGGTACTGCAGGCTCCGGTAATGCCAATGGCGGCGGCAACATTGCTGTCCTTGGTGGTTCTACGGTGGAGATCAAGGGCGGTGTTGTGTCCAATGGTTATTCGCCCAAGACGGCCGGTAACATTCTGGCTACCGGCAATCTGATCATTTCCGGTGGCGAGATCTACGGCGGTGAGGCTGTAGGCAATGCGCAGAATATTTATGTGACCAACGGTTCCGGCGACGTTACAATTACCGGTGGTACCATTGAAAGTCTGACAGCCAATAATGCCAAGAGCTTGACGATTTCCGGTGAGCCTGTGATCGGTGAGCTGGAACTGATGAGTGGTCAGAAGGTGACCCTTGGTGCACTAGAAGAAAATGCAGACATTCTGGTGAAGGCAAACGGTATCTTTACTGAAGCAAATCCCAATGCGGAAGCATATGTTACAGCAGGTATTATCCGTTGCTACGATCGCTTTGAGATTACAGCGGCAAATAATCAGCTGTCTGTGGCATTTGCGACAAACAGCTACTGTGCACACTGTGAGAAGACCGTTGCCTGGAGCGCTTGGGATGGGGAAGAGACAAATGGTCATTTCTACCTGACTGAAAATAAGACACCCACAGCTGTGATCAACATTGTAGCAGGTGAAAAATTGGTGCTGGATCTGTGTGGTTACAATATTACCAACACCTCCGGTCGTACATTCTATGTCTATGGCGAACTGGCAATCCTTGATTGTATCGGCACGGGTGTGGTTACCGGCTCTCAGGCTGGTGACAGCATGCAGGGTGGTGTTGTTCGTGTCCGTGGTGGTAAGTTTGACCTCTACGCTGGCACGATCCGTTATAACCCCGAGGCAGCCGGTGCAAAGCAGGGCGGCGTGATCTACGCTCAGGTCTACAATGAAGTGGGTGCAACCGTAAATCTCTACGGTGGTGTTATTGAAGGCGGTAAAACCTTAGAACGTGGCGGTAACATCTATGCTGATGGAGCAGGCACAGAAGTAAATCTCATCGGTGCTACCATTCAGAACGGTCACGCCGGTGCTGCTAACAATGCTGTTGGCGGCGGCAATGTGTTTGTAATAAATGGTGCTGTCTTTAAGATGACCGGCGGTAAGATCATAGATGGTACTGCTGATAACTTTGGTGGCAATGTCGGTGTTGGCAGCGGTACCTTCATTATGGAGGGCGGCGAGATCTCCGGCGGTACAGCTGCTACCCGTGCACCCAGCGTGTATGTTTACTATAGCGGCGGCTCCTTTGAAATGAAGGGTGGCAAGATCAACAGTATTACCTACAAGGATGCAGCGTCCTTTAAGATTTCCGGCAACCCTGTGATCGGCAAACTGGAGATCACAGCCGGCAAGCTGGTGACCCTTGGCGACCTGACCGCAGGTGCAGACATCACGGTTGACGGTGAGGGTGCATTTACCACTGCCAACGCAAAGGCAGCTGACTTTGTGGCAGCAGAGCAAATCAAGGCAGTTGAAGGCAAGGCTCTTTCTGAGGAAAACGGTGTGCTGTCTGTGGCAGCGTCTGTTGCAAACAAAAGCCTCTTAGCAAGGTTTATTGAGGCAATTTTCTGATTCAAAATCCAACCGGGACAGGTAACAGCCTGTCCCGGTTGACTTTCTATAGAAAAGTGCTATACTGTAAAAAGTTTGCAGTGAAAGGAAGTTTATGGAATGAGGATTGCAGTAACTTATGAATCCGGTATCGTGTTCCAGCATTTTGGTCATACCGCTGCGTTTAAGTTTTATGACGTGGAAAATGGAGAAGTGAAAAATTCCTGTGTGGTGGATACAGAGGGTCACGGGCACGGTGCATTGGCAGGCTTTCTGAAAGATCGGAATGTGGATGTGCTGATTTGTGGTGGCATCGGTGGTGGTGCACAGGTGGCACTGACAGAAGCCGGAATCAAATTCTACGGTGGTGTGCGCGGAGATGCGGACGATGTGGTGCTGGATTATCTGGCAGGCAATCTGCAATATAATCCTTGCGTCCGTTGTAGTCATCACGACCATGATCATAGCTGCGGCAGTCACGGTTGTGGCAGTCACGGTTAAGGAGTTGCTATGAAATACGACTATAAAAATTTATTGCCGTTGTTTTGGTCCTTTTTTAAGATCGGTGGATTCACCTTTGGCGGCGGCTATGCTATGATTCCTTTGATTCAGAAGGAAACGGTGGAAAACAAGAAATGGATCACCGACGATGATATTTTAGAGATCATTGCGATTGCGGAGTCCACGCCCGGTCCTGTTGCGATCAATTCCGCTACTTTTGTAGGGTATAAGACTTGCGGCTTTTTGGGTGCGTTGTGTGCAACATTAGGCGTTGTATTGCCTTCTTTTGTGATTATTCTTGCAATTTCTTACATTTTAGAGGCTTTTCAGGAGCTTAAGGTGGTGCAGTACGCCTTTAACGGCATCCGTGCCGGTGTTTTGGCGCTTCTGTTTAAAGCACTGTGGACTATGTATAAGAAGAGTCCCAAAGGCTGGGCGGCTTATGTGGTGATGGCGGCCGCTTTTGTGTTGACTGCGATCTTGAAGGTCAATGTGCTGTTTGTGATCGTATTCTGTGCTGTCTTTGGTTTGGTTACCGCATCTGTTGCAAAGAAGGAGGCAGAGAAATGATCTATCTGGAACTGTTTTATACCTTCTTTATGATTGGTGCGTTTACCTTCGGTGGTGGCTATGCTATGCTGCCTCTGATTCAAGAGCAGGTGTCTGCCCGGTGGAGTGATGTGATCTCATCTGAAGCGATGATCAATTTTATTGCAGTCAGCGAATCTACTCCCGGTCCTTTTGCGGTGAATATGGCAACTTATGTAGGCTCTCAGCTGGGAGGCCCCTTTGGCTCTGTTTGTGCCACACTTGGCGTGGTATTGCCCAGCTTTATTATTATTCTGATCGTGGCAAAGTGCTATGAGAAGTTTAAGCAAAACCGCATTGTCAAAGGGTGTATGACCGGTCTGAAGCCTGCGGTGGTAGGGTTGATCGGCAATGCACTTCTGAATGTGTTTGTGACAATTTTCTTCCCAGCAGGTATGACGCTTGCTGCGTTCAAGGATATTTCTTTCTACCTGTACGCTGCAATTTTTGCGGGGATGACGGTGCTGGCGTTCCGCAAGGTGCATCCTATTTTGATCATTTGTATTTCAGCAGTACTGGGTATTGCGATCGGTTATTTGCTATAATGTATACAGGCGTGTTGCGACAATGCAACACGCCTGTATACATTATAATAAAGAAAAAGGTTGAAAAGTGCTTCAAATTTGCTATAATAAAAGTTAAAGCTGAAAATATATCTTTTTGAGAGGAGGGGAGCGCTTGGCAAAAATGAATAAAAAAGTGCGGTCATTGAGCCCCACACGAATCATTTCGCTGTCTTTTGCTGCGATTATTTTGTTGGGTACACTGCTGCTTTTGTTGCCGTTTGCATCCAGAAACGGTGAATCCGCAGGTTTGCTGACAGCACTGTTTACCGCTACTTCCTCTACCTGTGTTACCGGCTTGATTCTTGTGGACACCTGGACACAATGGAGTGGCTTCGGTCAGCTGGTTATATTGTGTATGATCGAACTTGGTGGCCTTGGATTTATGTCTGCCGCATCGCTGGTGGTGTTTGTGCTTCGCAAAAAGATCGGACTTCGCCAAAGAATGCTTATGGCACAGGCATTGAGCGTCAATGAAATGCAGGGTGTAGTTCAGTTGCAGAAATGGGTGCTGCTGGGCAGCCTGGTGATCCAACTTGCCGGTGCGTTGGTACTGTTCCTGCGTTTTGTTCCTGACTTTGGATTCTGGCAGTCTGTTCGGTGGAGCGCATTTCACGCAGTATCCGCCTTCTGTAATGCCGGTTTTGATATTACGGGCAATGTAGCACCCGGTGCAAATATGATTGTTTTCAATCAAGACCCCGTGGTGATGATCACCTTAATGGCACTGGTGGTTTTGGGCGGCTTAGGCTTTTTCGTCTGGGAAGAAGCGGCTACGGTTCGTAACTTTAAGAAATTCAGCGTCTACACCAAACTGGTGCTGCTGACCACCGGTGTGCTTCTGCTGGGAGGTGCGATGTTGTTTGCTCTTTTGGAGTGGAACAATCCGGCGACCCTTGGAATGATGGATACACCCAGAAAAATACTCAACGCAATGTTCCAGTCTGTGACTGTGCGTACAGCCGGTTTTACCGGGGTGGATCAATCCGCTTTGACCGACGGGGGAAAAGCGGTAAGTATTTTTCTGATGTTTATCGGTGGTGCTTCCGGTTCAACAGCAGGCGGTATCAAGACGGTAACTTTCTTAGTGCTTGTGCTGTTTTTGGTATCCCGGATGCGGGGCAGAGGTACGGTTACGGTTTTCAAAAGAACGGTTCCCCACGAAAAGATCCTGGATGCAGCTACCATTGTTTCTCTTGTGGTTGGGTTGGCTATGGCAGGTGCGATCGTCATCTGTGCCACATCTCCCGTAAGCTTTACAGATGCACTTTTTGAAACCGCTTCGGCACTGGCAACGGTAGGACTTACTGCCGGCGTTACTCCCGGTCTTAGCCTTGTGGCGAAGCTGATGATCATTGTCTTTATGTACTTTGGCAGAGTGGGTATTCTTACCATCAGTCTTGGCTTCTTGATGGGAGACCGTGCCCAGGAGCGTTTCCGTTACGCAGATACAAACCTCTTGATCGGATAAGGAGTATGAATATGAAGTCATTTTTTGTGATTGGCCTTGGTAGGTTTGGAATGCAAACCGCAAAAAGCCTTTGTCTTCAAGGATGTGAGGTACTGGCGATGGATGTCAACAGTGACCTTGTGCATCAGATTAGTGAGGATGTGACCCAAGCGGTGGTGGGCGATGCACGGGATAAGGAAGTGCTCCGTGCGCTGGATGCTGGAAGCTTTGATTGTGGCATAGTTGCCATTGGCGACAGTCTTGCGGATTCTGTGTTGGCAACTATGAATCTGAAAGAATTGAATGTGCCGTATATTGTGTGTAAGGCCTATGACGAGACCCATACACAGGTGCTGAAAAAGCTTGGTGCAGATAAGGTGGTCATTCCGGAAAAGGAAAATGCGGAGCGGCTGGCAAGAAGCCTGTCTTCCACTAACGTGCTGGATTATATCGAGCTTTCTGAGGATTACGGTATTATTGAGATCCCTGCACCCGGTTTGTGGAATGATAAGAGCCTTATGGAATTGAATGTCCGTGCAAAATTGGGTGTGAATATTCTTGCCATCAAGCGCAGTGGCGAGATCAATGTTTCACCGGCTGCGAACTTCCGTATTGCATCCGGTGATGTGCTGGTGGTACTGGGCGATTCCGCAGCACTGAAGACCATCCAGAAGCTGTAATGGAGCAGAGAGTCACAGCGCGGAAAAATCCGCTTTTGCAGCAGGTGCGCCGCCTGCTTACCTCCCGGAAAGACCGTGAGGCAGAAGGGCTCTTTGTTGCCGATGGCACAAAGCTTTTGCAGGAGGCCGTGAAATGGTGGCAGGGACTGGAAACGGTAATTCTGTCTGACGGTGTGGAAGCACAGCTTCCTCCGGGTGTTCGCGTGGTGCGTGTGCCACCGGATGTGATGGAATCCATTTCGCCAATGAAAACGCCACAGGGAGCACTGTTCCTTTGCAGGCTTCCGAAAGAAGAATCGTTTCAGCCGAAACCCGGTATGCTGCTGCTGGACGGCTTGCAGGATCCCGGAAATTTGGGGACGATCCTGCGTACTGCTGATGCGTTAAATGTTCCTGTGGCGTTGCTGGAGGGTTGTGCCGACCCTTACAGTCATAAAGTGGTGCGAGCCAGTATGGGTGCGGTATTCCGTATGCCCGTACCGCGTATTTCCTGGGAAGCAGCGAAGACTGCCTTTGGAGAAATGAATATCCCTGTGGCGGTGACTGCGTTGTCTGACCGGGCGGAAGATATACGGGAAGCGAAGCTTTCTGATATGGCTGTAGTCATTGGCAGTGAAGGACAGGGCGTGCGCAAAGAAATTATAGAAAGTGCACAGGCAGAGTTGATCATTCCTATGAATGATCATTGTGAATCCCTCAATGCTGCCGTGGCAGCCACCATTGTGATGTGGCAAATGCAGAAATAGAGAGAATGGGGTGAGTGAAATGTTGGAATACTGGGTGTGGTTTTCACAATTGGCAGAATTATCTCTGCGGAAAAAACTACAGCTGCTGAAAACATTCACTGACCCTGAAGATCTATTCAACAGCGATGATCCTACCGCAAAGCTGGGAGATCTGTCGCTGGCGGAGAAAATCGTCCGCACCTGCAGACAACAAAATATTGATATTCTTACAATTTGGGATGCCGGATATCCGGAAGCCTTACGCAATATAGCCGATCCACCGCTTGTGTTATATTGCAAGGGCGTGATTCCGCCCATCCAAAAGTATCCTGTGATCGGTGTAGTTGGTACTCGAAAAGCAACACCCTATGGAATGCAAAGTGCGGTCACTTTGTCACGGCAGATCACCCAGTGCGGTGGAATCGTGGTATCTGGCGGTGCGGACGGCGTGGATTCCTTTGCGTTGAAAGGTGCGATGGAAGCCGGTGGGTCAGCGATTGCTGTGCTTGGATGCGGTGTGGATGTGGTGTACCCACGTACAAACCGAAGGCTGTTTATGGATGTGGAAGAAAATGGTTGTCTGATTTCGGAATACGCTCCGGGAACAGCACCCAAGCCTTGGCATTTTCCGGAGCGAAACCGGATCATCAGTGGGCTATCTGATGGTGTTCTTGTGGTGGAAGCACCGGAGAAAAGCGGCGCAATGATCACCGCAAGGACTGCGGTAGATCAAAATCGGGATGTGTTTGTGGTACCCGGAAATATTGATGTAGCCACCTGTAAGGGCAGCAATCGGCTTTTGCAGGAGGGTGCTTATGCTGTTTTCAGCGGCTGGGATGTGGTGAAACAGTATGTTTCCTTATACCCAGAAACCATTACGGAAAAAAGTGTTCCCCAAAAGAGGGAAACGAAAAAAGTGGCACAGAAGCCGGTAAGCTTTGACAAAATAAACATTGACAAGGAAGAACCGAACCCTTATAGTGTGTTCGTTGACGATAGAATACAAAGCGCACAACAACCGGAATTGACGGAAGTGGAAGAAAAGCTTTTATCCTGTCTTGACCGCAGAGCGATGCCTATGGATGAGGTGGCGGCCATGGCAGGTCAGACAGCCGGAAATGCGCTGCGCATATTAACAAAAATGGCAATGCGGGGAATTGTTACCATGCACCCCGGAAAACTTGTTTCGCGGAAATAACCGCAGTGGAGGAATGTATGGCAAATCTTGTGATCGTGGAGTCGCCTTCCAAGGCGAAGACCATTGGCAGATATTTGGGCTCTGATTATACCGTAAAGGCCAGTATGGGCCATTTACGGGATCTTCCCAAGAGCACAATGGGCGTGGATATTGAAAATGGTTTTGTACCGGAATATGTGCCTATGGAGGCAAAAGCAGAAATTATTTCTGAGCTGCGCAAAGCGGCAAAGGGTGCAGAAACCGTATATCTTGCAACTGACCCGGATCGTGAGGGTGAGGCGATTTCCTGGCATTTGAAGGAGCTTTTGAAGCTGCCGGACAGCAAGACCTGTCGTGTGACCTTTAATGAGATTACGCAGAAGGTGGTGCTGGAGGCGATCCAAAATCCCAGAAGCATCGATAGCGATCTTGTGGATGCGCAACAGGCACGCCGTGTGCTGGATCGCATTGTTGGTTATCAGCTGTCTCCGCTTCTGTGGAAAAAGGTGCGTCGTGGTCTTTCTGCAGGCCGTGTGCAGTCTGTTGCCACCCGTCTTGTGGTGGACAGAGAAAAGGAGATCCGGGAGTTTGTACCCAAGGAGTATTGGTCTTTGGCGGTCAAGCTGGAGCTTACGGAAAAACCGGGCAGCTTTGTGGCGACTTACTATGGTGATACCAAAAAACGGGAATTGGAAAATGAGCAGCAGGTGGATGTCATCATCCGTGACATTACCGGACAGGCGTTTACGGTCAAGGGCGTAAAGCGGGCACAGAAAAAGCGCAATCCTGCACCTCCTTTTACCACATCCACGCTGCAGCAGGAAGCATCCCGAAAGCTGAATATGACCCCTAAGCGTACAATGGCCATTGCTCAGCAGCTTTACGAAGGTGTAGATGTTGCCGGGGAAGGCACGACAGGTCTTATTACCTATATGCGTACGGATTCACTGCGCCTTAGTGACGAAGCTATGGCAGCGGCTGCTACAGAGATCAGAAGCCGTTATGGAGATGCTTATTACTACGGTAAGTTCCGTACCTATAAGACAAAGTCCGGTGCGCAGGATGCCCACGAAGCCATCCGCCCCACCCACGTGGAACTGGATCCCGAAAAGATCCAAAGTAGCTTGACAAAGGAACAGTACCGTCTGTATAAGCTGATTTGGAGTCGTTTCCTGGCATCTCAAATGGCAAATGCAGTTTACGATACTGTTGCTATCGATACACAGTGCAAGAGCCATATGTTCCGAAGCACTCATCAGAGTATGAAATTCCCCGGCTTTATTGCTGTTTACGAAGAGGGAAGAGACGATGAGGCGGAAGCGGTTTCTTCACCGTTGCCGGAACTTTGCGAAGGCGATAAGGCAATGCCTGCGGATATTGAAAAAGAACAGCATTTTACCCAGCCTCCTGCACGTTATACAGAGGCAACCTTGGTGAAGGCAATGGAAGAAAAGGGCGTTGGCCGTCCTTCTACCTATGCGACCATCGTTTCCACCATTCAAGACCGTGAGTATGTAAACAAGGTGGACAAGCGACTTGCGCCCACATCTCTGGGCGAGGTGGTAACGGAGCTGATGGTAGAGCGCTTCCGTGACATCATTGATGTGGAGTTTACCGCCAATATGGAGACACGGTTGGACGAGGTGGAAGCAGGTAAGCGGAACTGGAAGGATGTTTTGGGTGACTTCTATGCGGATTTCCGGCAGGAAATGTTGGACGCAGAGACCGCCTTGGAGGGTGTCCGTATCAAAGTTCCGGACGAAGTCACAGAGGAAATCTGTGAGGATTGCGGACGCAATATGGTTGTCAAGATCGGTCGCTTTGGAAAATTCCTGGCTTGTCCCGGTTTTCCTGAGTGTAAGAATACAAAGCCCATTGTGGAGAAAATGCCCGGTCGTTGCCCCAAATGCGGCAGTACTATCCTAAAGCGGAAATCAAAGCGTGGCTATGCTTACTATGGCTGTGAGCGTGGCGCAGATTGTGGCTTTATGACTTGGGATGTGCCTACAGCTGAGGATTGTACTACCTGTGGACAGACCCTCTTTAAAAAGTCCGGAAGAGGTCGTCAAAAGACCTTCTGCGTCAATGAGAGTTGCCCCAATTTCTTACCCGAGGATAAGCGTGGCTATTATAAGAAGCCGGAAACAAACGGGGAAGAAGAAAAGAAGACAGCTAAGAAGACCACGAAAAAGACAACTACTAAGAAAACAACTGCCAGGAAGACAGGGGGCAAGAAGGCGTGATAACTGTGAAAGTGATCGGAGCCGGTCTTGCCGGCTCAGAAGCTGCGTGGCAGCTGGCACAGCGTGGTATTTCTGTTGAGCTCATCGATATGAAGCCCCATAAAAAAACACCGGCACATCACGTGGACACCTTCGCGGAGCTGGTTTGCTCCAATTCTCTGCGTGGCGACCGATTGGAAAATGCGGTAGGTCTTCTGAAAGAAGAATTGCGGCGTATGGGAAGCTTGATCATCAGCTGCGCCGATGCTACCCGTGTGGAAGCAGGCGGCTGTCTTGCGGTGGACCGACAGGGATTTTCGGATTTGGTTACGGAAAAGATTCGTAATCACCCCAATATCACAGTGTCTGCGCTGGAGGTGACGGAAGTTCCCCAGGGGCCTGTTATCATTGCTACAGGACCGCTGACTTCTGATGCTCTGTCCTCTGCTATTGGCAAATATTTCGGCACGGACTATTTGCATTTCTTTGATGCTGCTGCACCGTTGGTGACTGCGGAATCTGTAGATATGGAGAAAGCTTGGTGGCAGTCTCGTTATGACAGAGGAACGCCGGATTACATTAACTGCGCTATGAACAAAGAGGAGTACGATGCCTTTATTTCCCAGCTAGTGACAGCGGAGGAGGCAGAGGTCCACGGCTTTGAGGATAAGCGTGTATTTGAAGGCTGTATGCCTGTTGAGGTTATGGCACGCAGAGGTCACGAGACCCTCCGTTTCGGACCGTTGAAGCCGGTTGGTCTTGTAGATCCTGCCACAGGACGTGAGCCGTATGCTGTGGTGCAGCTGCGGCAGGACAATGCGGTTAAGACCGTGTTCAATTTGGTGGGTTTTCAGACGCACTTGAAATTCCCGGAGCAGAAACGGGTGTTCTCTATGATTCCGGCACTTAAGAACGCAGAGTTTATCCGTTACGGCGTGATGCATCAGAACACTTTCCTGCAGTCGCCTAAGCTGCTGGATCGCTTCTATGCAGACCGACGCAATCCCTTGGTGGCATTTGCCGGTCAGATGACCGGTGTGGAGGGCTATGTGGAAAGTGCTGCCTCCGGCTTCCTGGCAGCGGTGGCAATGGCTGCAAAGGTGCAAGGAAAGGATCCTGTGGAATTCCCGCAGGAGACAGCCATCGGTGCACTAGGACTATATATCAGTGATGAGAGACTGGAAAATTTCCAGCCTATGAATGTGAACTTCAGCATTATCAAGCCGCTGGAGCAGCGAATCCGAAAAAAGGCGGAAAAGAACCTGGCCCTTGCCAACCGGTCGCTTGTAATTATTGATCAGTTGGTAGAGCAGGGTATTTAAAAAGAGAAAGAGGTGCGTAATATGAAGATCATTCTCGATGCGATGGGTGGTGACCACGCCCCGGAAGCACCGGTGATGGGTGCTCTGCAGGCGGTGAAGGATTTTGGTGCGCAGATCACCCTTGTGGGCAGAGTGGAATCTATTTTGGAGGTTATGCACAGATACGGCGTTTCTGACTTGCCGGAGGGTCTGGAGATCGCCAATGCGGAAGACGTAGTGGATATGCACGACGATCCTGCCCGTGTGATCCAAAAGAAGAAGGACTCCTCTATGGTGGTAGCTTTGAGAATGCTGGCGGAGGAAAAAGGCGATGCTTGTATTTCCGCAGGCAGCACAGGTGCGCTGCTCACTGGAGCAACCTTGATCGTAAAGCGTGTCAAGGGCATCCGTCGTGCGGCTATGGGACCTGTAATGCCCAATAAAGCCGGTGGTAAGACGCTGATTTTGGATTGCGGAGCCAACGCAGAATGCACGCCGGAATTTTTGCTGCAATTCGGTGTGGTAGGCTCTTTGTATGCCCAAAAGTACTTAGGCGTGAATGCACCCAAGGTGGGTCTTCTGAACATCGGCACAGAAGATTCCAAGGGTACGGAGCTTCAGAAACAAGCGTATGCATTGCTTACAGAGGCATCCCAGCAGGGTCTTTTGAACTTTGTGGGAAATGTGGAAGCACGGGATGTGCCGTTGGGTGCTGTGGATGTGGTGGTCTGTGACGGCTTTGCCGGTAATGTGCTGCTGAAGTCCATCGAAGGTACAGCAATGTTTATGGGCAGCTTGATGAAGCATAAGATATTCAAGCGCAGCTTCCTTTCCAAAATCGGCTATCTGTTCTGCAAGCCGGGCGTGGATGAGGTTATGAAGATGATGGACTACCGGGAAATTGGCGGCACCCAGTTCTTGGGAATCAAGAAGCCGGTGATCAAAGCGCACGGTTCTTCTGATGCCCTGGCATTCCGCAATGCTGTGAAGCAGGCAATGGATGCAGCCAACAGCGATATTTCTGCTGACCTTGAGGAAGCATTGGCAAAGATTAAGGAGAATGGCAATGATTAAGGATCTGGAGGTGGCCATCGGTTACCGCTTTAAGAATATTACGCTGCTGCAAAATGCTTTGACCCATTCCTCCTATGCCAATGAATACTGGCACAACAGCTTGATGAGCAATGAGCGATTGGAGTTCTTGGGTGACTCTATCTTGGGTATGGTGGTAGCGGAGTACCTGTATCGGAACTTCCAGGACCGTCCCGAGGGTGAGCTTACCCGTATGCGTGCGGATATGGTCTGCGAGCAGGCATTGGCAAAGGTGGCGGACCGACTTAACCTTGGTGCACATTTGCTGTTGGGTCACGGTGAAGAGCAGGGCGGTGGCAGAAATCGGGCATCTATTTTGGCAGATGCAGTGGAATCTGTGATCGCAGCCAGCTTTATTGACGGTGGTATGGAGGCGGCTCGTCGCTTTGTTGAGACGTTTGTCCTTTGTGATGTTCCGATTACCAAGCTGCACAACGCCGATTATAAGACGGCTCTGCAGGAACTGGTACAGCAGAAAAAGCAGCAGACCATTGCATATGCCCTTGTAAGTGAGTCCGGACCGGATCATAACAAGCAGTTTGTTTCGGCGGTGTCTATTAATGGCGTAGTGATGGGCGAGGGTAGCGGCAGCAGTAAGAAGCGTGCGGAACAGGAAGCCGCCCGCATCGCCATCGAAAAATTATCTAAATAAATCGTCTTAACGGGAGAAACCGTGAATTATAAAGGGAACAAATGACAAGGGGACGGATCTGTGCTATGAGAAAATTCTAATCGCACACAGATCCGTCTCCTGTGTTGCTGTTTAGCACAGGGGTCGGTTCTGTGTGTGTTACTGTTTAGCACAGGGGTCGGTTCTGTGTGTTAAAAATGGAAAAGCGATTTTTTGCTGTTGCGCTAAGGTTTTTTTGGCAAAACATAACTCGGGTTTTTATAAATGATTAAATTTCATCGGGGCAACCTAAAGTACTTGAAATAATGAGAGAAAAAAGTTATAATATGTAAAAAAGAAGTCCTCGGTGAAAGGAGACAGAGAAATATGCAGCCTGTGAACCAGGAAACCGGAACTGCGGTGGATACGGAGTGTATTTATGAAGCACCTAAGCCGAAGCCGGTTTACGACTTTTTTAAAAGAGTGTTTGATCTTGTAATGGCGACGTTTGCGCTGATTGTGCTAAGTCCTGTCTTTTTGGTGACTGCGATTGCCATTCGTTGTGAGGATGGACACAAAGCCTTTTATTCTCAGATCCGTCTTACCAAAGGCGGCAAAGAGTTCCTGATGTATAAGTTTCGGTCTATGTGTCCCGATGCGGACAAGAAGCTGGAGGAACTGTTGCAATATAACGAGGTGAACGGGCCTGCCTTTAAAATGGAAAATGATCCCCGTATTACCAAAGTTGGTCGTTTTATCCGCAAGACCAGTATTGACGAGCTGCCGCAGCTTATAAACATCATTAAGGGCGACATGTCCATCATCGGTCCAAGACCTCCGCTGCCCCGTGAGGTGGCGCAATATACGCCATATCAGATGCATCGTCTGGATGTGAAAACGGGTCTTGCCTGCTACCACGAATGTGAGGGTCGCAGTGAGGATAAGGACTTTGATAAGTGGGTGGAATCCGATTTGCGGTATATCCGGGAGCGCAGTATGCTTACGGATATTAAGGTGATCTTCCGCACGATTGCCGTTGTTTTGTCCAGCAAGGGCGCTATGTAAATAAAAATTGGGTACTGTTATAGTACCCAATTTTTTATACCATTGTGTTAGGATCGAGAATTTTTTGAATGGTTTCTTCCGGAAGAAGTGCTTTTTCCCGAAGCACCTCTCGCACAGAAGCTCCGGTGCGGATGGCGGTTTTTGCGATGTCAGCGGATTCTGTGTAGCCTACGATGGGGCAGATGGCGGTGATCACACCCACGGAGCCTTCCACCAACTCCCGGCAATGCTCTTCGTTGGCCGTAATGCCGATGATGCAATTTTTTGCCATTGTGTCCATTGCACCGGTGAGAGCCAGAATGGATTCAAACAGCTTATGATACAGAACAGGCTCGGCGTAGTTCAATTCCAACTGACCGGCTTCTGCTGCCATGGTAATGCATAAGTCATTTCCAACGATGCAGAAGGCGGCTTGGGACATTACCTCAGGGATCACGGGGTTGACTTTGCCGGGCATAATGGAAGAACCGTTTTGCATCGGTGGCAGGTTGATCTCGCCGAAGCCGCAGCGAGGACCGGAAGACATCAGACGCAGATCGTTTGCCATCTTGGAGCAGGAAATGGCACAGGTCTTCAAGGCAGAAGAAACATAGGCAAAGGAATCCAGATTTTGTGTGCCGTCAACCAGATCCTCGGCTTTTTCCAAGGGCAGACCGCAGATGTTGGAAAGGGTAGGGGCGAGAGCTTCAACGTAGGCAGGGTCGGCATTCAATGCAGTGCCGATGGCAGTGCCGCCCAGATTGATCTGATACATCTCCTTTAAAACGCGATCCAAACGGCGCAGATCTCTGCGGATGGCTTTGGCGTAGGCACCAAACTCATCGCCCATACGAATGGGAACAGCGTCCTGCATTTGCGTGCGACCCATTTTGATCACGTGATGAAACTCCCGGCTTTTTTCCACAAGGGCATTGTGCATAAGCTGTGCTTTTTCCATAGCTTGATGCAGCAGTTTTGCAGCAGTCAATTTGGCAGCAGTGGGAATTACGTCGTTGGTGGATTGTGAACGGTTGACGTGGTCGTTGGGATGTACGATGGAGTAGTCACCTTTTGTACCACCCAAAAGCTCTATAGCACGATTGGCGATGACCTCGTTGGCATTCATATTTGCCGTTGTACCGGCACCGCCTTGAATAGGATCGCAGATAAATTGATCGTGAAGCCTTCCGCTAATGATCTCGTCGCAGGCTTGGATGATGGCATCCTTGATCTGAGTATCCAGATTGCCAATGTTGTGATTGCAGATGGCGCAGGCCTTCTTAATTTGCGCCAGAGATTCGATAAACTCGGGGCGCAGACGCTGACCGGTGATCTGAAAATTTTCACAGCCACGGAGGGACTGTACACCGTAATAGGCATCAATGGGAACTTGTTTTGTACCGATAGAATCTTTTTCTGTTCTGAACATAATGCAACAAACCTTTCAATATTGTTTTAGGATGAAGGATTACTTGCAAATAGTGTAACACACCAAAAAGAAAAATGCAAGAGAAAATTCTGAGAATTTTAAAAATGCAAGCAAACTTGCAGAAATGTGTATCTTTCCACTATGGTGAATAGTACCGGCTATAGGACAGGGTAAGAGGTTGGTGGACAACAGGGAAGAATCTGGGGTTTTGGTTAAAAAATTAACAGGAAGTCGCTTCAAAAATTGACTTCCTGTATTTTTATTGGTATACTGGGAAAAACAGGAGATACGTGCATACGAGAATCTTTGTAAATGGGAGATGGGGAAATGCTTTTTTCTGAAATTGCACAGTCTGTTGGCATCCAGGAATACCCGGAGGCAATGGAAGCATTTTATGATTCTGCCGATCAAACTCCGGTTTGTGATCTTGAGTCCCTTGCCACATTGCAGCGTATGTACAATATGTTCGGTGATTACTACGAACTAGTGGTGGAGTGCGGTAAAAAACTTAACGCCGATGTAAACCGCAGTGCTTGGGTAAGAACTGCGGTGGCATTTTGCAGAGCAGGTGGCTTCGATCAAGCAAAATCTGTTCCTGTACCGGCTTTTGACGGTACGCTTATGACCAATATGATGCCGTTCTACATTTTGGCAGCACAGATCCCGGATTCGTTGAACGAGTACCGCAGGAGGGGGTTTGCCGAAGAAGAGCTGGAGGCTCACTATAAGGTTTATCGGAGTTCTCTGGGCGTTGTGGAGGATCATACAGGTCTTCCCGGTATAAACACATTGTATTACGGTTGGGATACTCATTTTGTGAAAACGCAGATATTCGAGATCGGTGGACTTCAATACGAAATGCGGAAGCTACCCAATCAAGCTTACTACCTGCAGGAAAAAGAAACCGGAAAGGTGATTCCGGTGATGGGCGCAGGCACTTTTCACAAAAGCGGCAAACAGAGCCTTGGCTCTGCCGGTTATACGGATGCGGAAGGTGCGTTCACTTGCAGCTTCCGTGAGGATACAGAGAATTTCTATGGCTATGGTTGCTTCGATCACGTTGTTTCTTCTGAGATGCAGGCATTTCCAAAACAGCAGTGGGAATGCATTCTTCGCCCCGGTGATCCCTGCTTGGGTATGCATATTCCTGCCGGTGCAGACATTTCTGTGGAAGCAGCCACAAAGTCTATTGAGCTGGCAAGAAAACTGGTGAGGGAACGGTTTCCCGAATTTGAAGGAAGACTGGTTTTCTGCTCCTCGTGGCTGCTGGATCCCGGACTGACAGCTTTGTTGGGAGAGAACGCAAAGATCTCCCGTTTTCAGAATCTGTATACCCGTCATCCGCAAAAGAGCAGCGGTATGCACGTGTTTGGGTTTGTGTTCCCTAAAAATTACGGGAGCTTTGAGCAGCTTCCTGAGAAGACGAGACTGATGAAACTGTTAAAACAGCTTTATTTAGACGGCGGTTATAATTATGCTTATGCCGGCGTGATATTTTAAGGAGAGATGATTATGAATGTTTTGGTGATTTCCAACAGCTTTGGTGATGATGCAAATGCTTATCTGTACCAGATCGCAAGGGCGGATGGTAAGGAGATCAATGTAGCTACCTTGTATATTGGCGGCTGCACTTTGGATACACATTACCGCAATCTTTTGGGCAATAAGGAAGCTTACGACTTGCATTTTAATGGACATAATACTTGCTTTAAGGTCTCTATTGAAGAGGCGCTGTTGTCCCGTGAGTGGGATGTTGTGACCATTCAGCAGGGTAGCCGGAAGAGCTATGATCCCGACAGCTTTGAGCCTTACGCATCTGCGCTGGCAGATTGTATCCGGGAATGTGCGCCCAAGGCAAAGCTTTTGGTACATCAGACCTGGGCATACAAAGAGGGTAGTGAGCTTATGCTGAATGTTACCCCTTATACTACCTTCGACGCAATGTTTGCGGATATTGAGAAGGCATACGATAAATGTGTGGAAACGGTAGAGGCGGATGGGCTGATTCCCGGTGGCAAGCTGATGCAGCAGCTGCTTCATAACGGTGTGCCCTGCATTCACAGAGACAACCTGCACGTTACCAAGGGTCTTGGCCGTTATGCTCTGGGACTTCTGTGGTATCGTATGCTTACCGGAAGATCTGTGGCAGAAAATACCTTCTGCGATTTCGATGAGCCGATTACTGACCAGGAGATCGCACTGGCAAAGAAGTGCGTGGATGGTTATCAGCCTTTGGCAATTTAAAATCTGTCGGATGGTGTTATAATAGCACCATAAAAAGATACAATTAGGAGGGGTCTTATGCCTTATATCCGAATCGCTTGCGCCGTACCTGCGGTGGCGGTAGGCAATGTGAAAAAGAATACGGAGGACATCTGCGCACGCATAGCAGAAGCAGACAGCAAGCACGCAGACCTTTTGGTGTTTCCGGAGCTTGCGCTTACCGGTTATACTTGTGCCGACCTGTTCTTCCAGGAAACCTTGCTGACAGCAGCGGTTGACGGTTTGCAGAAAATATTGGAATGCACCCAAAATCATTCTGCTTTGACTGTAGTGGTGGGACTGCCTGTTAGAATCGACGGTCAGCTTTACAACTGCGCTGCGGTGATCAATGATGGCTGTCTTCGGGGCTTAGTTCCTAAGACTTATCTTCCTAACCATATGGAGTTTTCGGAGAAACGGTGGTTCGCAGCTGCTTCTGATATTTGTGATTACCCTGTGCATATTAGCAAATTGGGACTGGACGGTGATTATACCGTCTGCCTGCGCCCGGATGCGTTTTACACCCTTGGCTGTGGCGTGAAGGTTGGTGTGGAGATCTGTGAGGATTTGTGGTCACCGATTCCACCTTCTTCCGGTCTTGCATTAGGGGGTGCGGAGGTTGTTGTAAATCTCGCTGCCTCTAATGAAACGGTGGGCAAGCGCGCGTTTCGTCGGGATATGGTGGTGCATCAGTCTGCCGCCTGTATTTGTGCGTACGCCTTCTGCAGTGCCGGTGCAACGGAATCTACGCAGGATCTGGTGTTCTCCGGTCACAGTGTGATTGCACAAAACGGTAGATTGCTGGCTGAAAATGATACACTCATCGATACGGACTATCTTCTGATTACCGATGTGGATGTGGGTATGATCCGTGCGGACAGAGCCAGAAAGACGACCTTCCGGGATACTGCCACTGCTTATGCCAAGCAGTATGAAGTGGAAAGCTGGGAAGGCTCCTGGCAGCCTCTGCGCTCTGACGGTAAGCTATATCCTGTCCGCAAGCTGCCCTTTGTGCCGGATAGAGAGCAGGATCGTTTGCAGCGGTGCAAGGAGATTTTTGCCATTCAAGTAGCAGGACTGAAACATCGGTTGGAAACCATTAAAACAAAAGCGGTTATTGGCATCTCCGGTGGATTGGATTCTACGCTGGCACTGTTGGTGGCAGTGGAGGCAATGCGCCAGCTGGGACGACCGGCTACGGATGTCTACGGCGTTACAATGCCTTGTTTTGGTACTTCTGACCGCACTTATAATAACGCTTGGGAGCTGATGCGAAAGTTGGGTGTCAGCTGCAAGGAGATCAATATCCGGGATGCGGTTACGATGCATTTCCGTGATATCGGTCACGATCCTGAAAAGCACGATACCACCTATGAAAATTCCCAGGCAAGAGAGCGCACACAGATTTTGATGGATTACGCCGGTGAGGTGGGCGGCATCGTTATCGGCACCGGTGATTTGAGTGAACTTGCATTGGGTTGGTGCACCTACAACGGTGACCATATGAGTATGTATGGCGTCAACGGCTCTGTGCCTAAGACGCTGATTCGCTGGATCATTGATACGGTATCCCGGGAAGAAAATTTTGCACCTGCACGGAAGGTGCTTCTGGATGTGCTGGATACACCTATCAGTCCGGAACTGCTACCTCCGGATGCCAAAGGTAAGATCAGCCAGCAGACTGAGGATATTGTGGGACCCTATGCGCTTCACGATTTCTTCCTGTATTATGTGCTTCGCTGGGGTTTTGCACCGGAGAAAATATACAAACTTGCTTGCCGTGCATTTGAAAATGAGTTTGCACCCGAAGTGGTGAAAAAGTGGCTTGTAACGTTCTATCGTCGTTTCTTCACACAGCAGTTCAAGCGGAACTGTCAGCCGGATGGTGTGAAGGTGGGCTCCGTTGGCGTAGGTCCGAGAGGAGATCTGCAAATGCCTAGTGATGCATCTGCGGTACTGTGGCTGGAAGCTACGGAAAAGTTATAAAATATAGAGGAGGCTATGAAGCCTCCTCTATATTCATCTGTTCCACTGCTTTATGGGCAGATTCTTGCAGAGTTGTCACCAATGCATCGTCTAAGGTATATTCCTGACCTTGGTAGTTATATACAGGGCGGTAGGAATTGGTGAGACAGCTTTGCCCGGTGAGCATCTCAAACCACACACAGGCAGTCAGGAATTGGCCACCGCCCCAGTCACCGTCGTGGTAGAAATCACCCTCGTTGTTATTGCCTATGCCTAAACGGGCACAAAGATTGTCATAGCCGGCTTCCCTGACCATCATAGCGGCGTCGCCTCTGGGGATTTGAATAACATTGTATTTTTCGCAGATAGCAAGTGCGAAGTCCCGATGCATTTTGGTATCCTGCCGCTGTTCCTCAATGGTGTTAATGCTGAATTTGCGGTTGTAGCCTATTTGGTATGCACTGCCTTCGTGCCAATAAAGACCGGAATGGGGAAACTGCTCCCGAAGATAGCCGTAAAGTTCCTTTAAATAGATGTCACGAGCTTGAACGGCTTCTTCTGTGGAAACTGTGCGAAGCTCTGCCATACCGCCTTCCTGGAGGGAGATCACATCCCAATTTTGTTGTTGAAGACACCAATCCAGATCACAGCTGGCGGTTTTTACACGACCGTTTTCGTTGGTTATGAAATAATCATAGTGAGATTCTTTGCTTTTCCACCACTTCCAGTGTTGTGATAGTTTGCAGCCGTCATAATAAACATTGCAAACATTGGCTTTGATGCCTGCGGCATACAGCATACCGTACAGCTCATCTACGTAATAATAGCAACCGCTGTTGCCGATCATCAGAATGTTCAGCACATCGTCTTTTGCAGGATCATCTTTTTGATAGATGTTCATATTTTTCGGCTCCGTTTCGGTAATTTCTGCCTGCTGTGAGCAAGCGGCAAGGAATAGCGTTAACAGAAGGGTCGCAACAAGAATGGGAAAAAGCTTTTTCATAAGCAATACTTCCTTTTTGCTTGGTCGTATGGGATAGGTTATTTATAACACACAGAGGGAAACTCCGCAAGTGTTAACACGAATAAAACGCTGCTCCACAACCTAAACGTGGAGCAGCGTTTTGTTATACAGTGGTTTTGTCTTCCAGCTTGGCTTCGTAGGCGTTGCGGTCTTTTTTTGCCACAATAAATGTAATTTGAATGGTGATGGCAGTGATGAGCATAACAACACAGAAAATGCCAAGAATACCGTTATAAGTGTCGGAATGCTGCTTGAAGAAATCTGCCAAAGGACCGCCGGAGGCATAGCCGAAGAAATTGATGCCCAGATAGTAGCCCATAATTTTGGCGTGGCACTTCTTGCCGAAGATCTCGGAAACCAACAACGGAATCAAAATTGTTTCCAAAGGAAGCGCGATGGATGAGCAGACACTGTAAATCCATGCGAACCAGGAATTCTCTTTGGTCATCAGAATCAGGGAAAGCAGGGAAATGATACAGAAGATACTGCAGTAACCGAAGGTAAAACGAATGCCCAGCTTATCGAAGGAGAAACCGGCAAGAATTTTGGAGCACATCAAAACCAGGGAGTGTGCAACAAACACGGTGGTGACCCAGGTTACCATTTCATCGGATTTGCCGACAACGGAATAAATGTGGGGTTTGGAGAGACCATTCATAGACTGCAGGATCATACCGGTAAGGAAAATGCAGACAGCGCAGATATAAAAATGTGGTTTTCTCAGAATGTCAGCCATTTCAAAGCCAACCCAGTCTGCGCCGCGCTTCTTTTTGGCGATCTTGTCCTGACCCAAGGGCTGTAGGCCAATGTCAGAGGGGGTGTTGCGAATAAAGGCAACAGCCAAAATACCCACAACGAGGAAAAAAGCGGCAGTGATGAGGTAAGCATTGCGCCAACCCAAATTACCTTCCTGAATACACATAGGATTGATGATAATTTCGGAAAGGGAAGCGCCCAAACCATTAGCGGCAAGGATAATGCCCATAATGGTACCTTTGCCGTTGGTAAACCATTTTTCTACGATCGTACCCACAATGGTTGTGGTGGTCCAGGCAAAGCCAATACCGAGGAAAACGGCACCAACATAAAGATGCCAGTACTGTGTTGCAAAAGAACAGACCAAACAAGAACTGACAAGAGCAGTAAATCCAGCACCTACCAGCTTCCTTGCACCGAATTTAGCAACCAAAGCACCGAAGAAAATGTTGAGGATCGCGGTGGTCACATAACGGAATGTGTCGCTGAAGCCGTAGTAGAAGATGTTGTTCAGGCCTGCTGCTATATCTTCTGTAATGGCGGTCTTGTAAGTACCTCTGGTACTGGAGCCAAAGCCAAGCCCAAAAAAGACCATAAAAAAACCGACGATAAAAATTATCCAGTGGTAGGAGAATTGGAACTTCTTTTTTTGTAAGGTATCCATAGTAAGCTGCCCCTTTCAAGTGCAATGTGCAAAGAGTTTATACCACTTTTGGGACAAGAGGGCAAGTATGGAAACGATTGTGCTTGCATTAAGTCAAAGTTAAGCTAATAAACCATTCCGTCGTTTTTGTAGTATTTTTCCACAAAGTTTTTGAAAATCAGTTCATCCTCAGTGAATATATGCCCCTTTCTCCAGTAAAGCCGGGAGATCCAGGGACGGTAGGAATCGCTAATGGGAACATAGCAGATAGAAAGCGCCGGGGAGCGGCTTGTATGTACAGAAGAGAAAGCGATGCCCAGGCCTTTGGCTACCATCTGCTGCGTGGCAAGATGGGAGTAGGCGTTGCCTGCAGGGAAAGGAACACCGGCAGTTTCAAAGAGAGTCACCAGGTGATCGTACAGGGGATAGTTCTGCATAGGCAGGAAAATGTGTTCACCCACAAGATCGCGGAGAGAAACTGAGTCTTTCTTTGCCAGGCGATGATCCGAGGGGACCATCACCACGGGATGATCCTCAAACAGAATGGAACTCTCCAGCTCACCGGCATAGAAGGGGGGGATGTCTTCTTCTGCGGCAAAGAGGAAATTATGTTGCACAGGCAGAGCGTTGTTGGCAAGCTCAGAGCGTTTTACATTGGTGCAGGAAAGGGTGAAAAGAGGATGTTCTTGAGAAAATGCGGTGATCAGATCCACCCATTGGGTAGAGGCAACACTGGCAATGGAAACATGGTGACCTTTGTGCATAATGCTTTGCTGCAGCTCGGTTTTTGCGCATTCCAGGTTGGAGAAGATCTGATTGACATATCGCAAAAAAATCTGTCCTTGTTGATTTAGCCGGATACGGTTATTGGTGCGGTCGAAAAGAGGCATCCCCAGCTCTTTTTCCAAACGGGAAATGGAAGTGCTCAAGGCAGGTGCAGAGATAAAAAGCGCTTGTGCCGCATCAGAGATCTTGCCGATCTGTGCGACAGTTTTGAAATATTTTAACTGCATCAGCTCCATATTACTGCCTCCTATATGTTTTTTATAAGCCGCAAAGTGCCGTCGCAGAGAAGCTTGATGTTTGCTTCATCAAAGACAGTATCTTTGCCGGTGTGGATGTTTGTAATGTAGTAGCCGGGGAAAGGTCTGCGTCGCATAGCGGCTACGGCTACGGCGTTGGGAAAACCGGATTGGTCAGATGGATGGTATACCTTTTCAAGCAAGCAGAAAACCATACTTTTTTCACCGGAAGGACGGAAGGCGGAACGAAGGGTATGTGCATACCGTTTTCTGGCAGGCTTGCTGGCTGCAATCATAATGTGATCACCGTCAGAAACACAGTCAAAATTCACCAGCAGTTTGTTCTTTATAAGCTTCTTGTATCGGGATCGAAACAGAGAAGAACCCAACAGTCCGCTTTCTTCGTGATCGAAAAAGATGAAGGCGGTATTTTTTCGCTGTTCCGGTGTTAATGTCACCAAAAGCTCACACAAGGTGATCACACCGGAGGTGTTATCGTTGGCGGTGTGTTTGTTGGCAGGGCCTATAAACATCAGAAGCAGCAGAATAAAAGCTACGATGATAGAGGAGCAGTAACAAAACCAAAAGCTATCTGTGAATTGCCGCATAGCCAAATACAGCAAAAAGGCGGTAAGAACAATAGGCAGAGACAGAAAAATACTGTAGAGAATGGAGAGTATAGGCTGCTTCGGGGTTGTGAAGTTTGGCAGCATCAGCTTTGCGCAGGTGTCATAGTGGGCGGAAAGAAGCAGCTTTGCGCTTTCTACATCGCCAATGATGAGGTTACGGCATTTGGAGAAACCGCCCGTCTGAATTTGCAGTTCCGGAAAATGCGCCTGCATAAGAGCAATGAAAGCATCTTTTTGCTTCTTTGTTTTACGCACCTGATAGCGCTCGAAAATGATCCGGGACAATTCTGTCATAGGAAGCAGACCTTTCTGTTTTTGTTAGTTTTTTGTATTTCGGGTCTTAAGGAACTTTCCTGTGGGAAACTTAGGCTTGTAAAAAATATAATACAGGATGGCAAGGACCAAAACACAGCCGAGGCTGACCTTCCAGCCAAAGGAAAATGCTTCGTTGTGATAACGGAAGGAAACGGTGTGATTTCCCTCGGAGAGCAGAAGTCCGATCATAGCATCGCCAATGAGGACGATATCCGCAGGCTTGCCGTCTACATAGGCAGACCAGTTCCCATCCTGAGGAATGGAGGTGTAGAGGACACCATTGCGGTTACATTGAATGCTGCCGGAAACAGAGGTGTTGGAAAATACTTCTAAATCTAAGGTGGAGGCGGCGAGAATATCATAGCCCTCCCAAAAAGCTGTTTCATCCAGTACACCGGTATGGAGCGTGATGGTGCCTTTTTCGTTTGCTTTGCAGGTAAGATGCACTTCGATCACATCACCGGGCAGTGCGTGTGTTACCGCAAGTGTTTGGGGGAGACTGTAGGTTTCGTTATAAAGCTCTGTGCCGTTTTTCCAGAAGGAGTATTTGTTCTTCTTGGACAGATTCAGTTCCGTACAAATAAGACCTTCTTTTGGTACGATATATTTATAGATGATCGTACCACCGGCAGATTCGCTTGTGGTGTAGGCGCAATAGCCTGTCTGTGACTGGGAATTAACCGTGACGTCGGTTCCGGAAATGATCAGATCCTTTCCGGTGATCAGCTCCCATACGTCTGTATCTGTGCCGGTGGCACCACGGAACAGCTCATTCTGGAATAAAAGGGCGTTTGTTGTGCTCTTGAAATCCACGTTCAGCAGCTGGTTGTCTGCCAGGAAGCCAAGAGGCAGGTAGGCTGCATTTTCCAAAAGATGCACTTTTCCGTATTGGTGCACTTCCGTGAAGTAGAAATTCTCCTCCACACGGTCTTGTCGTTCCAACATATATTTTAAGTTTAAAAACAGATTGGAAACCGGGGAGCTTTCTTCAAAGCAGTAGCGATTGTAGGTGTTCTTTGCACCGTAGCCCAGCGCTTTCATAAATTCGGTAGCTTTCACATTGGCAGAGCTGGTGAAAGTGGAAATGCCGTTGTAACCGTTGAGCGCACCGTCGTTGAGTGTTTGGGAGTGGGTGGTTTCTGCACGGAAGAACAGCTCGTCATTTTCCCGTTCGTACATATAGTTTACCAAGGCTTCGGTATATTTTGTTCCTCGGGGATAGTCTGTGACTGTGGTGCCTGTGAATTCAATGCCGAAATTTACCAGATTCAAGATCAGCTCCATCACGATAATGCCGGACAGTATAACGCCGGTGAGGGAACGACGGGAACGCAGAGCGACAAGATTCTCTTGTCGTTTCTTCGGGGTTGTGTTCTTGAAGGTAAGCTTGATAAGGCAGGGGTACAGGAAAACAGTAAGATACAGCAGGAGAAATACACCGTTGTAGGACCAGTAAACAGGGTCGGTCAGATCGCTGCCGCAGAGGGCAATGCCAATGGCCAGCACACCTGCGGTGATCACCTGCCAAAGGCGGATCCGGTTTCGAAGCAACCAAGCACGATATGCCATATAAAGCATAACAAAGCTGTGAAGGAAGCTGAAACGATAGGGGATCATATTGGTGAAGTGGAAGCCGTGCCATATATAGTCCAGTTGACGGATGATGAAGCTTAGATTGAAGAAAAGAAGTAAAATTACGGAGCAGATGCGGTCTCTTTTTTTGATCTGACGGCAGGTCAGGAAGAGAATTGCCATAATGTTGGTGCAGATGCCGCAGTAAAGATTGGGAAGGCCTTCTTTGAAAGAGGGAGTGATCCCACCGTTCATATTGCCTGCAACTTGCTTCATAGCATCCAGAAGTCCATGCCAGGTGTTCTCATCGGCAATATTCAGTTTAAAACCCTGGGGGAATTTATTGACGCTGGACTGGGTAGTTTGCAGGGCAGCATATGCCGGAAGTGTGAGAATGGCGGTCATACCGATGGCAAGAAGGGAAAACAGAGCAATGACGCTGAGATCTGCAATAAAACGACGGAAACCCTTCCAGCGGCAGATTTCATAGCAGATAAAAATCAAAAATACAAAAATGCAGGTAAAAAATCCAATATAATAATTTGAAAAAACAGAGAGGAAAAGGGTAGTGGTGTAAAGCAGGAATTTTCTGCTCCGCAGCAGACTGACTGTGCCCAGTGCCACCAACGGAAGCAGAGCGAAGGTGTCCAGCCACATAATGTTCCATTGATAACCCAGTGCCCAGGCGCAGAGCGCATAGAGTGCACCGAACAGTGTGATGGAGAGATCGTCCTTGCCGAATGTTTTTTTCAGGAACAGAGCAAAGAACATACCGGCAAAGCCCAGCTTAATGGGCATTAGCAGAGAAAAATAATGCAGAAGCAGAGATTCCGGTACCAGTACACTGAGTAGGTTCAGAGGGGAGGCAAGATAATAAGAGATAAGTCCCAGATAGTCCATACCCATACCCACGTTCCAGCTGTAAAGCAGACTGTCACCGGATAAAAGGGCACGGCGGAAGGAGACAAAGAAAGGATAATACTGGTGGTACATATCGGAATACAGCATAGAGGTCTTGCCAAAGGGGATAAAGCCCCGTACGATCATAACGCCGAACATACCCAGTACGGGCGCAAGAAAGGCAAGAAGAATATAATTCCACCGGATATCCGGCGACTTTTTTTGTAGCGTTTGCCGTGTGTTTCTCATGGTTTTCCCCCTGAAATTTACTATTTATTAGTGTACCACATTATTGGCCCGGGGTAAAGGATTTATAAAAATTTTAATAAAAAAATAAGGTGTCGGTTTAAGCGACACCTTATATGCGGTTCAGCAGGATATGGAAAGCGTTAAAGGATCAGACAAATCAGTCCGTTTGCGCCTTCGTTGACGATCCTTGTGAGAGCTCCCCGGAATTTGGTATGGACATCCTCCGGAGTCTGAATCAGCTTTGCTGTGAGTCCTTCCTGGATCATTTCGTAAACGGACTTGCCGAAAATATTGCTTTCCCAAAGCTTTTCCGGAGTTTCTCCGGAGAGATAATCCACAAGCTCACGGGACTGCTTTTCGTCTCCCACCATAGGGCTGATCTCGGTGTCAATATCCACACGTATCATATGCACAGAGGGTGCGCCTGCCCGCAGCTTTACACCGTAGGTGCCATTCTTTTTCAGCAGTTCTGGTGCTTCCAGTGTCATATCCTCTGCGTTGGGTTTTACAATGCCGTAGCCGGTGGCATTTACGGAGGAGAGTGCATCGGAAATCTTTTCGTAGTCCTTTTTTATAGCCGATAGTTCTGTCAGTAAGGACATCAATTGCCCGTCGTTTTCGATGGGAATGCCGGTTTTTGCACTGAGGATCTCGTAGAAAAGCTTTTCGGGGAAGGAAAGCCTGCAAACTACCGTGCCTGTTCCCAAGTCGATTTTTTCAACGCGCACATCCTGAATGTGTTCCAATGTTTTCAGCTGCTGCAAAACGGATTCCGCTTGGGATAAGGTCGTGATCTCCCGGGCGTACTGTAGAAGAGCGTCATAAAGGGATGCTTTGACAGGGTGGGTTGTTTCCAGTGCGTCCATCCACCGTGGCATATGAATATGAAGCTGAGCCATAGGGAAGGCGGAAAGAAGTTTTTGCAGCAGGGTCGCAATGTCATCAACAGTCATTGCCTGCCCATCCACGATGTGGGCGAGAATTCCGTAATCCCGGTATATGTCATCCCGAACTTGTGCGGCAGCCTCTCCGTCGGGATTCCGGGAATTGATCACCACCAGAAACGGTTTTTCGGTCAGTCGCATATCGGTGATGGCTCGTTTTTCGGCTTCTATGTAATCTGCTCGGGGAATGTCTGTAATCGTGCCGTCAGTGGTGACTACAAGACCGATAGAACAGTGCTCCTGCATCACTTTTTTTGTACCCAGCTCTGCAGCCTCTGTCATAGGGATCTCGTGGTCATACCAAGGGGTGGTGACCATACGAGGCGCACCATCCTCTTCAGCGCCGGTTGCACCGTTTACCATATATCCAACGGAATCGATCATACGCACTCGAAGTTTTGCTGTATTGTTAGGGCATATCTCCACAGCTTCTTCGGGTACAAATTTTGGCTCACTGGTCATAATAGTTCTGCCGGAGCCGCTTTGGGGCAGTTCGTCTTTTGCTCGTTCTTTTCGGTAGGGGTCATCAATGCCCGGGATGACAAGCTCCTCCATAATGCGTTTAATGAGAGTGGATTTTCCGGTGCGTACCGGCCCTACAACGCCGATATAAATATTGCCCCCTGTACGGGCGGCAATGTCAGCATAAATGTTTTCCATAGCCAGCCTCCTTTTGCGGTTTACTTCAAGGTATGTCCTATGAAGGGAAAATAGAACAGGGGAAAATTCTCCAAAAGCATTGCTGCACTTGACTATTTGGACATAAAGGCTATAATAGTACCTAAGTGTTTTACAGGAGGCGATGTTATGCGAGGAATTCCGTCTTTGATTACAGATATTCGAAAAAATGTATTTACAGAAGTGGCACGTCTGGCGTATTCCGGTAAAGGCTACGAAGGTGTGGATGAGCTGCCGTATATTATTGTTCCGGGTGATAGACCGCTGCACAGAGAGTCGGTGTTTCTGGAGCGTGCCATTGCCAGTGAAAGAGTAAGACTGGCAATGGGTTTGAATATTCGCCCTGTGCAGACCCGCCATCTGATGACGGAAGATATGGATCAAGCTGCTGTGGCAGAGCAGTATTACAAGCCACCGCTGATCAATATTATTCCTTATGCCTGCCATGCCTGCCCTACCAATCAGTACCGTGTCACCGAGAGCTGTCAGAATTGCTTGGCAGCATCCTGTCAGAAGGTATGCCCCAAGGAGGCAATCACTTTTGTCAACGGCAAAAGCCAAATCGATCCGGAGAAGTGTATCCGGTGCGGAAAGTGCGAGAAGGCTTGCCCTTACCACGCAATTATTCATATGGAGCGTCCTTGCCAGGTTGCCTGTGGTATGGATGCCATTGTTTCTGATGAGCACGGACGTGCGGTGATCAATCAGGATAAATGTGTTGCCTGCGGTCAGTGTTTGGTGAGCTGCCCCTTTGGTGCGATTGTGGATAAGGGTCAGATTTTTCAAGTGATCCAGTCTATTATCCGGGGGGATAAGGTGGTCGCCATTGTTGCGCCTGCTTTTATCGGTCAGTTCGGCAAGCATTCTACTCCCGGTAAATTTATTGCCGCAATGAAGAAGCTAGGCTTCCACCGCATTGTGGAAGTGGCAGTGGGTGCGGATTTGTGTACCATTGAGGAAGCGAATGACTTCTTGAAGAAAGTTCCCGAGAAGCAGAATTATATGGCGACCTCCTGCTGCCCGGCATGGCACGCAATGATCCATAAGTTGTTCCCCGGAGAGACAGACAAGATCTCTATGACCTTGACACCTATGGTGTATACAGCCCGATTGATGAAGAAAAAATACTCCGATTGCAAGGTGGTCTTTGTGGGTCCCTGCGCTGCGAAAAAGCTGGAGGCGATCCGGGAGGATATCCGATCGGATGTGGACTTTGTGTTGACCTTTGAAGAACTTCAGGGTATGTTTGAAGCTAAGGAGATCGATTTTGAGACCATTGAACCCATGTACGACTTGAATGAAGGCAGTGCTGCGGGTCGTGGCTTTGCTGTTTCCGGTGGCGTTGCCGGTGCAGTGGAGAAAATGATTAAGAAAACAGACCCGGAACGGGAGGTCAAAACCGCCCGTGCTGAAGGCTTGCGGGAGTGCCGCAAGCTGATGACCCTTGCCAAAGCCGGAAAGTATGACGGTTACCTTTTGGAGGGTATGGGTTGCCCCGGCGGTTGTGTAGCCGGAGCCGGTACGCTGCTGCCAGTGGATCTGGCGGCAAAGGTTGTTGGCAGATATCAAAATGAGGCAGACGTGGAAAGTCCTTTGGACAGCGCCTACCGAGATCAAGGTAAGAGCCTGGAAGAGGACTGATAGAAAATGGAATACAATGACATATATGATAAAGACAGACAATTGACTGGACGGTGTCACCGCAGAGGTACGATCTGGAGAAAAGGGGAGTACGGTTTTGTGGTGTGCGTCTGGGTCTATGACGGGAAAGGGAAGTTGCTGCTGACTCGCCGTGCTCCGGAGAAAAGTTTTGCCGGCACGTGGGAAAATTCCGGCGCTGCAGTGAAGGCAGGAGAAAACAGCCTACAGGCCATTACCCGTGAGCTGCGGGAGGAGACCGGCATTTGCGCACAGCCTGAAGAGTTTGAACTGCTTTGCTCCGGAAGGGATAAAAGTTGTCATTACGATTTTTATTGCTTGTACAGAGATATTCCCATTGAGAAAGTGATTCTGCAGCCCGGTGAGACAGACGATGCCAAGTGGGTTACTTTTGAGCAGATACACGAAATGATCGAACAAAGGCAGATCTGCAAAGTAATTGCCCGTCAATTCCTCCGCCAGGAAGAAATGCTAAAAGAGCACATAATCAAGTGAAAAGGTATGTAGATCGTTTTTATACTGTTTTTATTAAAATGAAAATTCCCTGTAAGCACAGAAAAGAACGGTTCTGTGCTTGCAGGGAATTGTTATAGCGATTATTTCCGTTGTAAGCCTCGTAAAATCGAAGACTGGTTCTAACAACAAGAGCCGGATTTGAGAGTTTCTCAAATCCGGCTCTTTTCTTGTTGGGTAATTGAAGTGGGGGGGAGAAAAGGGGACAAAAAAACCAGGGCTACCCCCGGTAAAAAATGGAAAAACCTATTGACAAAGATATGTCACTTGTGATACAATGACTTTCCATACTGTGATATTATGCCCTTTTATGCATTCTCCCCACTGTGAGCATCTTATCATATGATGTGGCGGTTGTCAAGGTGGAAAAACACAAAATTGACAACGGCACCTGGCGTATCAAAGTAAACAACACAAGAATCCGGCGTAAGCCGAAGGAAAGGCTGTGATGATCCATATGGCAATGGTCAGGGACGAATTGTTCGGCAAGACCCTGCGTAAGTCCTACGCAAAGTACAACGAGATCCTGGAAATGCCCAATATGCTGAAGATCCAGAAGGACTCCTACAAGTGGTTTTTGGAGGAGGGCCTGCGTGAGGTCTTTAAGGATGTTGGAGTAATCTCGGATTTCACCGGTAAGCTGGAGCTTAGCTTCTTGGATTATACCATGGAAGAAAAGCCCAAGTATACCATCGAGCAGTGCAAGGAGCGGGATGCTACCTATGCAAAGTCTATCAAGGTGCGTGTGCGTCTGCGCAACACTGAGACTGACGAAATCAAGGAACAAGAGATCTTTATGGGCGAATTCCCCATAATGACAAACGGCGGTACCTTTGTGATCAATGGTGCAGAGCGTGTTATTGTTTCTCAGATCGTCCGTAGCCCCGGTATGTACTACGGTCACGAGGTGGACAAGGCAGACCAGCATACCTACACTGCAACGGTTATTCCTTACCGTGGTGCATGGTTGGAGTATGAGACCGATCTGCAGGATGTTTTCTGGGTGCGTATCGATAAGAACCGCAAGCTGCCCATTACTTGTCTGATCCGTGCTCTGGGCGTGGATACCGACGAGAAGATCAAGGAAATGTTCGGCGAGGATCAGCGTATTCTGGCTACCCTTGAAAAGGACCCCATGAAGACTCGTGATGAGGGCTTGTTGGAAATCTACCGTCGCCTGCGTCCCGGTGAGCCTCCCACAGTGGAGACTGCGATCTCTCATCTAGAGGGCCTGCTTTTCGATGCCCACCGTTATGATGTGAGCACCGTGGGTCGTTATAAGTTCAACAAGAAGATGGACATCTGGAGCAGACTTGCCGGCCATGAGCTGGCAGAACCTGTTGCCGATCCTATGACCGGTGAGATCCTTGCAATGCCCGGCGATATTCTCAGCAGAGAACAGGCAAAGGAGATCTCCGCAAAGGGTGTTAACGAGGCTGTGGTGAAGATCGGTGATCGCAATGTGAAGATCTTCTCCAACGGCATGGTAGATATGGCAAACTTCGTGGATTTCGATCCCAAGGAGTATGGTGTTAAGGAAAAGGTTCGTTTCAGCGTCTTGAAGGAAATGCTGGAGACTGCCGACATCAACTGGGAAGAGGCCATTGCTGAGCGTATTGATGATTTGATTCCCAAGCACATCATTGTTGACGATATTATGGCATCCATCAACTACCTGAACTGTGTAGCTGAGGGTGTGGGTATGCCTGATGACATCGACCATCTGGGCAACCGTCGTTTGCGCTGCGTAGGTGAATTGCTGCAGAATCAGTTCCGTATCGGCTTCAGCCGTCTGGATCGCGTGATTCGTGAGCGTATGACCGTGCAGGATCTGGATGCTGTCACTCCTCAGAGCTTGATCAACATTCGTCCTGTGACCGCTGTGATCAAGGAATTCTTTGGCTCTAGCCCCTTGAGCCAGTTTATGGATCAGAACAACCCCCTGGCTGAGCTGACGCATAAGCGTCGTCTGTCCGCATTGGGCCCCGGTGGTCTGAGCCGTGAGCGTGCATCCTTTGATGTCCGTGATATTCACTACACACACTATGGTCGTATGTGTCCCATTGAGACCCCTGAAGGTCCCAACATCGGTCTGATCAACTATTTGGCAACCTTTGCAAAGATCAATGAGTATGGCTTTGTGGAAGCTCCCTACCGCAAGGTGGACAAGGCTACCGGCAAGGTTACTGACCAGGTGGATTATATGACTGCAGATGTGGAAGACGATTTCTACATTGGTCAGGCGAACGAGCCTCTGGACGAGAATGGCTGTCTGGCAAATGCCCGTATTACCTGCCGTCACCGCAACGAGATCATTGAAGTGGACCGTAATGTGATCGATTACATTGACGTGTCTCCCAGAATGATGATCTCCATTGCCACATCCTTTATTCCTTTCCTTCAGAACGATGACGCAAACCGTGCATTGATGGGCGCAAACATGCAGCGTCAGGCTGTGCCTCTGCTGACTACTGAGCCCCCTGTTGTTGCAACCGGTATTGAGCACGCTGCGGCTGTAGACTCTGAGGTTTGTGTTAAGGCAACCGGAAACGGCGAAGTTATGGCTGTTTCTGCCAATGAGATCACCATCAAGTATGACGATGGCGATGTGCAAACTTACCAGCTGACCAAGTTTGCGCGTTCCAACGCAGGCACTTGTATCAACCAGCGTCCCATTGTTGTGGTGGGCGAGCGTGTGGAAGCCAATCAGATCATTGCGGATGGTCCTTCCTGCTCCGGTGGTGAGATTGCTCTGGGTAAGAACGTCCTTATTGGCTTCGTTACCTGGGAAGGCTACAACTACGAGGACGCTATTCTGCTGAACGAGCGTCTTGTTCGTGAGGACGTGTTTACCTCTATTCATATCGAGGAGCACGAGACCGAGGCCCGTGACACCAAGCTGGGACCCGAGGAAATTACTCGTGATATTCCCAATGTGGGTGAGGATACGCTGAAGGATCTGGACGAGGACGGTATTATCCGTATTGGTGCCGAGGTCCACTCCGGCGATTACCTGGTTGGTAAGGTCACCCCCAAGGGTGAAACCGAGCTGACTCCTGAGGAGCGCCTGCTGCGCGCTATTTTCGGTGAGAAGGCAAGAGAAGTTCGTGATACCTCTCTGAAGGTGCCTCACGGCGAGAGCGGTATTGTTGTGGATGTTAAGGTGTTCACCAAGGAGAACTCCGATGAGTTGGCTCCTGGTGTTACTAAATCTGTCCGTGTTTACATTGCCCAAAAGCGTAAGATCTCTGTGGGCGATAAGATGGCAGGTCGTCATGGTAACAAGGGTGTTGTTTCTCGCGTTGTGCCTGAGGAGGATATGCCCTTCCTGCCCGACGGCACACCTCTGGATGTGGTTCTGAACCCTCTGGGCGTGCCTTCCCGTATGAACATTGGTCAGGTGCTGGAGGTCCACCTTGGCTATGCTGCCAAGGCACTGGGCTGGAAGGTTGCTACCCCTGTGTTTGACGGTGCTAACGAGAAGGACATCCGTGATACTCTGAAACTGGCAGGCCTGCGTGAGGACGGCAAGACCATCCTGTACGATGGCCGTACCGGTGAGCCCTTTGATAATTTGGTCACTGTTGGCTATCCTTACTATCTGAAGCTCCATCATCTGGTTGATGATAAGATCCATGCCCGTTCCACCGGTCCCTACGCACTGGTTACCCAGCAGCCCTTGGGCGGTAAGGCTCAGTTCGGCGGACAGCGTTTCGGCGAAATGGAAGTTTGGGCGCTGGAAGCTTACGGCGCTGCTTATACCCTGCAGGAGATCTTGACGGTTAAGTCCGACGATGTTACCGGCCGTGTCAAGACCTACGAAGCTATTGTTAAGGGTAGTAACATACCCAAGCCCGGTGTTCCCGAATCCTTTAAGGTCTTGGTCAAGGAACTGCAGGCTTTGTGTCTGGATATTCGTGTGCTGGATGAAAACGGAAACGAAATCGAGCTGAAGGATGAGGAAGATGAGGAAGAGATCATCTATGCAGCCGATATGGGTCCCGAAGTTGTTGGCAGTGCCGACGAAGTGCTGGAGTCCGGTTTCGTGATCGATGAGGATAGTCCGGAAGATATTATGAATGTGTTCGAAGACGCTGATAATGACAATATCAGCACGGACGATGTTTAAGGAGGCGATACTATATGTCTGATGCAATCTTTGATGCAATTAAAATTGGTATTGCTTCTCCGGAAATGATCCGGAGTTGGTCCTTCGGTGAAGTCAGAAAGCCGGAGACCATTAACTACCGTACTCTGAAGCCTGAGCGTGACGGCCTGTACTGTGAGAAGATCTTCGGACCCACCAAGGACTGGGAGTGCTACTGCGGTAAGTACAAGAAGATCAAGTATAAGGGCAAGGTTTGTGACCGCTGTGGCGTGGAAGTTACCAAGGCTAAGGTTCGTCGTGAGCGTATGGGCCACATCGAGCTGGCAGCTCCCTGTAGTCATATCTGGTATTTCAAGGGTATTCCTTCCCGTATGGGTCTGATTCTCGACATTAGCCCCAAGATTCTGGAGAAGGTGCTGTACTTTGCAGCTTATATCGTCACAGATCCCGGTGACACACCCCTGGAGCGGAATCAGATCCTGTCTGAGAAGGACTATCGTGATTACCGTGAAAAGTATGAGGATGACTTCCGTGCAGGTATGGGTGCAGAGTCCATTAAGGAACTGCTGGAGCAGATCAATCTGGAGGAACTGTCTAACCAGCTGCGCGAGGAGCTGAAGACCGCATCTTCTCAGAAGAAGCTGCGTCTTGTGAAGCGTTTGGAGGTCGTAGAGGCATTCCGTGAGTCCGGCAACAACCCTGCTTGGATGGTGATGGATGTCTTGCCTGTGATTCCTCCCGATATTCGTCCTATGATTCAGCTGGATGGTGGCCGTTTTGCTACCTCCGACTTGAATGACCTGTACCGCAGAGTCATTAACCGTAACAACCGTCTGAAGAGACTGATCCAGCTCCACGCCCCTGACATCATTGTCCGCAATGAGAAGCGTATGCTGCAGGAGGCTGTGGACGCATTGATCGATAATGGCCGCCGTGGTCGTGCCGTTACCGGTGCTAACAACAGAGCACTGAAATCTCTTTCTGATATGCTGAAGGGTAAGCAGGGTCGTTTCCGTCAGAACCTTCTGGGTAAGCGTGTTGACTACTCCGGCCGTTCTGTTATCGTTGTTGGTCCTGAACTGAAGCTGTATCAGTGCGGTGTTCCCAAGGAAATGGCAATCGAGTTGTTCCGTCCCTTCGTGATGAAGAAGCTGGTTGCTGATGGTTTGGCAAACAACATTAAGTCCGCTAAGAAGATGATCGACAAGGGTAAGACTGAGGTTTGGGATGCTCTGGATGAGATCATCAAGGATCGTCCGGTTATGCTTAACCGTGCACCTACACTTCACCGTCTGGGCATTCAGGCATTTGAACCCATTCTGGTTGAGGGCCGTGCGCTGAAGCTGCACCCTCTTTGCTGTACTGCATTTAACGCTGACTTCGACGGCGACCAGATGGCTATTCACGTGCCTCTGTCTGCAGAGGCACAGGCAGAAGCCAGAATGCTGATGCTTTCTGCTAACAACTTGCTGCGTCCGCAGGATGGCAAGCCGGTTACTGTTCCTACGCAGGATATGATTTTGGGTGCTTACTATCTGACCTATACTCGTTTGGGCAAGGCAGAGAAGGGCGCTGAAGAGGTGTTTGTCACCGATGCCGGTGAGACTGGTCTGACTGCCGGTGAGCTGGTGGATGCTGACGAGTTTGTCGCTGCCAATGCCAAGGCAAAGGCTGAGGGCAAGAAGGTTGCTTCCTTCCGTCCCAAGCTGAATTATTCCAGCGTGGATGAGGCGATTGCTGCTTATGCTGATGGCGATGTGGGTCTGCACGCTCCCATCCGTGTCCGTTACGGCAAGGAAGTGGACGGCGAAATGCAGTACCGTATTATCAACGCTACTGTCGGCCGCCTGATCTACAATGAGCCTATCCCGCAGGATCTGGGCTTCGTGGATCGCACCGTTGCCGGTCACGAGTTCGACCTGGAAGTTGACTTCCTGGTTGGCAAGAAGCAGCTGGGCAAGATCATTGACAAGTGTATCCAGGTTCACGGCTTCACCGTGGCCACCGAGATGCTGGACCGCATCAAGGCTCTGG
>JAZRRS010000102.1:0-18186 GCA_045651005.1 Faecousia sp.
CTTTGGCATTGCTTCCCGTGTTGCAAAGAACGCAATTGTTGCCGCAAGAGCAGAAGGCATCAAGGCCGGTCTCATTCGTCCCATTACCCTGTGGCCCTTCCCCCAGAAGGCGATGGCTGCCGCTGCCGACAAGGTCAAGAGCTTTGTCTGTGTTGAGTTGAGTATGGGTCAGATGATCGAAGATGTTAAGCTTTATACCCAGTGTAAAAAGCCGGTTTCCCTGTGTAACCGCTGCGGCGGTATGATCCCCAGTCCCGACGAGGTGCTGGAATCCATCCGCAAGGCGCAGAAAGGAGAGTGAGCCAAATGGCAGTTGTATTTGAAAAACCCAAGACATTGGCAGATCTTCCTCTGCACTATTGTCCCGGCTGCCCCCACGGTATTATTCACCGCCTGGTGGCAGAAGTCCTGCAGGAGCTGAACATTGAAGGCAAGGCCATCGGTGTTGCTCCCGTTGGCTGCGCAGTTATGGCTTACGATTATTTCACCTGCGATATGATCGAATCCGCCCATGGCAGAGCACCTGCTGTGGCTACCGGCATCAAGCGTTGCCGCCCCGAAAACATTGTGTTTACCTATCAGGGCGATGGCGACCTTGCCTCTATCGGTATGGCTGAAACCGTACATTCCGCCGCAAGAAACGAAAACATTACCGTGATCTTTGTCAACAACGCCATTTACGGTATGACCGGCGGTCAGATGGCTCCCACCAGCCTTCCCGGACAGGTGACCCAGACCTCCCCCTACGGTCGTGATGTAAACCACTGCGGCTGGCCTATCCGTGTCAGTGAAATGCTGGCTACACTGGAAGGTCCTGAGTACATCACCCGTGTGGCTGTAAACAACGTAAAAAATGTCAACGCCGCTAAGAAAGCCATTAAAAAGGCTTTCCAGAATCAGATTGACGGCAAGGGCTTTAGCCTTGTGGAAGTGCTCTCTGCCTGTCCCACCAACTGGGGTATGACCCCTCAGAAGGCACTGGAGTGGGTAGAAAGCGATATGATGCCCTACTATCCTTTGGGCGTTTACAAGGACAGAACCGCTGCAAAGGAGGAAAAGTAATGAAAACAACACAGATCCTCTTTGCCGGTTTCGGTGGACAAGGCATCCTCTTTGCCGGTAAGTTCCTCGCCTACAAAGGACTGAAAGAAGACAAGCAGGTCTCCTGGCTGCCCTCCTATGGTCCCGAAATGCGTGGCGGCACTGCAAACTGCAGTGTGATCCTATCCGAGACCCCTGTGGGAAGCCCCATTATCACCGACCCCGATGTGCTGGTGGCAATGAACCTGCCCTCTCTGGAAAAGTACATCGACACCGTCGTCCCTGGCGGTCAGGTCTATCTGGACAGTTCCCTCATCCAGTATGCGGTAAAGCGTACGGATATTCAAGTATTCCCCATTCCTGCCACCGCAATGGCGAAGGAAAACGATATGGCAAGCCTTGCCAATATGATCCTTGTGGGTGCTCTGCTTCAGAATCACCCGGAGCTGTCCTTTGACGGCACAGACACAGTGGTTGCTGACCTTGTGCCCCCCAAGAAAGCCGCTCTGGTGGAGCTGAATATGAAGGCTCTGAATATGGGCAAGGAGTATAAGTAATGAAAATTGCCTGTCTGCAGATGGATGTATTGCCGTCTCGCCCTGATGAAAACTTCTCCCACGCAGCACAGCTGATTCAGAAGGCTATGGCAGAAATGCCGGATGTGGTGGTACTGCCGGAAAGCTGGGATATCAGTTTTCTTCCCCGAAACGCAGAACCGGAGTTGTACGAGAACAGCTTCCAACGGACTGTCCGGGAGATCGGTGCTCTGGCAAAACAGCACAATGTAAATATCGTTGCCGGCTCTGTGACCAGTTATCGGGATGGACAGCGGTTCAACACCTGCTGCATTTTTGACCGGCAAGGCACACTGATCGCCAGCTATGACAAAATTCATCTGTTCACCCATGTAGGCGAAGACAAACGCTATGGTGCAGGCAATTCCCTTTGCTGCTTCATATTGGACGGCATCCGTTGCGGCGTCATTATCTGCTATGATGTACGCTTCCCGGAGCTGGTCCGCACAATGAGTTTGGACGGTATGGATGTGCTGTTTGTCGTATGCCAGTGGCCTAAAGCCCGCATTGATCTGCTGCAAACCCTATGCGCTGCCCGTGCCATCGAAAATCAAATGTTTGTGGTGTGCTGCGATGCCTGCGGCACTGCCGGAGACAAGGTCTGCGGCGGTGGCTCTGCCATTTTCGGCCCTTCCGGAAACAAAGTGGCAGAAGCAGGTGATGAAGAAACGATCATCACTACAGATTGCGATACCCAAAAATTACAAACATTACGTGAATCATTCCCGGTATTCCGGGATCGCAGACCGGACTTATACCGGCTCTGATTACTTTAAGGAGGAAAACTATTATGAATGCAATGACCGAAATGAGCAACTACCGTCACGAGAAGGTGCTGTTTGTCAACAACGAAAAGGCTGGCCTGAAGGCCATCATCGCTGTGCACAACACCAACCTGGGCCCCGCTATCGGCGGCTGCCGCCTGTTCCCCTACGCATCCTACGACGATGCTCTGTTTGATGTGCTGCGCTTGAGCCGTGGTATGACCCACAAGAACGCTGTTGCCGGTCTGCCCCACGGCGGCGGTAAGGGTGTCATCATCGCTGACCCCTCTCAGAAGACAGAAGCTATGTTTGAAGCTTTTGCTGAGGCTGTTAACGGTCTAGGCGGTCAGTACATCACCGCTGAGGACGTAAACACCACCTGCGACGACGCTCTGGTAATGCTGCGCAAGACCAAGTATCTGTGCGGTCTGCCTCAGAACAGCGGTGACCCCTCTCCCTTCACCGCCCGTGGTGTATGGCAGGGCATCCGCGCTACCGCAAAGGTGGCCCTGGGTACAGATTCTCTGGAAGGCTTGACCATTGCTGTGCAGGGTCTGGGCAAAGTAGGATACGATCTGTGCCGTCTGCTGCACGAAAGCGGCGCAAAGCTGATCATCGCCAACCGCAGCAACAAGGCAATGGCTGACAAGGCTGCCCAGGAGTTCGGCGCCAAGATCGTTGCCACCGACGAGATCTACGCTCAGGAGTGCGACATTTTCTCCCCCAACGCTATGGGTGCTATCATCAACCCCACCACCATCGCACAGCTGAATTGTAAGGCAGTCGCCGGTGGTGCTAACAACCAGATCCTGGACGACGCTTCCGATATCGCTCTGAAGCACAAGGGCATCTTCTACGCTCCTGACTTTGTCATCAACGGCGGCGGGGTTATCAATGCTGCAGCTGAGGTGGACGGTCCTTACAACAAGGAAGAAGTCCTGGTGAAGGTAGACAACATCTATAACTCCATCGAGCACATCCTCACTGAGTCCAAGAAGACCGGCGAGCCCGAAGGCGTGATCGCTACTCGTTACGCTGAGTCACTGGTCTACGGAAAGTAACAACCAACCACAGAAAAACGGTCATAGACCCAATGTCATTAAGATAAGAAGAAGCGTGTCATCCTAAGCGAAGCGAAGGATGACACGCTTAACAGTGAAAAGGCAGGTCGCATTTGCGACCTGCCTTATTTATTGGTTGTACTCGCTGATCTTATTAAAGATGGAATTGTAGGCAGCCATATGCTGGTGGTGATCGTAGTACCGCTCCATAGACTGCTCATACTTACCGAACTCCTTCATAAACGCCTGGATAGATTCCTTTGCTGCCACATCCTTGCCCACGCACTTGAGTGCCAGCGCCGCAGCCAAACCACGGCAAAGCTCACAGTGCCGCAGCAGCAGGCGGACAGACACGGTCTGCACACGCTTGGGCATATTCTTAAAGGCTGCCAGCTTCTCCTCAAATTCACGGGTGATACCGTCCACAGCCAGGAGCATTTCTTCCATTTCAGGCTTGTAGAACTGGTTCACATCGTGGTTCAGGGTGTGGCGTGCTTCCACATAGGTCTGAGGCAGATACTCGTCAATTGCCTTCAGCAGTTCCATAGCCACATCGGCAGCTTCACCGTAGGCGTGGGTCATATAGTCAGCCACAATGTCATCAAACTTCAAACTATTGTCAAACAGCGTCTGTGCATAGACATAGTAGGACAGACCGTTGGGGAAGTAGGAACGCTGAGAGCCGTCTTGAATAATACCCCGGAATCCGTTGTCACGGTAAGAGAATACGTCCTCATGGAGGCGGCGGGCAAAGCTCAACACACCGGGAGCATAATGCTGATGCTTCCAGAAGTGGTACTCATAGGCAATATGAGGTGCCGGTGCAAAGTCGCGCCATAGCTTGGCACGAATAATATGCTCCTCCATAGTCTCGGGTCTGCCGGAAACGTTCAGTACAAAGGGTGTGAACTTCTCCAAAACCGGATCCTTGGGCACAGAGTAGCAATAGCTACGGGTGATAGCGCCCAGGATGAAGATAAAGCGTTCGGGGTTATTCAGATGCTCACAGGTAGGCTGATAAGCAGTTTCAGAGTAAATACAGCCACCAATACGGTTAGTAAGACCACGGGCGGTCAGCTCAGCATCAATGTCATTGAGCAGGATCACATACCAGTCAGAGGGAGTCTTTTTCCGGCAATTCTCACACTCGCAATGGTTTTTCTGTGCATCTGCCAGCCATACGTGCAGGTAATTAACGTTGTGGTTTGCCTCCGCATAATCACAAACGGTATTCGCCACGATCTTACGCGCCTCGGGGTTAGACATACAGAAGTTGGTGTTCAAGGCAACACCTTTGTACAGATCCCGCTTGCCATCGATCAATGCCAGATACTGACGAGCCTCCTCCGGAACGGGATTGTTCTCGTCCTTGGTCCAGCCGCCAATGGAGCTGATGCCAAAGGCCTCCGCATTCCAGCCATGGCCCATATCGTGGAACTGCAATCCACGCTTGGCGATCTCAGACTCACAAACACGCTTCCACTGGAGAACGGTTTCCGCAGAAATAGGCTCCGGCTCCCAGTTGGTATCATTGCTCTTGTGGTTGTAGTACCAGTCGTAGTAGATCTTGGGAATATCGAACTCCAGCATATACACATTCAAGCCGATCTTGGGGGAGAAATCAATGGTCTCCAGCATAGCTTGCTGACTTTCAGCACCCTCGTTACACTGACCACGATAGCGGCAGTCTGCCAGTTTGTGGTACTTTACCGGCTCAATATCCTTCACCGGAATGAACTCACCATCCACACCGGGGTACAGCCAGCGGCAGCCGTTAATGGTCAAATAACGGTACACTGCCAACAGAACGCTGCGGACATTGTCACCGGCAATGATGCCACCCTCTTCGTCGGTATCAATATGCAGAATATCATCCAGCTCGGGATCAGCCGCTTCGGAAATATCCAGGCCAAAATTCTCCATCAGACCCAGACGGAAGCCCTCTTTCGCATCGGGCTTGTACTCAATAGCGATCTCACCGCCACGGGGCATCATCATACGCAGGTATTTCTTCAGCTCCTCGGCAGCAAAGTCCACCACAGGGTTGGATGTAATTTTGTAAATTCTATACATCTTTTCATTTTCCTCCTTATTTGGAAATGCACACAGGCTGATTATACTATTAAAGCAGATAATATGCAACCGGAATTTCCCAGAATTACCAAACAAAAAACTTTATGCTTCCATATTTTTTGCTATGGTAAAAGCGGCATTGCAGCGAAGATAAACTTGCGGCTTGCCCGTAAGCGGTAAGCCGGAATTTTGTATGCTATTGCGTTTCCTCTTTGGCGATTTTTCTGCGGCTGTAAATATAGTAAGATACCTGCAAAACGCAACTGACCACCCAAGAAACGGGGTTGCTCAGATAAAGACCCTCGATGGTTTGAAAACGAGGAAATACAAACAAGACCCAGGCAACTCTTGTACCGCAGATTGCGACCAAGTTCATAACGGTGGGCATCATTGCCCGCCGCATACCACGAGAGCAAGCAGAATAACACTCTGCCGGCGTAAACAAAAACAAACTCAAGGTCAGAATCCGCAGGAACCTGGCACCGTACGCCATCACTTCTTCGTCCCTATTGAAAAGTCCGATGGCCTGGGGTGCAAAAATACAACTGAGAATGATTGGCACTGCCATAAACGCTACACTTAACCATACACCGGTAATTGCCACCTTATCGATGCGTTTATACTTTTTCGCACCGTAACACTGACCGGCAAAGCTGACACAGCTGGCAGCCAACGCACCGTGCATCTGGTAAATAAATGCATTAATATCATTGGCCGCTGTTTTCCCTGCGATCAGTGCCGCACCATTGGTCACATTGTTTGCCAGAGAATTTACTGCCGATTGAACGGTCAGGTTCGATGCGCTGAATACGATACCTCCCAAGCCACTGGGCACACCGACACGAAGGATGTCCCTTGCTTGTTTTTTATCCATACGCAGTTCCTCCCAGCAAAGACGATACTGATCTTTGGGAGAAAACAAGATCCAAACCAACGCACCGGCAGAGAGGTACTGGGAGATCACTGTAGCGATCGCCACACCTGCCACATCCATTTTCATACCCAGCACCAGCACCAGGTTCAGTGCCACATTCACAATTCCGCTGATGGTAAGGCAATACATCGGCCGCTTGGTGTCTCCGTGGGCACGCAGGATACCGGAAGCAATGTTATACACCAGTGACGCAGGAACGCCCACAAGGAACAGCTGCATATAAAGCACTGCTTTGGGCAACACGCTTTCCGGTGTACCAAGCCACCGCAAAAACACATCCACCAGAGGAATGGACACCACGCTCATAAGCACGCCACAAAAAATACCCATCAGCACCGCCGTGTGCATATTTTTCCGCAGACCTTCCTGATCCCCGGAGCCCAGCATATTGGCACACAGTATACCGCTTCCGGTAGCAATGCCCAAAAAGAAACCCAGCACCAAGTTCACAGGCTGCGCCGATGCGCCAACCGCTGCAAGAGCAGTAGCACCATCCTCGGCAAATCTGCCCACTACCACACGGTCTGCCACCGTATAGAGCTGCTGCAGCAAGTTGCCTACGATCACAGGCATAGCGAAACGAAGCATTTTCTTCAGGATCGAGCCTTCTGTCAGGTCCATTGTCCGTGTCATTGACACTTCCCCCTCTATATCAGCATTGCTTCATCAGTCGAACATAAAACTCCACCGCACGGGTGATGGCTTCCAGCCGGATGCGTTCGTTGTTTCCATGGATGCTCTTGCGTTCCTCTGCAGTCATTGCCATTGCACTGAAGCGATAGACACGGTCAGAGATTGGACCGTAGTGACGGGAATCGGAGCACTGTACCATCAGATAGGGTGACACAATGCAGCCGGGCCAAGTCTCGGAAACGGCAGATGCCACCTTATCCCAGCTTGCGCAGTTTGTCTGAGAGATAGGACTTGGCTCAAAGCTTTCCAGTACCGTGATCTCCACATCCGGGTCGTTGACGGTTTTTTCCAGATACGCTTTCGCCTTTGCCACGGAATCCGCAGGATTCAGCCGCATATTGGAGATAATGTATGCCTGTGCCGGGATCACATTTCGAGCACTGCTGCCCTCCATCATAGTAAAGGCTGTGGTAGTGCGGCACAATGCATTCATTTCACCGCCGCTTCCCTTGCAGATCAGATCCAGCACCGGCTTAAACAGCCACAGGTTTGCAAACACGATCTTCAAGGCAAAGGAGGAATGTCTTCCCAATGTATCAAACATTTCCAATGCCGGTTTTGTCAAATGCATTTTGAAGGGTTTCTCCACAATGCTGCGGCAAGCCTTTGCCAAAGTGGTCACCGGTGTCTTGGGCAGAGGTGCAGAGGCGTGACCACCGGAAGATTTGACGGTGTATTTTACATTCATCATACCCTTTTCTGCAATACCGATCAAACCACAGGGCGCTTTCACGCCGGGGAACACATTTTCCACCACAGCGCCGCCTTCATCCACCACAAGTGCAGGTTGGATGCCCTGCTCCTTAAAATAATTCACGATATTGACCGCACCCATACCGTTGACCTCTTCACCACCGGAAAAGGCAAAATAAATATCATTTTCCGGCACAAAGCCGTCACGGATCAACTGATTGGCAGCACTGAGCACGCCATTAAATGTGACCTTGGTATCCAGCGTACCACGTCCCCACAGAACACCATCCTCAATGATGCCGGCAAAGGGCGGCTTATCCCAAGCCTCCTCCACCACCGGCACCACATCGTAGTGCGCCATCATAACAGAAGGTTCTTTTTCCGACTTTCCGGGCCACCGGAACAGAAGTGCCCGGTCCGGAAGCTGCTGAAAAGAACAGGCGGCAAACACATTGGGATACAGCTCCGGCAACATAGCGATCAGCTTTTGGAATTCTGCTTCGTCTTCCAACGCAGGATCGTTATTGGAGATGGTTTTACACTGCACCAATTTTTGCAATGCTGTCACCGCTGCCTCTTCGTCGAATTCCACAGGCAGAATCTGACCTGTCTTCTGTGTCTTCGGCTGGAACAGTGCAGCACGGAGCAGCAGCACCGCCACCACCAGCAGCAGCACCGCCACCAAAAGAATGTAACCTATCATTACAGCACACCCCGCTTATACAAGATCCGACCCATACCGATGGTAAACAAAGCTGACACCGGCACCATAATACCCACCGTTCCGGCATCCAGTGCCGGTACAAAAATAAACAGCACCAGCATCAGAAGCACCGGCGCAACTGCCAGCTTCCAGTTTTTAGACACAAACGCCACTCCAAGGCCACCAAACAAAGCCGGCAATATCTGATCAAAAGCCGGCTGCAGCACAGGTGCTTGCAGCACCGGTGTCAACGGCACAATCAAAATCACACCCAGCACAATGATCACAGTGGTCACGATGCTGGATACGGCAATGGCGATGGTGGAGACCACTTCGCCCTCCTCAGAATTGGCGCTGACTCCGTTTTGCTCCAAAGCATTCAGCGCACAGGGCAGCTTCAAATTGGAAATATTGCCGGTAACAAAGCTTAAGTAAGCACCACCGGCACCCAGCATAGGCACATAGGTAACCGTCTCCACAGCACCCACTGCCCAATAAAGCGGTGCTGTCGCCAGCAATCCCATCAGCAGACTTTTCCACTCAGGCATAGTATTAAAGAGGAAACAAACCGCCACAGGGAACGCAAGCAAAAGCACCATAACGCTCAGATTCCAAATCGTACCGTCACGGTGGACACTGTCCATATAGCTCATTTTCTTCATACCCTTACCTCCTTAACCCAGCCATCCTGTGATGGGGATCGCCGCTGCCATACCCAGCACAAGGCTGATGGGCAGTGCATATTCGCTAAGCCACTTCATTTTCGGCAGCTTCATCAAAAGGCCGCAAATTACCATCACCAGAGCCGACACCGCCATAACACAAACAGGAATCAGACCGGAGGTAGCTGTGTATTCCTCTGTACCACCCAGCCACAGACGGGACACGTCGCAGAAAACAAAGCCAAGGAATGCTGCGATCATACCGATAAAGAGCGCATTGGAAAAAATGTCTGCCCATTTGGCATCCCGGTTGGCAAGAGATTTCATACCTTTTTGCAGCTTTTTTCCGATCAGCGGCACCAACCAGATACCCAGCATAATACTGATGGTCATAACCACCAGCACATTCACAAACTGCTGCGCCGTCAATTCCCCGGAACCCAGAGACTGCCCCATTGCGTTCAGCGCATTGGTAGCCGCAACTGTCTCGTAGCTCATAGAGCCCACCACACTCAACCGCAGCCAAGGCATGGGCAAACCCAAAGTCTTACTCAAAACCATCACACTGATCACAATGGCCACCGCAGGAGCAATGGTAAAAATTGCCGCAGAGATCATTGTCTTTTTCAGTTTCTTCTGATCCATACCCAGCTCCTTGCTGCGACGCAGAGCCTTGATCAAAAAGAATACCGACTGTGCCAAGACCACTGCCACCAACAAGCCTGACAGCAGAAACAGCACAGGATGATTCACAGAGAATTCCATAAAAACACCTCTTTCTATATTACTCCACTTCAATTATAGCACGATTTTGAAACTTTACAATTGCACATTCAATGAATTTATGCTATACTGAATAAAAATCCCTTTTGAAGGAGCACAATAAGCGATGAAAAAAGAAACCAAGCGTCTGTTCACTATGATCCTGGCAGGCTTTTTGGCTCTGGTCATCATCCTGAGTCTGATCCTGCCCGCTCTCGGTTAACAGCAGCAAAAGCCGCACCGTCGTTTTCTTTACGGCGGTGCGGCTTTTTATTTTTTACAGTTCTTCCACATAATTGACACCCGGGATGGTGCGAATCTCCTGGATCACTTCCAGGTGATTCTGCCGATGCTGCAGCTTCAATGTTGCAAAATAGGCACGGCCGCCATCTTCAATCTCATTTTCGTGTTCCCGGGCAGTGTCCCGTACATCAATGTTCTTTTCCCGTACCTGCCGCAGGAAGTCTCCCAACGGGCAAGCCCTGGAAAGCTCCACATAGATCTCCAACACTTTGGCACTGCGGTGCATTTTGTTGTCCATCCGCTGCAACAGGGTCATAACGGTAAATAGCGCAAGTCCACCGGCAATGGCGGCTTCATAAAAACCAATACCCAAAGCAAGACCTACGCCTGCCGCCGCCCACAATCCGGCTGCGGTTGTCAGACCTTTGATCTGATTCCGACGGGTAACGATAATGGTACCGGCACCCAAAAAACCGATGCCGCTGACCACCTGTGCGCCCATACGCACAGGATCGCCTGTACCCAGCACCTGGGTCACATACTGGTTTGTGAGCATAATGAGGCACGCTCCCACACACACCACCATATAAGTACGCAATCCTGCAGGGCGATTTTTCATACCTCTTTCCAAACCGATAAGGCCACCAACGATCACAGCTGCCACCACACGAAGAATAACCGCCAACAGCGTGACCTCTCTAATTGCCGAATATTCCATAGTTAAAGCTCCTTCCTATCTACCGAAAATTTTCACACCGGGCTTCAGGCCGCTGTGCAATAGCCGTAGAAATTTTATAAATAATTTTTCTCTCTGCTCTGACAAGTAAAAAGGATCACTTGTTTTTCCTTTGCCTGTTCCTTCAGGATCTTCATTGCCAATGCAAGGCGATTTTCATCAAAACGCACCAACGCATCATCCAAGACCAGTGGCACACGGGGCATCAACTCCTCTGCCACCGCAAGACGCAGTGCGAGGTACAGCTGATCCTTTGTTCCGTCACTGCGCCAAAGGCAGGAACGGAGGGTATCCTCCTGCCGGGCACACACCGCCAGCGACAGATCCTCCTCCAGCATCAGCCGTTCATAACGACCATCTGTAAGACCCGAAAATAAATTTCGGGCACGGTTTGCGATCCGGGGTGCAAATTTCCTCTGCAATTCCGTCGCCGCCTGTTGCAAGGTTTCCATAGCCAACGAGGCAGCTTCATAGACTTCCTCCAAACGGGCAATGCGCGCTTCCGCTTTTTTCAGTCCGTTGCGAAGTGCCGCCGGGTCACCCAACGCTTCCATTCTGCCGCTGCTTTGGCCTGCCAGCTGCCGCATCTGTTGCAGCTCTCCGCAAATTTTGTCGATCTGAATGCCGGTTTCCGTCTCTGTCAGCTGCAAAGCATCCGGAAATTCCGGTTTTTCTGCGGTTTTTACCATTTCCGCCACTGTTTTGGCATAGGCTTCCGCCTGCAAGTAGCTGTCATAGGCACGCTCCAGCTGATCGTGCATCTCCAATGCCTTGCGCCAGCCCTCCAGTGCCTCTGCCATAGATGCACCACCGGTGGAATTTTCAATATTTTCCGCAAGTGCTTCTCTGCGGTTATTATGGGTGCTGCAACTTTCGACCCAACCGGCGTATTCTTTTTCGTATTTCTCTGCTGCACACTGCCACATCAGTGCAGTGTCGACCCACAATTCAGAGGGAACTTCTTTATACTGTGCCGTGAGCTGTTGGCGTGCCTTTTTTTGACGATCCTTGCTCTGCACTTGGATGCCCATAAACAGCACAGACAACACCAACGGTGTCAATGAAAATTTCCAGTCCACAAAAAACAACGCTACAGCGGTAACCAAAAACAAAAGTCCTAAAATCAGCCACAAGGGTGTAACGGGTTTCGACAGCATATCATAGGCAGCTTTGTGGCTTTTTGCCTGTTGGACCGCCTGTTCCGGAGACAGTCCTGTAAAAATCTTCGGCATTTCCGGTGGCACAGGAGCAACCGGTAATCTCTGCTCCATCAGCGCTTCCTGCTGCATCCGCAACTGTTCCAGATGTAGCACCTGCATCTGTGCCGTCTCCCGATCCGCAAAACCTTCGCAGCTGCGGCGCAAATGCTCATACCGTGCATATGCCGCTTCTTTGACGGCATTGGCATCCGCAAGCTTTTGGGAATCCTGCAACGCCTTCTCGTAAGCCAGTGCTGTCCGATGGTTTTCAAGTTTCCGTAGTTGCTCTGTCAGCACCGCCTGTCCGCTTGTCAGCTGATGCAGTTGCTCCTGCAGCTGTTCTAAACGAGAAAGCGTTTCCTGCAAACGAGCCCGTTCTGCCTCTGCCGCCGGCAAAAGACCGGTGCGGTTATGACGGCAGCGGTTTTTCAATGCCTTCAGTTTTTCATACAGATCGTCTCCGGCATTGCTTTCATCCCCGGTGGTTACCAAAGCGTGCAATCTGCGGCGCAGAGCTTCATCGTCTGTTATCTGCATATCCGACAGACGGATAAAGCCTGCACGGGCAAACACAGATCTTTCCGCACCCAGCAATCGCTCGCCACAGTTTTCTGCCGTCAGTTCCGGAACGGGAATGCCCGTTTCCGTTTCATAGGCTTTGAACGCACCCATAGGCACTCTGCCACGAGTGGTGCGTTCCAAGGTGATATCCCGTCCGTTCCAGCATATGTCCATTCTGCCGGACATAGGACTGCCGGACCAGGGTGCATAGTGCTCCTTATCTGCCAACACGCCCTGACGACTGCGCTCCCGGGTATCAATTCCATAGAGCATCGCCACCAAAAATGCACACCAGGTACTTTTTCCCCATTCATTGGGTGCTTCCACCACATTCAGCCCCGGCTGCAATGTCAACGTCTGATGCTCCAGCTTTCCGAAGGTCGCTGTCATACAGTAAATCATCACGGCAGCTCCACCTCCTGTCCATCCAGCAGCTGACGGGACAACTGCGCTGCCAACAGGATGCGCTTGCGGTCTTGTTCATCCGCTTGATACAGTCTTTCACGCAAAAGCCGAAAGTACATTCCCTCAAAAGTATCCTCACCGGCATTGCCAAAGACATCCACCGGAGGAACGGTGTGATCCCGAAGCTGCAAGTTGGGGAACATTGCATATTCCGCCAAAAGCACACTCAGATCCGGTTTTTCTGCCGGACCCGTAAGGGTAATGCGGTAAAAATCTTCGTTTCCCACAAGGGGCAAAACGGATGACAACAAGGCATCTGCTGAAAGCGACAGATCATAAAAACGGGGCGCATTCAAAGCTACAAAACGGGAACTAACGTCTCCGTCCACCGTTACAATAAAATACCCTTTCTCCCCCTGTTCATCATAGCCACGACCCATTGGACAACCGGGCCAACCGCACAAAGTCTTTCCTTTTTTAAAAGAGCCTGCTTTATGGATATGACCCAAAGCAAGATAATCAAGGCCCGATGCCGCCACTTGTTGTTCCGTCACAGGGCAATAGGGCGATGTCCTCTGTGTGGGGTCTCCGTGGAGCACACCCACAGCGTAACGCTGAGTATGCTCCGGCACAAAATCACCCAAAACTCCCGGGCAGTCCATTCCCACATAGCCTGCACCGTATACACAGCAATCCAGCTCCGGTAACGGATAGGCAGTGATCACCGGGTGGGTAAAGATATGTACATTTTCAGGCCATACCCCCTGCCACGGGCTGTTGGTTTCTACATAATCGTGGTTTCCGGGACTGATAAACACCGGCACCGCCATTTCTTCCAGTGCCGCCTTGACCCGGCTCACAGTATTCTTTGTATACCCACTGTCAAACAAATCTCCCGACAGCAGCACCAGATCGCACTTTTCCTCCCGGCAGGCCGTTGCCAACAATTCCGGGATGCGCTCCTGCCATTTTCTCAGAAGCTGTGCCTGCTCCGGCGAAAATTGCACCATAGGAGATCCCAAATGCCAGTCCGCACTGTGGAGGATCCTAATCATAGATGTCCACCCTCTCTGCCGCAGTGCACAATCCGGTATTCCCATCCACCGTAAACAGCACCGCCTCCAGCTTGGTATCTCCCTCTGCCCAACGATAACGCTCTGTCAGATCTCCACGGAATTTTGCAATAGACAGATGCGGCTGAATTCCCAAAACCGAATAACGGGGTCCGGTCATACCCAAATCTGTCACATACCCCGTTCCCTTAGGCAGCACCTGTGCATCTGCGGTAGGCACATGGGTATGGGTGCCCCACACAGCAGATACTTTACCGTCCAGCATATAGCCCATAGCCAACTTTTCCGAGGTAGCTTCTGCGTGAAGCTCCACAAAAACCAGTGGAGTATCGATCTGCTTCAAAATCTTTTCCACCATCAAAAATGGGTTGTCCGGGCCGTAATCCATATTGCAGCGGCCTTGCAGATCGATCACTGCCACATTGCCGCATTTTGTTTCATAAATCCCCCAGCCATTGCCGGGTGCCTGAGGTGCATAGTTGGCAGGACGGAGCACACGGTGGTTATCTTCCATATACTCCACCAGTTCCCTTTTGCCATAGGTGTGGTTGCCCATGGTGATCACATCCGCACCGGCATCAAAAATATCCTCCGCCTGCTGAGGTGTCATACCCACCACAGCGGCATTTTCTCCGTTCACGATCACAAAGTCCGCACCGGTACGCAGTTTCAGTTTCCGCAGAGATCCGCACACCCGATCCATACCGGGTCTGCCCACCACATCACCAACCGTCAAAACCTTAAGCTCCATACACCATACCTCTTCAAATTTCAATTTGAAGCGCAAGGGCGCTTCACCCCTCCTCGTGCATAACTCGTTTGTTTTCGTAACATTTAAAGCTCGATATCGTTATATTTCTCCGTTACCGAGCATTTTTTGTAATGATTCTTTCCGCAGTGTGCACGAGTTGTCAGGCGGCAGGAGGTGAATTGCCCCAGAGGGGCAAGAGATACCACCCTGGGGTGCTGCCGCCCGATAAATTGGAATTTATGTTTATATCTTTATATTATACAATAAAATCTCCCGCAATGCAAGCATTGTGGGAGCTCTCTTTCAATAGCGGCGGGAGATCGCTTTCAATAGCCGGTCAGTCGCTTTCAGGCTTTTTTACAGGATACGGTTTTCTTTCGTCCGTTCGATCCATCAGGTAATCCAGACTGGTTTTGTAGTAGTCCGCAAGCAGCATCAGGTTATCCGTAGTAGGGATCATATCTCCGGATTCATATTTGGAAAGGGTGCTTTGGCTGATACCGGTATCCATCTGCACCTTGAGCTGTGTATAGTCTTTGGTCACGCGAATCAATTTGATATTCTTCATGCAATAATCCCCCTTGTCAACTATTCAATTATTGCATATTTTAGTCTTGACATTCATATTTTATTTGAATATAATATTCCCCAGAAGAATATTTTATTCTTTATTTTTTATATTCTTTCAAAATACAGTAAGGAGAGATAGAGTATGGCGTTCTTACATTTATCTATCAACGGCAACACATCTTTTGGCGGATATCTGTCCGTGGACGGTCAAAAGGCGTTCACAATCGAGGAAGGTAGTGTTTACGAACTGGGTAACGGAAAGCACAGTTTTACTATCTACACCGCTTCCAATTTTGAACGTGGTAATGCCAAGGTGTATGACTGGGGACGAAAGGGTAGCAAGAGTGCTCTGCTGAATATGGCAGGCGATGCAATCCGGAAGGGTGCTGAAGGAGAAAGCTGGTCTTTTACTGCAACGGTAGGCGAAACACAGTGCGCAGCCATTGATGTATATACGGAGGGTGGCGAATTTGTTCAGGATCCAACCTTGGAAGTAATTGAACTTCCGGAGGAAAAGTATAAGGAATATACTGAATACTTTGAAACCTTGCGGAATACACCCCGTCGAAACGGCAAACAAATGGGTTGGGGTATCGGTATCGCTGCTGCCTGTACATTTGGCTTATTCAATGCGATTGGTTCCGGTGGAGAGATCCCTGCCCTGCTGGTTATGGCTGGCGGCATTGCATTGGGTGTGCTTCTGTTCGTTCTGGGCGTGCGAAAAAAAGTACGTGGCTGATACATGAATTAGAAAGGAGAAAAGATATGTGTCCTTACTATGATCCCTCCACCAAGAAGTGTAAGTTATGGGATACCTACCAGTCCTCTTACATCATTGACAACTTCTGCTGCGGTCCTTATTGGGATTCCTACAAGAACTGTGAAAACTACAGAAAGCATTAAACCGGAAACAACATAAAAACAGCCCCCCAATGCATCAAAGTCTATGCTTGATGCATTGGGGGGCGTTGACATTTGATCATCTCTGGTATTCAAACTGCATATCGTAGATATCCACCACATCGCCGTCCTGAATGCCCATTTCCTCCAGGCGCTTGAACAGTCCACATTTGTGAAGCTGCATATCGAAATAGTTGCGGGATTCGTAATCATCAAAGTTGATGTTCATAATCAAACGCTCCAGCCAGGTGCCGGTAATGACCCAGGTGTTACCCAGATGCTCGTTCTCCAGCTCCGTGGGATCGCCTGCTTCTTCAATGACCTCCACATACTCAGGCTCGTAAATGGTCACAGGAGGCAGTGTCCGCAGCTTTTCCGCCACCACACGCATCAGATTTCTTGTGCCCTGTGTCGTACCTGCAGAGATCTCATACAGCTCACAGCCAGCTTCCTCTACCCGTGCCTTCAGACGCTCCAGGTTGTCACTGTCCGGCGGCAGCAGGTCTGTCTTATTGGCAGCCACGATCATAGGACGGTCGCCCAGATCCACACTGTAATTGTGAAGGTCCTCACAAATGGCATCAAAATCCTCCACAGGATCTCTGCCCTCACTGCCGGACACATCCACCACGTGGACCAAAAGACGGCAGCGGTCGATATGTCGCAGGAAATCGTGACCCAGTCCTGCGCCCTCCGCAGCACCCTCAATAATACCGGGGATATCTGCCATAACGAAAGAAACGCCTTCGTCCACATAGATCACGCCTAAGTTGGGAAACAGGGTGGTGAAGTGGTAATTGGCAATCTTAGGACGGGCATTGGAGGTCACAGAAAGCAGTGTGGACTTACCCACATTTGGGAAGCCTACAAGACCCACATCCGCCAGAAGCTTTAATTCCAGGATCACATCCCGCTGCTGACCGGCAATGCCTGCCTTGGCAAAGCGAGGCACCTGCCGGGTGGGGGTGGCATAGTGGGCATTGCCCCAGCCGCCTCTGCCACCCTTGGCAATGATATGATCCTCACCGGTGGACATATCCACAATGATCTGATTGGTCTCCGCGTCCCGGACCACTGTGCCCCGGGGCACCTGGATGATCAAAGGCTCGCCCCGCTTACCGCTCATTTTGCGGCCCTGTCCATTCTCTCCGGACTGAGCGCTGTACTTACGCTTATAACGAAAATCCAAAAGCGTTGTCAAATTGTCATTGACACGCAGGATCACACTGCCGCCGTGACCGCCATCACCACCGTCAGGGCCGCCGGAAGCCACATATTTTTCCCGGTGAAATGCCACAGCACCGTCGCCGCCCCGTCCGCCACAGACGGTAATTCGCACCTTATCAACAAACATACACATACCTCCTAAAAGGTTATACTCTCATAAAGGCATATTCAGCCATCTATGACTGCCAATATACCTTTATCAAAATACAAAAGAAAAAGGGCTGCTGCATTAGTTTGCAGCAGCCCATTACAAGCTATACGGTAAACCGTGATTACTGCTCCAGAGCGTAGACGGAGCACTGACGACGATCCTTACCCTTGCGCTCGAACTTGACAGTACCGTCAATCAGAGCGAACAGAGTGTCATCACTGCCGATACCGACATTGACACCGGGATGGATATGAGTGCCTCTCTGGCGAACCAGAATGTTGCCAGCCAGAACGAACTGACCGTCAGCACGCTTCACGCCCAAACGCTTAGCCTCGGAATCACGACCGTTCTTGGTAGAACCGCCGCCCTTGTGGTGAGCGAAAAACTGAATACCAATCTTCAGCATGGT
>JAZRRS010000103.1:0-11345 GCA_045651005.1 Faecousia sp.
GCTCTTCCCTTCCGCAATCTTCAGATAGCCATCCATTGCCTCCACAGAAGCAGTGCCCTGAAGAGTGGGGTTATAGACCATACCGTAAGCCATTTCATCCTCTATGGTATAGTCATCTGTTTGGGAATCCATAGCATAAACGGTCACACCGTCTGCAATGGTGGGTGCGCTGAGATAGAAACTATCAAGATTCACACAGATGGTCTTTTGGATATTTGCCTTGAATACATCCTTTGTAAGCTGAATGTAATTGCCACGGCTTGCATCATAGGTATAGGCTTCCAAAGCCTCACCAAAGGTATCAAAGGTTGCGTAAACACCGTTATCGTCTACCAAATGGAAGGACTTCAGTGTCAGTTTGGTCGTCAGCTTTCCGTTATCTGCAATAACAGGTAGTGTGCTGCCGGTAAGTACAATAGATCCGTTGGCGATGCCCTTTGTACCTGTGCAGGCACCCAAAGATGCACCCTGCTCCGGTGTGGTTGCACAGGTCAGCTGCGCAGAGCCACTGAAGGCTGTCTTTGTAGTGTCTACTGTTAGTGCAGTTGCAGGATTGCCCGCAAAATAGATGTCCTCTACCTGTACAGTTCCTGCTAGAACAATGGTGCATTTATCAGTGATGTAGATACAGTTGCCAGCTTTCTTGGCTGTCGCACCAATAACCTTACCACCCAGAAGTTCTACGCTTCCCGGAGCATTATTTCTAATAGTAACGTAGATAGCACCGCCGTAATCGCTGACATCCTTGCCCTCCAGAGTACCACCGTGCATAACAAACTTCGCACCATTAACACGGATGCAGCCGCCGTTGAGAACATTGTCAACATCCTCATTGTTGTGACGAATCGTACCACCGTAGAAATTGAAGGTAACATCGTCCTGCAGGTAAATCACACCGCCACCCGTAGTGCTGCCACACTGTCCTTCTATGACACCGTCACCTACGGAGTCTTGAATGTTCAACTTAGTTTTATCATAGGCATAGATCGCACGACTCTTACCGGTGAAGGTATGACCTGCAAGATCGAAACAGAAAGTGCCGGGATTATTGCCATCGACGTTCAGCTGCTTTTGAACAGTGATCACATCTTCCGTCAGAACATAATGACCGGGCTTCATACCCTTGGTATTGACAGATTGATCCAGTTCCGCATTGTTCATAGGCTGCCACTGAACATTCTTCTTACAGCCTTCACAGTAGACCGTGTTGTAGGGCGTCTCAGAAAGCACCAGCTGGGAGCCCTTAACTGCCGCAAACAGGCCCTCACAGCCATTGACGGTAATAGCAGAACGGGAAGCATCTGCCGCATTTCCGTTAGCGTCCGCCAATGCAACACCCACAGCAGTATTCAGTCCCACAGATGTACCTGCAGGATAACCGATCTCCACCGAGCCGGTGTAGACGCCCTTCATTGTCAACTTGCCGGAAAGTCCATCCGCAAAGTACAGCTTATCAATTGCGCAGTTACCGCCAATATTCACCGCACCACCACTAAGAATACTGATACAGGGATCCACAATCTCGATGGGCTCCGTGGTTTGTGTATAGGCATAGCCGCCTGTCTCACCGATAACCTTACCGGTGACCAGCTGTGCGCTGCCGGAAGTGATCTGACCGCCAAACAGGTTCAGCGTACCGCTGCTTATAATAGTACCGCCGGAAGCTTCTTTTTCCACCTTGGTAGGCACACTGCTCTTAAGATACTGACCGGTAAAGGCACTGACCGTACTGCCAATCACCTTACCACCATACATATTGAAGGTACCTCTTACAAACATAACGCCGCCGGCATATACGCTATGTGTACCTTTGTCTTCGCCGGCCAGTGTTCCACCATAGAGATTCAGCGTGCTACTCTTGCCAACAAAAATTGTTTTGCCACCAAATCCGCCGGCAGCACCAACATCACCACCGATGGCCTTTACAATACCAGTTTGCTGTGCAGAGGAGTCCATAATGCTCAGCACAGTGGTGCAGTTTGTCTCCAAATAGAAGGCGCGGCTAACTTCGCCTGTAAAAGTATGGCCGTTCAGATCAAAACAGACCTTCTCATTATCTGCAATTCTTACATAGTTACCGGTGTAATCTGCTGCCATATAGTAGTGACCGGCATAAATGGTAGATTGCATATAATACGGAGTCCAGACAACATCCTTCTTGCAGTGCTCACAGTAAGCGATCCGGGGATTGCTGTTCAGCGCATCCAGCATAGCGTCGAACTCATAGATCATCCGCTCACCGGTACCGGGAGCAAAGTCCGATGTATGGGTCTCGTACGCACCCATAACATTCGTGGTGCTGCCTTCATTATAATAATAAGCCTCGTAGTTGGGGAAATAACCGCTAGCACCGTTGGTATAGCCCAGAACAATAGGCTTTCCGTAAGTCTCGTCATTGAGAATATTCCACAGGTTATTTTCTGCAGTATACTTTCCGGTCTCCTTGTAGTAGTAGTCAAAAGGCTCACCGGGGATAACCACAAACGCCAGATTCTCACCGATCATACAAGTATTTAACGTGACCGTGCTTCCGCTGGTATAAGGAACGCCCGCTTTAACATTCCAGTCGCCCTTCACCGCATTGGCATGGAAACGAGAACCGATGCAGTAGATCTGACCATCTTCCCTGTAAATGTAAGGATGGGTCTGCAATGGCTTGGTAGGTCCCTTGTTGCCGTTTACCGTAGTGGTACTTGCCTGGGTAGCCGTATTGTTGCTATGGGCTGCCATATATTCCTCGTAGGCCGCCAGCTTTGTATTCAACGCAGAATTGGCAGTATTATATTCATTCAGTGCCGTGTTCATTTTTTCCTTATACAAAAAGCTAGTAAGCAAGCTTGCATTTTTATAATTGTTGTAAGCTGTGGTATATGCGCTGAATTTGCTGTTAGCAGTGTTATAGGCTTTCAGAGCGGCATCATAGAGCGCATCTGCATCCCAATAAGAAATGCTGGCATTGTAGCCCAAGAGGCTAACGCCTACCAGCTTACGTTCGGTAGCGAAGGTCTTTTGTGATGTCTTGATTTCGCCATAGGAAACAGCAGAAGCATTCTTTCCGTCTGTCAAGCACTCCTGCGCTAATGTCGCCAGGACAACGCCGAAGCTGCATGCTCTGCCTTTGATCGCTGCCTTGGATGCAGATACGTCGATCCAGGAATAGCCTTTCACGGTGGTACCGGAGCCGTAGGTCAGTGCATTGCCGTTGGCATCCCGCTGCACCTCTGTATTTCTGGGATTGGTGTTACCACCGGTTCCGTTGAAGAAAATCACGCGGTATTTCTGGGTTTCACCCAATGTCCAGGATTCCACATAACCCACAGCGTCACCCTTGTTAATGGTCACATCTACACCAAACTCCAGTGCGTGACGGTAGGCATTGACATAGTCTGAGGACATACAGTGCGTGCCGCTGTTGCTATAGGAATCGCTGTTGTTCAAAGAGGGGTGACCTCTCCAACCGGTGAAGATGATCGGCAGTTTACTGCTATCTTCAAAGTTGAACTGCAGCAGATACATAGTATCGTCAGCCTCAGTGATCTGCTTGGGATTACTTCCGCGGTTATTGAAGTTATCACCGGCAATAGAACCATCCTCCCCATTGATCAAGTGGCGGGTGGTAACCAATTTCTTACCCTTGACCACCTCGTTGGTAGCGTCAGAGACAGCAAGCTGATCCTTTGTGATGGTAGCAGCCGATCTGTCCTTCAGCGCAAAAATCGCAGCATCCGCAACATCTTCAACGGTACGGTTGATCCAAATGCCTAGATTTTCATTGACTGGGCCCAAGTCTACACCGTCACTATTTGTACCGGTCTTGCCAGCAGAGGCATAGACGGTGGTGTCGGGCGCATTGTGGGTATGAGTACCACCGTAGTAAATGTCATTCTTGTCAAGAGAAACATTTGTCAGCTCGCCAGAAGCGATGGCTGCCTCCACCCGTCCCATGATGGCAGTTCTAACTTTACTGAGCAAGCCACCGCCGATCAGGTCCACATTGATCATCAGGACAGTCTTTCCGGTCTCGTCGGTAATTGCGACGCAAGTGGCCTTCAGACCGTCGTTTTCATCAATGGTGCCATCGCCGTTATCGTCCACAAATTTTGTAGACAGTCGATTCCACACATCTCCGGATCCACGCAGCGGCAAAGCCATAACACCGCTATTGAAATCTCCGTCCTCTATATAGGGGTTAATATCCACACGGGCGTAACCCACCTGGTATTTGCTCTCTGCGGCCGTTGCAGGAAGCATCATACCTGCTACGATTCCGGTGAGCAAAAGGACCAAACCAATTGCTATCAAAACCTTCTTTAACATACTATTTCTCCTTTTCGCCCAGAATTTGTACCTAGTCTAGTTTATTATACAATTCTCCTGCAACAAAATCAAGCACAACAGAAATTTTATCCATTTCGCACAATTCAAAGCGACCTAATTTGTGCAAAAAAGAGAGCCTGTTTGTCCGTATTCGCCGAATCAATTTAACAAAAAATTACCGATCCCACCAAGCGACAGACAACCAGCACCCTCCCCTATAACGCACACAAAAAAACAGGTGCTGCCCTGATATCATCGGGACAGCACCTGTGGGATATATTTTATTGTTCGTTTTGCTTAAGGACAGCATCTTGAATATTGGGAAGATACCAAGTAGCCATAGTATCCTCATACTTTTTATACATAGTCAACACCTTGCGCTGCTGTACAGCAGACAGGCTGTTCCAAATGGCGTCCACGCCCTCCATCTGCTCCACCAGCGTACGCTCCACATACGCACCAAACATATAGCCATCGGACGTTTCAATATAAGCTCTGCCACAGACCGGCAGACGACCGCGGGAATCATTCACCGCAGCACCAAGATCTTCGCGCATAATATTCTTTAGCAATGTGCCGGAACTGGCGTTTCCTTGCGCGCCTGGCTCAAACGCATTAAACACAGTATAGCCACAGCTTACCTTCAGATTTTCCGCTGTAGGCGGATCAAACAGGCACAGGGCAATACCGAAGGATTCCACCTCTTCGCTTACCGCTTCATCGCCCTTGAAATGGCTCTTGTAGTAAACACCCACATCACCGGCACGCAGGGTCATCGCTGTGATCTGCAGGTTGACTCGGTGGAAGGAAATACCTCCCGTATGGTTCACCCTCAGATAACCTGCACGATGAGAGTCCGTCTCGCTCTCCGGAGCACTGACAGTGTTTACCGGTACACCCTGCACATCACCGGTCACAGTCCCCGTCAATTCACCGAATCGCTCATCATCAATGATGGTGTAATCATCGGTAACCGAGTCCATACAGTACAACGTTGCACCATCGGCTACAGCAACAGAGCCCTTGACATTTAAGCCGTTCAGATCCAGATATGTATCCTTCTTCAAGCGAATATCTGCAGTTGCAGGGATCTCACAAAGTAGCTTTGCATAGCTACCATCCGTCTGTGATGCTGCTTCCAAAGCATTTTGCAGCGTGTTGTAATTTGTTGCTACACCGTCGCTGATCAATTGTGCCTGATAGGTTTTGGCAGCAATCACCAGATTTGTGTTCTGTTTGACAACCGCCCAATCCTTACCATTAACAGTAATATCCGCACTATCCATCCAGGCATTGGCAACTGCATTACCTACATCCGTACCAATACTGACCGACGCTTTAAAACTCAGCGCCGCAGAGCCTGTGAATTCATCCTGTACTGTAAGCCAATTTGTAATTTTGGGTGCACCGCTGTTTGTAGCTGCAACAAAACGAATCTTAGCCACACTGGCATCTCCTGACAAATACACCCTACCGTTGGTGAGAACACAACTGGTATTCGCACTAGCTCCAGCAACGCAGTCATCCACTCTGCCTCCGTACATATACAGACTGCCGTTATAGCGAACATACAAGCTGCCGCCATCCGCCTCTGCTCTGCCACCGGTAAGAACACCATCGTAGATATTCAGCCTGCCGGTTATAATGCCGATACCGCCATTTTTAGCAGAAACAACATCCTCAGAAATACGTGTGATCGTTCCGCCATAGATACTCAGCTCAGCATCCGCTTCAACCAGCAAAGTACTGCCGGCAAAACCGCTGCTCACCGCATTTTCCGAACCTCGGCCGATAAGCTTACCGGTCTTTTCTGCAGATGTATCAAATATTGCTGCTTTGTGACCGGAATAGACATAGATCGCACGGGTTCTTCCGGTATAGGAATGACCATTGAGATCCAGGCAGACATTTCTTCCCTCTTGCACGAGAATCTGAGGGCCTTCCACATCTTCCTTAAGATAGATGTGACCGTTGACCGCTTCGCTCATATTGGCCTCACTGGACATAGGAATCCATTCAGCCATTTCCTGACAAGCTTCACACCAGGCAGTGCGGCTGCCCTCTACATTGCCGGTGAGCATATCCGCAAAGGTCTGAATCATCCGTTCTCCGGTACCCCGTGCCACACGGGCTGTCTGGGTCTCGTAGCTGCCCCATGCCCATTTTGTGCTGTCTTGATTGTAATCGTAGGTCATAGCACTGGGGATATAACCCACAGTACCGTTACAGTAACCAAGAACAAAGGGTGTTCCGAAATCTGTGCCCAACACTTCGCCCCGGATGTTCAGCCAGTCGTTGTAGCTGTTGGCACTGGCCAATGCCGCATTGATTTTTGCCGATGTATTACCCGTTTTATCGCTGAGGTTTCCATCCATTTCTTCCGCAGCCTGCAAAGAATAGCGGTCAAAAGGTTCACCGGGCACTGTGACAAAGGCAATATCCTTGCCGATCTGGATGGTATTCAGTTCCATGCCAACACTTGTGGTAGTGCTGGGTTTACTGTTCTCTCTGTCCCACTTACCGACTACGGAATTTGCCTGATGTCTGGAGGCAATGACATATTTCTCACCGGTTTCAGTGTCTGTGTAGATATAACGGCCCGATATGCTGTTATCCAAATAATATCTGGATGCATCATAGGAAAGGTCACTGAGGCCCATCAGATTGCGCTCTGCATTCATGATCAGCTGGCGAGTAACAATTGTACCGGTGCTGTCTACCTCTGACATACAAGATTCCAAGCACTCAAGGCCCATCTCGCCCAGCGCCTTTCCGTAACCGTTGCCGCTGTTGTTATCCCCGGTTTTTTTATTGAATGCATCAATCCACTTGTAAGCAGGATTGCCTTCTTCATCCAGCTCATAGCCTCTGGGATTGACGTTGCCGCCTTCACCACTGAAGAACGCTACCCGATAGCCCTCTTCCTCGATCCGGCAACGGAACGCATTGACATAGTCAGAGGTAACCGTAAGTCTTCCCTGTTGGTTGGAAGAGCTGCTGTTGAGAGAGGGGTGTCCCCGCCAGTTGGCAAGAACCACATTTTCCTTTCCGGAATCTTCTTCGTAGCAGAATTCCAGCATATAGATATTATCATTGACTTGACCTACCTGTTTAGGGTCACTACCACGGGAATTAAAGTTATCACCGCCCACGCAGTCACTTGCCTCATTCCAGTAATGACGGGTAGAGTTCATAACCCTTCCATCTGCTGCTACAGACTGGGATGCAGAAAGTTCACCCTTGCGCAGGGTAACCGGTGCACGATCTGCCATTGCATATTCTGCAGCATCCGCAGCCGCTTTATAGGTACGCTGGATCCAGATACCAAGATCTGTGTTCATCTGCTGATAGGTAAATGTATCACCAGCGTAGGTGGTAACTGATCCCTCAGGGACATTTGCCGCCTTCGATTCATAAACAGAAACATCCGGTGCACCGTGGGTATGCGTACCTGCCAGCATAATGTTTTCGTACTCCACTTGCTTTCCCAAACGCTCACAGATTGCAGAACGGTATGCTGAATAGTCGCCCACACCAATCACGTCAATGGTATACAGCAGCACAGTTTCGCCATTTCTGTCAGTGACTGCAATACAGGTGATGAACAGACCATCATTTTCATCGATCACACCGTCACCATTATCGTCCATCAGATAAGCCGACGGACGATTCCACACATCACCGTGTCCACGCAGCGGCAGCGCCATTACACCGGAAGAAGGATCTCCTTCCACCACGTAGGGGGTAATATTCACCCGAGCGTAGCCCACAAGCATCGCATTGTCCTCTTTGGCTTCTGCCACAGATCCCAGTGCCGCTATTGTCAGCACCAATATACACAGAAATGCAATCATCCGTTTTTTCATAGGAGTGCCCCATTTCCTTATAATAATTTAAAATATATTATACAACTTCCAGCAAGCAATTGCAACCTTTACAGAGAACATCTCAAAATTTTTGTTAATATAACGCATTCTACAGCACCTATAAACAGAATACAGGAGGGCAACTCTATTGTACCCCTGTCCCCGTTCCTTAAAAACCGAAGCCTTTAACTGTTATCCGCCTTCATAGCCATCACGCAACTTTACTTTAACAGCTCTACTCTCTTCAAAATATATTTCATACCACAAGGAATCATCGTAACCCATGATCAGTTCAGGTGTATTATCACGAATCATATAAACACCACGAATTATTTCCCCGTCATTATTTTTGTCTATGTGATAAAACTTCCCATACTTTTCTTCAATATTTGCCTGTGTGTTACCAATTATAAACCGATCGTTATAGGAAAAATATGTGGGATGATAATACTTAAAAACACACACCAAAGTAATAACCGTTAAAATGCAACACACTAAAACAATGATCATTCTCTTTTTCATATCATCACCGCCTTGGGTTATTTTTTTAACTTGTTTTTTGCAGTATTTATAGATGTAACAAGCAACTTCTTAACCTCTATACACTTATCTAAAATATCATTATTATCGTAATAACCGCTTTCAATTAAAAGTTCCAACCAATACTCGCTTTCGGAACATTCTTTAAGTGCGATTTGTAATTTGGCAATAAAATCAGCAGTTCCGTGTCCATAAAACGCTTCGCGAATATTCGCACCGACAGATGTTCCTGAACGGATAAGTTGATTGGTAAGTACAGTTTCCTTTTTAGTTTGCTTTATAAAATTACAAACCTTAATTATCTGCAAAGCAAATTCTTTTGATTTTATAATCAACGGACTATCTACCATATTATTACCACCATTCATATTTAACATTATACCACTATAAAATAAAAAGAGCAAGGCGAAGCCTTGCAAAATACTTCTTACTTCTTACCTATTACTTATTACTTTCCAAAGCCCCAAGGACTTTTTTGAGGTAAGAGTGAAGAGGTAATAGGTAAGAAGTAAGCCCCAAGAACTTATCGTCCTTGGGGCTTTGGGACCGACACTCAAAATGGAACCGGTCGAAAAACCTGATTTTCTTTAGCTTTGCTTAAATATAGCTTTAATTTTACTGATTATGTTTGTCCTTTGAATTTTTTGAGAAAAAGTGATAGGTAAATCTCTTTCTTCATCAAGTATATAAGGTAAATCTCCCTCAACACATATCCAAAAATAATCTCCTGTCCTATCGCAAGGAACTGATGCACCCTTTTGAAAAATTATTTTTACACCAAACTTTTCAAAACCAAATTCTTCTCCTTCTATCTTGCCGAAAACACCATAATACCCTTCATGATGAATCAAAGAATCTTTTTCGTTCCCTAAATCCCAAGAAAAAACTTCTTCGGTACAAGTATAATCAATACCAAAGTCGTTTAAAAACCCAACGAGTTCCTTATTATTTTTTATATGCTTATAGTAATTTCTACAATTTTGACAATCACAAGGATTATTCATATTTGTTCGATATTCTCTTGTTTTCTCTTTATCAAAAGTTACTTTCGCTGAATTCATTTCTACGGTTTGTAAAGACATATTATCACCGCCTTGGGTTATTTTGAATTTATCTTATTTTCTATCGTAATACAAGAAGAAGTCAACATTCTTTGTATTCTACCGCAAAGGTTTCTATACTTTTTAAAAGTTTCCTCTTTAATAGAGTTGTTTGAATATAAAAGCTTTAACCAACTTTCCGTTTCAACACATTCCTTGCGAGCAATTTTAAATTTTGATAACATATCTGGTAAGCTTTGGGGATATTGAGCTTCGGTAATATTAGCAAAAACGCTCGAAGAAGATTTGCGAATTTGAAAAATTGTATTGGAATTATCTTTACGCTCTAATGATTTACATAACGTTTCAATTTCAAATGCCAACTGTTCAGCATATTTAAGCAAAGGATTATCTTTCACACTTTCACCTCTTATAAACAGTATAGCAGAATACTGTTTATAAATCAAGGCGAAGCCTTGTATGTAATCCGACGAAGTCGGAATGTAATCACACCGCAGGTGTGGATGTAATCATTTTCGCAAGAAAATGTATGTAATCAATCCGTAGAAAAAAATGCACCTACGGTGATGTCATACAACTAAAGCTGATAACTTACGCCTGACGGTGATTATATACCAATCCTTCGGATTGGATAAAAAAAGAACGAAGCAACCGCTTCGTTCTTTTTTTTGGCGCCTCAAACAGTATTCAGAACACTCTGAGCTTTTTTGCCAACTGCTCGCCGTCCAAAAAGATATACATAAAGCCTACAGCATCATACTTAACCTCAATTTTATGCCCGTCAATCAATGCAATAAGAGTATGAGGGAGCTCAACCAATGCCTCATATTCGTCATAAACCATACCGTTGACCACTAGCTCATTTATTCTTTTCACTCTTCGATAAACTATGTTGTATCCGGGCGCAGCAATTTCAAGCAATATTCTTGCTTTAACTTCATTATCAGCAATTCTGAGAGCTCTTGATGTTCCCTGCTCCTTAATAAAATTATCTTGTCCGTTATCTTCAGCTTCTTGTATTTCTGTCTCATCTTCAGGCAGTTTTTTAAGTTTATTGTAATTTACAACTCCGTTAACAAGAGAAAAAATAACCCACACATGAAATACTATATCTATAGTTGAATCAACTCCGACACCGCCGATTACAAACATAACAACAGTATCAATCGCAAATAATACTAAAGCGGCAATCAACCAGCCCACTTTTTTCTTTTTGGCAAAAAGCCAACATACTAAATAAATAAATATAATAATCGCCGCAATTACGAGAGTGATTGCAAGAGTAGACTTGTCAGAAAACTCCATATCAGGAGCATCATAATAATATTCCTTCGGGTACATACCGCAAAAATACATACCGTAATCAGCAAGAAAATAAGGTATAAAAGCCGAAAACAAAAAATAGGTATTAGAATTAGCAACAAGTAACAAAATATTTAGCACGCTGAATGCAACAATAAGAAGCAGATTTGTAATACTGTTATTATATTTCGACTCAAGCGTTTCTCGCTTTGTTCCCGCAACGCGCTTTGTATTGTTTAAAATATCAGCCATAATATTT
>JAZRRS010000104.1:0-27100 GCA_045651005.1 Faecousia sp.
GGTGATACCCTCCAGAGCGTCCTGGATGGGGTGGGCAAAGTCGTACATGGGGTAGATGCACCACTTGTCACCCTGACGGTGATGGTGCATATGGCGGATTCGGTAGATCACCGGATCACGCATATTAAAGTTGCCGGAGGCCAGGTCGATCTTGGCGCGGAGGGTGTACTTGTTGTCCTCAAACTCGCCGGCACGCATACGGGCAAACAGATCCAGACTTTCCTCAATGGGGGGGTCGCGGTAGGGGGAGGTGGCAGGGGTGTTCAGATCGCCACGCATCTCCTTTGCCTGGTCGGGCGTCAGCTCGCAAACATAAGCAAGACCCTTTTTGATCAGTTCAACAGCGTATTCGTAGTCCTTCTCGAAATAATCGGAGCCGTAGTAGAAACGATCGCCCCAGTCGAAGCCCAGCCAATGGATGTCCTCCTTAATGGCCTCCACAAACTCCACATCTTCCTTTGTGGGGTTTGTGTCGTCCATACGCAGGTTGCACAGGCCACCAAATTTTTCGGGAGTGCCGAAGTCGATGATCAGAGCTTTGCAGTGACCAATGTGCAGATAGCCGTTGGGCTCAGGTGGAAAACGGGTGTGTACTGTTTGGTCGGCATAGCGGCCACCCTCTGCGATGTCTTCTTCAATAAAGGCGTGAATGAAATTTTTGCTTTCAGTGATTTCTGCCATTCTTGCCATCCTCTCTTTACAGAAAATTTGGAAATATTATAACCGATTGTGAAAGGTTTTGCAACTGAAAATCGTGAATATTCTGCTTTGTGCAATAAAGAATTTGAACAAGAAGAAAACATTTTAAAAAAATAAGAAATAATAGTTGTCAATTTGCCTGTCTTATTATAAAATAGGAGACGATAGTACAGAGAGGAGTGGTTTCAATGTCTGAGATCAAGTACAAGCGGATCTTGCTGAAGGTCAGCGGTGAAGCACTGGGCGAGAAGACGGCACAGGGTGACGGCTTCGGTCTGGATTTTGGAAAAATCGGAGAGGTTTGTGCAGCTATTAAGGAATGCGTGGATATGGGCGTTCAGGTGGGCCTTGTGATCGGCGGCGGCAATTTCTGGCGCGGTGTCAAAAACGGCAGTGGCAAGCTTCAGCGCTCTCACGCTGACGGTATGGGTATGCTGGCAACAGTAATGAATGCCATTGCGGTGGCGGATGTGCTGGAACAGTATGGTATGGATGCCCGTGTGCTGACAGCGGTGGAAATGAACAAGTTTGCGGAATACTTTACCCGCGATACAGCAAACCGTTACTTGAATGAGGGTAAGGTGGTGCTGTTTGCGGCAGGTACAGGCAATCCCTATTTCTCCACAGATACCGGTGCGGTGCTCCGTGGTGTGGAAATTGAGGCAGATGCGGTTTTGATGGCAAAGAATATCGACGGAATCTATTCTGCTGATCCCAAGAAAGACCCCACAGCGGTTAAGTTTGATGAGCTTACTTATAATCAGGTGCTGGAGAAGGGCTTGAAGGCAACCGATGTTACGGCTATGGCATTGGCAATGGATAATAATATGCCTATGGTCTGCTTTGGTCTTGCAGAGGAAAACAGTATTGTCCGTGTGGTGCGCGGTGAAAAGATCGGCACTACTGTTACAAACTGAACTACATAAATTACTAAAACAATATTTGGAGGAAATAATTATGAGCGTTGATTTTACCGAATACGGCAAGAGAATGGGCAAAGCCCTGGATCATTTGGCAGAGGAGTTTGGCGCAGTGCGTGCAGGCCGTGCCAACGCAAAAGTTCTTGACCGCATTACTGTTGAATATTATGGTAGCGAGACTCCCTTGAATGGTGTTGCCACCATCTCTACTCCCGATGCCCGTACCCTCGTGATCCAGCCTTGGGATACCAATCTTCTGAAGGAGATCCAGAAGGCAATTCAGGCAAGCGATCTGCGCATCAATCCCCAGAACGACGGCAAGGTGGTTCGTCTGGTGTTCCCTCAGTTGACAGAGGAGCGTCGTAAGGACCTGACCAAGCAGGTCAAGAAGTACGCTGAGGATGCTAAGGTAGCAATGCGTAATATCCGTCGTGACGGTATGGACTACATTAAGAAGCTGAAGAAGGATTCCGAGATCACTGAGGATGATCAGAAGAAGGCAGAGAAGGATCTGCAGGATCTGCTGGATAAGTATATCAAGCAGGCAGATGAAGCACTGGCTGCCAAGGAAAAGGAATTGATGTCCATCTAATATTCACTTGGGGGCGCTTGCGCCCCCAAATTAGTTAAGAGGGTTATATATGGCGCTGTTGAAGAAAGAAAACGAAATACCTGTGCCGCAGCATATTGCGATCATTATGGATGGCAACGGTCGTTGGGCAAAGAAAAGGGGATTGCCTCGCAATGCCGGACACGCTGCCGGTGCAGAAGCCTTTCGACGTATTGCCGATTATTGTAACACTTTGGGTGTAAAGTATTTGACGGTCTATGCTTTTTCCACTGAGAACTGGAAACGTTCGGAGGAAGAGGTAGGGGGTATTATGAAGCTATTGGGAAATTACCTCCGTGAGGCACTTCGGGATATGGAAAAAAACCGTGTGAAAATTTGTTTCTTTGGTGACCTTACCCGGTTGAGTCCGGAGCTGAAGAAGCTCTGCGAGGATACCCAGACCCGTTCTGCCAAATACGAAGGCGCGCAGGTGAACTTCTGTCTGAATTACGGTGGCAGAGATGAACTTGTGAAAGCAACCCAGGCATTTGCACAGGATGTGGCAACCGGTAAGTATAAGGCAGAAGACCTTACCGAGGAAATACTTTCCTCGTATTTGTATTCTGCAGGTGTTCCAGACCCCGAGCTGATCATCCGCCCCTCCGGTGAACTGCGCACCAGCAATTTCCTGCTGTGGCAGTCAGCCTATTCAGAGTATGTGTTTATGGATGTGCTTTGGCCGGATTTCGGTCCCAGAGATCTGGATCGGGCCATTGAAGAATTCAGAAGCCGCAACCGTCGTTTTGGAGGCGTTTAGAGAGATGAAGACAAGAATTATCGCAGCGGTGGCGCTTTTGCCGCTGCTGCTTCTGGTGGTGCTGGCAGCACCGAAATTTTGCACGGCGATCCTGTTTGGGTTGATGGCTGCCTTGGCTGCCTATGAGCTTTTGGTGGGAACAGGTATGGTAAAAAGCCTGCGCTTGTGTGCGTACTGTGCAGCAACAGGCTTTTTCTGTGTTCTGTGGTGCGGCTTGGGCATCAGCTACGGCTGGTTGGTTTTGTGCATTCTGATTTTCTGGTGCGTGCTGTTTGCGGAAGTGATGCTCAGCGGTATGAAGCTGCCTTTTGAAAAAGTGGCAGTGTGCATTGCTGCCGGTATTGTGGTGCCTATGCTGTTGGGTGCGGTGGTGCGGATCCACGCAACAGAGTTTGGCAGATTTTTCATTCTTGTTCCCTTTGTGTTGGCATTTTTGTCTGATACGGGAGCGTACTTCGTGGGTCTGTCCTTCGGTAAGCATAAGCTGGCACCTGTGATCAGTCCCAAGAAGACTGTAGAGGGCATGTTTGGCGGCATCGGCGGTGCGATGGTGGGAATGCTGATCTACTGCCTGGTTTTGCAGGTGTTTTTCGGCTTCCGGGTAAATTACCTGTTTGCGTTGCTGTATGGCGTATTGGGCTCTTTGGCCGGTGTGTTTGGTGACTTGTGCTTCTCCGTGATCAAACGGCAGACGGGTATCAAGGACTATGGCAATCTGATTCCTGGGCACGGCGGCATTTTGGATCGCTTTGACTCTACGATTGTAGTTGCACCATTGGTGGAAGTGCTTTTGCTTCTGCTCCCTGTGGCGGTGAGATAAGATGGTAAAATGTATCAGTATTTTGGGTTCTACCGGCTCCATTGGCAGACAGACACTGGATATTATCGATAATTTGCAGCTTCCTGTTTGCGCATTGACCGCAGGAAGCAATGTGGAGCGTATGGCACAGCAGTGCCGTAAATACCGTCCGAAGCTGGCGGTAATGTCCACTAAGAAAGCGGCAGAAGAACTGGAACAGGAGCTTTCTGATGCCTCTATTCGTGTGGAATGGGGAGAGGAAGGCTTAATTCACGCAGCTTCTATGGAAGAAGCGGATTGTGTCATCACTGCTGTGGTGGGTATGGTTGGTCTGAAGCCTACGCTGGCTGCTATCCGCAGCGGAAAACGCATCGGTCTTGCCAATAAGGAGACCTTGGTGTGTGCCGGAGAGCTGGTAATGGCGGAAGCGAAAAAATATAACACAGAGATTATCCCTGTGGACTCTGAGCATTCTGCGATCTTTCAGTGCTTGATGGGTATGTCCCATAAGCGGGAAATCAAAAGATTGATCCTGACTTGTTCCGGTGGACCTTTTTTTGGAAAGACCCGGGAAGAATTGGGTATAGTAACAAAAGCGGATGCTTTGCGTCACCCTAACTGGAAGATGGGTGAAAAGATCACCATTGACTGTGCTACTCTGATGAACAAGGGGTTGGAAGTGATCGAAGCCATGCGGCTTTACGATGTACCGCTGGAACAGGTAGATGTGGTGATTCACCGCCAAAGCATCGTCCATAGTCTTGTGGAGTTTACTGACGGAGCGGTGATGGCGCAGCTGGGAAGTCCGGATATGCGTCTTCCTATTCAGCTGGCTATGACCTACCCGGAGCGTATGCCCTGTGTGGTAGAGCCTCTGGATCTTTTGTCTTGTGGAGATTTGAGTTTCAAAGCACCGGATATGCAGGCGTTTCCCTGTCTTGCGCTGGCACGTGCCTGTGCAAAGGAGGGCGGCACGGCCTGCCCTGTGATGAACGGTGCTAACGAAGAGGCAGTGGCGATGTTCCTGCGTGGAGAAATTGGATTTTATGATATTTATGATCTGGTCTCCCGTGCGGTGGAGACAGTGCCGTATATCAAAAATCCTTCCTTGGAGGAAATTTTGGAAAGTGACCGCCTTGCGCGACAATCTGTAATATTGAATCGAGGATAAGAATGACTGTTGTTTTTGCGATTCTGATGTTCAGCTTTTTGATTTTCATTCACGAGCTTGGACATTTTTTGACGGCAAAATTATCCGGTGTCCGGGTGAACGAATTTGCTATGTTTATGGGGCCTGCGTTGGTTAAGTGGCAAAGAGGGGAGACTCTGTATGCCATCCGTTGTATTCCTATTGGCGGTTACTGTGCAATGGAGGGTGAGGATGCGGATACGGACGATCCTCGATCTTTTCAGAAGGCAGCGTGGTGGAAACGGTTTCTGATCCTCATTGCCGGCTCTGCTATGAATTTTGTGGCAGGTCTTCTGATTATGGTAATTGTGACTATGCCGATGAAACAGTTTGTAGCACCGGTAATTGAAAGCTTTGAAAGCTACAGTACAGTCTGCGGTGAAAACAAACTACAGACAGGTGACGAGATCCTTTCTGTGGACGGAGAAAAAATCTATGTTCAGTCGGATTTTTCTATGCTCCTTTCCATGAATCCCGGGGATACCCATGACATTGTGGTGCGTCGTGATGGTAAGAAGGTATATCTGGACGACCTTCTGATGGAAAAGCATAAAGTCACAGACGAAAACGGAACGGAACAGCTTCTCTATGGTATGAATTTTACTTTGGAAGAAGCAGACTTTGCCGGGAAGCTTGACTATGCGTGGAGGAATTCTCTGAATACTGTGCGTATGGTACGGCTGAGTCTTGTGATGCTGGTTACCGGAAAAGCGGGCATTCAGGATATGACAGGGCCTGTAGGTATTGTAAAAATTATGTCCGATACGGCGGCAGCTTCGGATACGACCTTGTCGGCAGTAATGAATATATTGTATTTTGGCGGCTTTATTGCTATTAACCTTGCGGTAATGAATATGCTGCCCATTCCGGCACTGGATGGTGGTCGCGTCGTGGCGTTGCTGCTGACCACAGGCATTGAGAAAATAACAGGAAAAAAGCTGGATCCCAAATACGAAGGTTATATCCACGGTGTGGGTATGGTGCTGCTTTTGGCGTTGATGGCGATTATTATGTTTAAAGATTTCTTTATGATTTTTAAGGGGTAGATTCCTATGACCAGACAGATAAATGTAGGCGGTGTACGCATTGGCGGTGGCGCACCGGTTGCTATCCAGTCTATGCTCAATACCAAGACCACAGATGTGGAAGGCTCTTTGACACAGATCCGTGCTTTGCAAGCAGCAGGATGTCAGATCGTACGGCTTGCTGTGCCCAATATGGAGGCAGCGAAGGGCTTTGCGGAGATTTGCACCAAATCACCGCTTCCGTTGGTTGCGGACATTCATTTTGACTACCGGCTTGCCATTGCCGCTGCGGAAGGCGGTGCAGCCAAGATCCGCATTAACCCCGGTAACATTGGTGGCGAGGATCGTGTGGAAGCAGTGGTGTCTGTCTGTAAGGGGAGAAAGATTCCCATTCGTATCGGTGTCAATGGCGGCAGCTTGGATAAAAGACTTTTGGAAAAGTATGGACATCCCACTGCGGAAGCACTGGTGGAAAGTGCATTTGAGCATATTGCGCTGCTGGAAAAATTTGGTTTCTATGATACCTGTGTTTCTATGAAATCATCCACCGTGCCCACTATGGTGGCGGCTGCCCGGCTTTTCCGGGAAAAATGTGACTACCCTCTGCACATTGGTGTTACAGAAACCGGACCTGTGCGTATGGGTCTTATGAAGTCCGCAATGGGCATTGGTGCGCTTTTGTTGGACGGTATTGGTGATACCATACGGGTAAGCCTTACGGATGATCCTGTGGAAGAAGTCTATGCCGCCAAGGATATTCTGAAGGCTGCGGGTTTGCGAAAAGAGGGTGTGAATATTATTTCTTGCCCCACCTGTGGCAGAACTAATATCGACTTGATCGGGCTTGTAAATCAAGTAGAGCAGGCACTGAAAAATTGTGAGAAACCGATCACTGTTGCAGTGATGGGTTGTATCGTTAACGGACCCGGCGAAGCCCGGGAAGCAGACATCGGCATCGCCGGAGGTGATGGCTGCGGTATGCTGTTTGAAAAGGGACAGCAGATCGAGAAATTGCCTTATGACCGGTTGCTGCCGGCACTTTTGGAACGGATCGAGAAACTATAAGGAACCGGTATGAAAGAAAGAATAGAATTTTTGAATATGTTTTCCCTATATCAACCGGGCGAGCCGCTGGAAGCGTTGCTCTCCCGGGCGGTTGTCACGTCTGCGGACATTGATCCCGTGGTGCGTGTGATCCGGGTAGACATTTATTCCGAAAAGTACATACCATCGAGGCTTTTGCAGATTACGCAGGAAGACCTTTGCAGCGTTTATGGGTTGCAGAATGTGGAGATTACACCCAGATTTCCTGCCAGTGAAGTTTTCTGTGTTGAGAGCACCGAGCTTGTAAACCTTTTTGTAGAATGCAACCCCATTGCCCGAGCCAGCCTTGCCGGTGCCAGATGGGTATGGGAAGATACTACCTTGATCGTCAAGCTGGTAGGAAATGGAAAGGCAATGCTGGAGGAGTGTGTTCCCAGCGTAAAGAATGCGCTGCAGGAGTGCTTTGATGTGGCAGTGGATATTGTCGTCGAAGCAGGGGAAAACCTGGAGGGACAGGCACTGTTTGATGCCCTAACAAGAATGCGAAGCGATGCGTTGGAGCAACTGCCCAAGACTATATCCCAAAAGAAGGAAGAATCTCGTCCGGTGGCAGATGCCAATGTGATCTTCGGTAAGGGCTTTAAAAGTCAAGCTGTGCCTATGGCGGAGCTGAACTTGAATATGGGTTTTGTCTGTGTAGAGGGCCGGGTGTTCAATATTGAGCACAAGGAGCTTCCCAAGCGCAATGCCTGGGTCATTAATTTTGATATGACTGACAATACCTCTTCTATCCGCGTGAGCCGCTTTCTGGAAAAGAAGGAGGCTGAGCCCATTCTGGGAATTAAAAAGGGTGCGGTTATCAAGGTGCAGGGCAAGCTGATGATCGATAACTACACCAATGAAATGGTACTCAAGCCTAGTGGCATCATCCCCGGCACTATGCCAAAGCGTGTTGATCGTGCACCTGGAGAAAAGCGTGTGGAGCTTCATATGCACACGGTAATGAGCAATATGGATGCTCTGACCAATACCGATGCCGCTATCAAGCAGGCAGCAGCTTGGGGACATAAGGCCATTGCCATTACAGATCACGGTTGCGTTCAGTCTTTCACAGATGCGTTGCATACGGTGGAGGCTTGGGGCGGCGGTCCTAAGGTAGCTGGCACAGACCAGGTTATCAAGGTTCTGTATGGTTGCGAAGGCTACTATGTGAACGACGTAGACGACCGTATTGTTGTTCACGGATCACAGGATATGTCCTTCGATGATGCGTTTGTAGCATTTGATTTGGAGACTACGGGTCTATCCTCTAAAACCGACCGGATCATTGAGATCGGAGCTGTCCGTATGCGAAACGGGCAGGAAGTGGAGCGCTTCCAGACCTTTGTTGACCCGGAGCGTCCGCTGGATCGCAAGATTGTTGAGCTGACGGGCATTACAGAGGATATGCTGGTTGGTGCTCCCAAACTGGAAACTGTGCTTCCGGAATTTCTGAAATTTGTAGGAAACAGTGTGCTGGTGGCGCACAATGCAGACTTTGACACAGGTTTTATCCGTGCTGCTTGTAATCAGCTGGGTTATGACTATGGCTTTACCTCTGCGGATACCTTGGTGCTGTCGCAGAATTTGATGCCGCACTTAAATAAATTCAAGCTGGATGTGGTGGCAAATGCGCTGAGTCTGCCGGAATTCAATCATCACAGAGCTGCCGATGATGCGGTGACCTGTGGTATGATTATGGCAAGACAGATGGAGATGCTGGTGGAGCAGGGAATTACCACATTACAGGCCATCAATCCTGCTATGGAGGGACTTCGTGCGCAGAATCGGATCAATGAACGTCATGCTCGCCATATTATCTTGTTTGCCAAGAATCAGCAAGGTCTGCGGAATCTATATCATTTGATCTCCGATTCCAATTTAAAGTACTTTAAGCGAGTGCCCCGCATCCCGAAATCAGAGCTTATGAAGCTTCGTGAAGGCTTGATTATCGGCTCTGCTTGCGAAGCCGGAGAACTGTTTCAAGCGATCCTTGACGGTAAAAGCGATGATGAGCTGAAACGTATCGCATCTTTCTATGATTATCTTGAGATCCAGCCTATTTCCAACAACCGCTTTATGCTGGAAAAGGGGATGGCACAGGATGAAGAGGATCTGCGCCGGTTTAACAAAACTGTGGTTCGGCTGGGTGAAGAATTGGGCAAGATGGTGGTTGCCACCGGCGATGTCCATTTCTTGAATCCGGAGGATGAGATATTCCGCCATATTCTGTTGGCGACCAAGGGCTTTGACGATTGCGATAAGCCCAATCCGCTGTATTTCCGTACCACCGATGAAATGCTGGAGGAATTTTCCTATCTGGGTGAGGAAAAAGCCTATGAGGTGGTGGTCACAAATCCCAACTTGATTGCGGATATGTGCGAGGATGTGCGACCTGTGCCTCATAACCTCTTTGCGCCTAAGATTGAAAACTCGGTAGAGGATCTGAAAGCACTGGTATACGGGAAAATGCACAGGCTCTATGGAGAGAATCCTCCAGAATTGATCCAAAAGCGTGTGGATACAGAACTGAATGATATTATCAACTGCCACTATGATGTGATTTATATGTCTGCCCAGAAGTTGGTACAGAATTCTTTGGAGCACGGCTACTTAGTTGGCTCCCGTGGCTCTGTGGGATCTTCCATTGTGGCATATATGTCCGGTATTACAGAGGTTAATTCTTTTCCGCCTCATTACCGTTGTCCCAACCCGGAATGTAAATACACCACCTTTGATGTGCCTAAGGGTTTTGAGTGTGGTGCAGACCTTCCGGATGATGTGTGCCCCAAGTGCGGAGCGCAGTTTGAGAAGGATGGGTTTAATATTCCTTTTGAGACCTTCCTTGGCTTTGGCGGTGACAAGGTGCCGGATATTGACTTGAACTTCTCCGGTGAGTACCAGGCTAAGGCCCACGCCTACTGTACAGAGCTGTTTGGAAAATCTCACGTGTTTCGTGCCGGTACTGTGGGTACGGTGGCGGAAAAGACAGCCTTCGGCTATGTGAAAAAATATATGTCCGAGCGTGGAAAAACTGCCAGCAAGGCGGAAGAAGGACGGCTGGCAAACGGTTGCGTTGGTGTGCGACGCACTACAGGTCAGCATCCCGGTGGCTTGGTGGTTATCCCGCAGGAAAATGAAATTTGGGATTTTTGCCCTGTTCAGCACCCAGCGGATGATCCTAACAGCGATCAAATTACCACCCACTTTGAATACCACTCAATGGAAGAAAACCTTCTGAAGCTGGATATGCTGGGTCACGATGATCCCACAATGATCCGAATGATGGAGGATATGACCGGTGTGGATGCCAAGACCATCCCGCTGGATGATAAGAAAACCATGTCTATCTTCACCTCTTCCAAGGTGCTGGGGTATGAGGACGATCCGTTGCTGGGTCCCACCGGCGCAGTGGCAGTGCCGGAGTTCAATACTCGTTTTACCCGTGGTGTTTTGTTGGATACCAAGCCGGAAAAGTTTGACTTCCTGGTGCGTATCTCCGGCTATACCCATGGTACAGATGTGTGGCTGGGCAATGCAAAGGATCTGATCGTATCCGGTGTGGCACAGGTGGATCAGACCATCGGCTGTCGTGACGATATTATGATCTATTTGATCTCCTGCGGTATGCCGGAGAAACGCTCCTTTAAAATTATGGAGGCGGTACGTAAGGGCAAGGGCCTTCCCGACGGAGCGGAAGAAGAGATGATCGCAGCAGGCGTGCCGGACTGGTACATCGGCTCCTGTAAGAAGATCAAGTATCTGTTCCCTAAGGCCCACGCGGTGGCATATGTTATGATGGCTTTCCGCATTGCGTGGTTTAAGGTCTACCATCCGCTTGCTTTCTATGCGGCATATTTCTACCGCAGAAGTCAGAAGGGCGGCTTTGACGCTTTGCTGATGACCAACGGTTTGGAATGTGTCAAGGAAAACATCAAAGCCATTGATGAGAACGAAGATGCCTCTGCCAAGGATGAGGATCTGCTGACCACTCTTGAGGTGGTGTACGAATTCTATATCCGTGGATTGGAGTTTTTGCCCATTGATGTGTATAAAAGTCACGCTACGAAGTTTATTATTGAGGACGGTAAGCTGCGTCCGCCTTTTGTTGCCATTTCCGGCCTGGGCGAAAATGCAGCCTGGAACTTGATGGAGGGCAGAGAGGGTAAGAACTTCCTGTCCATTGAAGAAGTGGCGGCAGCTTGCCCCAAGGTCTCTAAGACCCATATTCAGATGCTGAAGGAAGCCGGTGCATTCGGAAGTCTTCCGGATACCAGCCAGGTCAGTTTGTTCTAACAAAAACGGAGTTGTCTTGTTGGGGACAACTTCGTTCAGAGCGTCAAATAAAGTTGAAGACACGGAGAGAATAGTTATGAAGCTCTTTATGGTTCGCCACGGACAGACCACAGCCAATGTGGGGAGAATATATTCCGGCCAGAGCGATGTGCCTCTGACACAGGAAGGAAGAGAACAGGCAAAGGCACTGCAGCCTATCCTTTCGGATATTGCTTTTGATCGTGTCTACAGCAGCGATCTGAGCCGTGCAATCGATACCCAGTGCTTGGCGCTGCCGGGCAGGGACGGGATCCGCACACCGTTGCTGCGTGAAATCGATGTGGGCAGAGCTGTGGGGTGCCCCTGGGGACAGGTTCCCGATGCGCCTGTAGGTTGGAGCTCTGCCAAAGATCCCGATCCCTATGTGGTGGTTGGCGGTGAGAGCTATGCCCAGTTGGATGCCCGTGTGGGAAGCTTTTTGAAAATGCTGGTGGCAGAGTCCTGTGATTGTGCCATTGCGTTTGTGCACAACGGTGTAATCGGTGCAACTATGCGCAATATTTTGGGTCCCAATCTGGAAAAGGGTGCGCTGTATTCTGAAAATTGTGCTGTCCATGTGTTTGAATACGACGGCAAAAAATGGCGTTTGCTTGCCTGGAATTATATGAAAAAGGTGTAACAGGGAATACCACATTACTAAATGCACCTTGTGTTCAGCGTTCTGTAAGGTGCGTTTTCTGCAAGACAAATAATAAAATTCCCAGAAATGCGTCAGCTGACGCATTTCTGGGAATTTTTGTGCGGAATTGGAGAAAAAGGCTTGTTCAAAACTGATTTATCACTATGACGTACCGCCCTTTATGCGGTTTTCTTTTTGCCAACAGGCAGCTGGGAGAGAATAACAGCGGTAAACAGGAGTATGCAGCCGATCAGTTTCCAAAGACCCAAGGGTTCATCCAGAAGCAGAATGCCGAAGATCAGTGCAAACACAGATTCCAGACTCATAATTAGGGAGGCGGCAGTGGGCTCAACATATTTCTGCCCGATGATCTGCAGAGCGTAAGCCGCACCCATAGACAGGAAACCTGTGTGTGCAAGGGGAATGGCGCAGCGATATATGCTTTCCGGTGTGGGGATCTCTGTGCAGGACATAATAATTAACGAGACCACTGCGCATAAAAGCGCCTGAATGGTGTTCAGTCGCAGAGCGTCTACCTGTGGGGCGTATTTGTCAACAAAAATGATCTGCACAGCAAACATAAAGGCGCAGGCAATGGTAAGCAGATCGCCGATGCTGATTTTTGTAACGCCTACGCAGCTGATGCAGTAAAGACCGGCTACCGCCAGTACCACGCTGATGGGGATCATAGCAGAGGGCTTTTTCTTCGTAAAAATGCCAAGTATGGGTACAATGATGATGTACATTGCGGTGAGAAAACCGGATTTTCCCGGATCGGTGTCCACAAGGCCCAACTGCTGCAGATTGCAGGCAAGAAACAGTGGTATACCGCAGAGAATACCGGCTTTCCAGAGCAATGGGTCAGCCCATCGGGAAAGGAAGGTTTTACCATCTTTTTTGAAACGGTCTGTGAAAAAGATTACCACGGTAAGACCCAATACCGCAAGAAGGCAGCGTATGCCCTGGAACGCAAAGGCACTAATGTGATCTGTGCCGATACTTTGAGAAATAAAGGCAGAGCCCCAAATGAGGGTTGCAAGAAGCAAAGCAATACTGCCGCGAAGTTGTGTTTTCATTTTGATCACCTCGGGTACTTTAGCATATTCCGGAAAATTTTGCAAGAGGAATGATTGCAATTATGGTGCTTTGTGTTATAATGTAGTAAAATCCACCTGGAGGCAATATTCTATGGAAGAAATCAATCAGATCAAGAGCCGTGAAGAGATCCCGGCAGAGGATAAGTGGGCGGTTGAAGACCTGTATGCTACTGATGCGCATTGGGAGGCAGATTTGCAGGAGATCGCAGCAAAGGAGCAGGAGCTGACTGCATTTGCCGGGCATTTGGGTGACAGCGGCGAAACCCTGTATAACTTCCTCTATATGGATGAAATGAACAATATGAAGGCAGGTCGTGTTGCCAATTACTGTATGCGCCGTGCCGACGAGGATACACGAAATTCCTTGTATCAGGAGCTGACGGGAAAGTTTATCAGTGTTGCCGTGGCGTTGAATGCTGCCACTAGCTTTGCTACTCCGGAAATTATGGGAATTTCTGATGAACAGTTGGAAGTGTTCTATAAGGAGTATCCTGCGTTGGAGCGTTACCGTCGCTATCTCACCAGCTTGCGCAGAGTGCGGGATCATATTCTTTCTCCTGCGGAGGAGAAGCTTTTGGCTGCGGCAGGGGAGATGGCACAGACACCGGACAAGGTCTACGGTATGCTGGCAGATGCGGATCTGCGTTTTGAGGATGCAATAGATGGGAAAGGGAAGAAACATCCCTTGACGCAGGGTACGTTTATCTCTTGTCAGGAAAGTACCGACAGAACTTTGCGTAAAAGCGCATATGAAAATCTTTATGATGGTTTTGCCCACTTTAAAAATACTGCGGCAGGCCTTCTGGATGCCCAAAATAAACAACTGAAGTTCTTTGCGGAAGCAAGAAAATACGGAAGTGCTTTTGAAGCCTCCTTGGACAGCACCAATGTGCCTACGTCTGTATACTTGAATCTGATTGAAGCTGTCCACAAGCACCTGCCCAAGCTGCATCGTTATGTGCGCCTGCGTAAAAAATTGCTGGGTGTGGACGAGCTGCATTTCTATGATATCTACGCGCCACTTGTGAAGGATGTGGACAAGAAGATCCCCTTTGCTGAGGCAAAGCAGACAGTTTATGATGCACTGGCACCTATGGGCGAAGATTACCGTGCTATTTTGAAGGAAGGTTTTGAAAACCGCTGGATCGATGTATATCAGAACGAAGGTAAACGCAGCGGTGCTTATTCTGCCGGTGCTTTGGTGCACCCCTATGTGCTGCTGAATTACAGTGGTACGCTGGATAGCCAGTTCACCCTTGCCCATGAAATGGGTCACGCCTTGCACTCCTACCTGTCCAATAAGCATCAAAATTATGTAGATGCAAGCTATGTGATTTTTGTGGCAGAGGTGGCATCGACCTGCAATGAAGCACTGCTGATGGAGTACCTTTTGGCTCGTACCACCGATAAGAAGGAAAGAGCATACTTGATCAACCATTTTCTGGAGCAGTTCAAGGGCACACTGTACCGTCAGGTGATGTTTGCAGAGTTTGAACTGAATATCGGTAAAATGGTTTCTGAGGGTAAGACGTTGACAGCAGATGCGCTTTGTGCTGAGTATCGCCGTCTGAACGAGATGTACTTTGGCCCGGATATGGTGGTGGATGACAGAATTGCTATGGAGTGGGCTAGGATCCCGCACTTCTATTACGATTACTATGTGTTCCAGTATGCCACCGGCTACTCTGCTGCCATTGCACTGTCCCGTCGCATTTTGGCGGAAGGAGAAAGTGCAGTAAAGGATTACGTTCAGTTCTTGTCCGGTGGCTGTTCCAAGAGCCCCATCGATCTTCTGAAGGGCGCAGGCGTGGATATGACCACCACTGAGCCTGTGGAGGAAGCGCTGGCTCTGTTTGAGCGTCTCCTGGACGAGATGGAAGCACTGACGGAGGAATAACGATGAAGGAGATTTTTATTCCTACCCTTCATACCTTCGCAATGGGGAACACTTTCACCGGTTCTTGCGGAGCATTCCGCTTTCGTGCTGTTCCCAATGTGGAGATGGCGACCCCTAAGGAAGTGGATTTTGAGAAAAGCAGCATCCGTGCTGAGTTTTGGCACGGCCCGTTCTGCTATGAAAAATCGGAAATGGAAGGCGCAGAAACCTTTCCTATGAGCGAGGAAGGGCGCCTTTCTTTAATAAAATGGCTGGAAAAAAATATTTAGGAGGATCATTATGGAAAATACAATGTATGCAGGTTTTCATGAAGTGGAGATACAGCCCCCTTTGGGACTGCGTATCCCGGGTTACTATTATGTGCGTCTTGCAGAGGGAACTGCAGATCCCTTGTATCTGCGTGCGGCCGCCTTTGTTTGTGGCGATGAGAAAGCTGTCATTTTTAATTGTGAAGCAATGGGAATGTATGCCAATGCTTATGAGATCATCAAAAAGAAGGTGGCAGCGGCTTGTGAGATTTCTGAGGATGCGGTTTACATTAACTGTATCCACTCCCATACCTCTTATGTGATTTGTGCTTATGCGCCTGAGGAAATGGACGATATGGATGTTCACCTGTTGAAGGTGTATCAGCAGTTTGCCGACTGTGCAAAGCTTGCCTTTAATGACCTGAAGCCTTGCACAATTCTTACTGCTACCGGAGAAGCAAAGGATATTGCTTTTGTTCGTCGCTACCGTATGGCAGACGGTACAGTGCGTACCAATCCTGCTTACGGTGATCCCGATGTTGTGGCGCCCATTGGCAAGGCTGATGAACAGGTGCGTCTGATTCGTATCCAGCGCGAGGGCGCTAAGGAGATTTTGGTGGTCCACTTTGGTAATCACGCAGATATGATCGGTGGCAAATTGTATACGCCCGACTGGCCCGGTTATTTGGTAAAGACACTGAATGCTGCCTTGGAGGGTAAAGTTGACACAATGTTCCTGCTGGGTGCTCAGGGTGACCTGAACCACCGCAATTTCTTTAATCCGCTTCTGGGCCTGAAGGGAACTGAATACGCCAAGAGTTCGGCCCGTATGGTGGCAGGTGCAGTGCTGCGCGTGTATGATTTGGCAAAGCCTGTGGCTTGTGATACCTTGCGGATCGCGCACAAGTATGTGCAGGTGGGGAAAAATACATACAATCCCGAAGACCTTCCAATGGTGGAAGAAATCTGCAAGATTTTCAGCGAGAAGGGCAGTAGTGCGCCGGAGCTCCAGGAGTTCCCTATGCGGTACCAGGAAGCGCTGCGCATCAGAGCAAATCTTGCAAGACCTGAATTCTTTAACCTGCGCATCTCCGGTATTCGTATCGGTGACATTGCTTTCGTCGGCATCCCCGGTGAGCCTTTTGCATCTATCGGTTTGGATATTGTGGAAAAGAGCAGCTTCCCGATGACTGTGGTCACGGCCTGTACCAATGGTTACGAAGGTTACTATCCCAATGCTGAGGCTTACAACGAGCCCGGCTATAGCTACGAGAAATGCGCTTCTCCCTTTGCGCCTGACTGCGCTACCATTCTGATCAATGGCGCGATGGATGTTCTAAAGCAGCTACAGGAATAAGAGACGCTTAAAATGGAAAATACAATCTATGCGGATAGTATTGGCGGAAATCTCTTTTCTCCTGACTGGCTTGGCTACGTGGTCAATGACTTAAATGCCGCCCTGTGTGGGTAAGGTATTTTGCTGAGCGCGGTGTTGCGTGTCTATGATCTTGCTAAGCTGGTGGTAGCGGATGCTGTGAGGTTTGCCTGCAAATATGTACAGATAGGCAAAAATGCTTACGATCCTGCTAAGCTCCCTATGGTAGAGGAACTTGTGAAAATCTATCGTGAGAAGGCCACATCTCCCTTTGCAGCCAATTGTGCGGATATGCTCATTGGTGGGGCACTGGAAGTGTTGGCAGAAATGAATCAATAAAAGAGAAGGGCGTGTTGCTTCAATTTGAAGCAACACGCCCGAAATTATGTTGTAAAATTTATGCACCCTTCATCTCAGTCAGCAGTGCCACATAGGTCTTTGCCAGATCCTCGGCAGTACCACGAGCGAACTTTGCGACGTTATATTCATAGAAGCCTTCCTCGCAACCGTATTCGTTAGGCATATAGCTCATATGGTAACCCAACTTGTTTTCGGAGCAGGTTACAATAAATGTCATATCGTAGGGAGAAGTGCTCTTGATCTCACGAGAAGTAGCACCGAACATTTCAAACGGTGCAAAAATGAGGGAGATGCCGTCAACAGTCAGAAGATGCAGCTCCATAGAGAATGTTTCGGGATAATTGGAACGATTGATCAAGCCGGCAGCGTCCAAATAACCGGCAAAACCGAACTCAGCAACCTTAGCGGTAACTTCGGGACGGTTATAGCCGCCAAGCTCCGCTACCATAGCTGCCAGTTCCTTAGCCTGGCTCAACTTTGTAATATCCTCGATGCCTTCCTTCATAGAAGCGGCGGTGTAGGTATGGATCTTCAGATTCAGGTTGCTTCCTTCTCCTTTTTTCATCTCACCGTTCAGAACGCTTACACAGTACTCACCGATCTTGTTACCAAAAGCGGGATATTGGTTGGCGTAGGGGGCAAGAGTCTTGATGTTGGAGTCGGGGATCTGATCACCTGCGGCAGCCTCAAAGACAGCACATAGGGAGTCGGTGTTTTGCTCAACGTAGGTACGGGCATTGGCGGGCCAGTCTGCGGAGAGCGTGTTGGGCGCATTGTAGCTTGCGCTGTTGATGGTTGCGTGGGCACCTAGATTCATAAGGACGATATCTTTTTTGTCTTCTGCTTCACGGGCAAACTTGATTACCTGCAGTTCTTCGTCAGCAGGATACAGGTGTTCTTTGTATCCGGATTCTGCAGAGCCGTGGCCGTGACCGAATGTAGTGCCGTCATTCATAAGATAGTGACGCACAAAAACCATGCTCTCTGTCTGGGTGCTGCCGTAATACAAAGTGGCAGGACTCAGATCCTCCAGTGCTTGCTTGGCGGCGGAGACGGTTGCGGCACGGTATTTTGCACGATAAGCGTCGACACCGTCCCAGTTGGTGCTGATAGAAACACTGCTGTGGGTGTGAGTAGTGTTCAAAATAATGTTTTCTTCGGGAATGCCGGTAGCTGCGGCAATATCAGCCTGAGCAGCGTATACGTGCTCGGTGACAGTCAAAAAATCGATGGTGTATACCAGAATGGTCTGGTCGCCTTCCTTGATTGCGATGCAGGTAGCGGATACTTCGTCAAGGTAACCGTCGGACAGTCTGGCAGAGGAGTCACCGCCGCCGATTTGGACACCTAACTTGTCGGGGAGGATGCTCTTTCGACCGAATCCAACCTGCAGTCCTTTTGCTGATCCACTGTTGCCACAGGCACACAGACCGATGACCAGCACAGCAACTAAAAACAGAGAAACAATTTTCTTCATAACAAACACTCCTTTTTAGAATCTACTTAAGGGATGTAATTATATTTTACTGATATTGCGGAAAAACGCAATATCTTTTTTGCTGAATTTTGTGTCTTCTGTTGCAAAATTGAAAGGGGGAACAAAGAGGGTGTTTGCACCATATAACGGAAGTTTAGAATCAGTATATGCTTGAGAATAATTCTGAAAAATTACGCAAAAAGGAAAACTGATGATTGCTGTGTTTTTAAGAAAGGATGCGGAAAGTATTAGTTCCTTTTTTGTGTAAAAATATTGACAATTTTGAACTTTGTGATAAAATAACTTAGAAATGCAAAAGCAATGCGGAAGCCAAACAGAGAAAAGACATAAGAAGCGAGAGGGAGGCGGTGAAAGCCCTCTGTCTTGAGACTGCAAGCCACTTCCAAGCTGCCCGGGATGACCGGGACGGGTGCTCCCGTTACAGAGCGTCTAAGATGTCTTTTTAAGACGAATTAGGGTGGTACCGCGACAGAGCTCGTCCCTATGTGGGGGATGAGTATATTTTTTTATGGAGGTAATTTCCAATGGCTACAAAAGCATACGGCGTAAACGAACTGCGTGAGATGTTTCTGTCTTTCTTTGAAAGCAAGGATCATCTGCGCCTGCCCAGTTTTTCTTTGATCCCTCAGAATGATGCATCTCTGCTGCTGATCAATTCCGGTATGGCTCCCATGAAGCCCTACTTCAAGGGCGAGGTAGAGCCTCCCCGGCGCAGAGTTTGCACCTGCCAGAAGTGTATCCGCACCGGTGACATTGAAAACATCGGTAAGACTGCCCGCCATGGCACTTATTTTGAAATGCTGGGCAACTTCTCCTTCGGTGACTACTTCAAGCACGAAGCCATTGCCTGGTGCTGGGAGTTTTTGACTAAGGTGGTAGGTCTTGAGGCGGATCGTCTGTATCCCTCTATTTATGAGAATGATGACGAGGCTTTTGAGATCTGGAACAAGGAGATCGGCATTCCTGCTGAGCGGATCTTCCGCTTTGGTAAGGAGGATAACTTCTGGGAGCACGGCTCCGGTCCTTGCGGCCCTTGCTCCGAGGTGTACTATGACCGTGGTGAGAAGTACGGCTGCGGTAGCCCTGACTGCAAGGTAGGCTGCGAGTGTGACCGCTTTATGGAGGTCTGGAACAATGTGTTCTCCCAGTTCGACAATGACGGACAGGGTAACTACACCGAACTGGTGCAGAAGAATATTGATACCGGTATGGGTCTGGAGCGTCTGGCGGTTGTCTGCCAGGATGTGAACAGCCTCTTTGATGTGGACACGGTTATGAACATCACAAACCATGTCACCGCCATCACCGGTGCTTCTTATGGCCAAAGTGTAAAAACCGATGTGAGTCTGCGTGTGATCACTGACCATATCCGTGCATCTACTTTTATGATCGCTGACGGTGTGAATCCCACCAATGAGGGTCGGGGATATGTGCTTCGCCGCCTGCTCCGCCGGGCAGCTCGTCACGGCAAGCTGCTGGGTGTGAACAAGCCCTTCCTGTACGAAGTGGTTGAGACTGTTATTAAGGAAAATGAGAGCCACTACAGCTACCTGCGCGAGCGCGCAGAGTATATCATCCGTGTGGTGAAGAACGAGGAAGAGAATTTTGCTCGCACCATAGATACCGGTATGCGTATCTTCGGTGAGAAACTTGCAGACCATAAGGCTAAGGGTGAGAAAATGTTCTCCGGTGAGGATGCATTCCTGCTGGCGGATACTTATGGTTTCCCCATCGACCTGACAGCAGAAATGCTGGAGGAAGAGGGTATGACGGTGGATATGGATAAATTCACCGAGTGCCGTCAGGAGCAGAGAGTCCGTGCTCGTGAAGCTCGGAAGGCTTTGGGTGATCTGGGCTGGGCAGGTATCGATTTCGGCTCTGATGTTACTGCAACTGAATTTGTAGGCTACGAAGAGTACAATTGCGAGGCAAAGGTTGTTGCTGTCTGCGTGGGCGAAGAAGTTACCGGCTCAATTACCGGCGGTGAGAAGGGCGTAATCGTCTTGAACAAGACTCCCTTCTATGCAGAAATGGGCGGCCAGGCTGCCGATCACGGTGTTCTGATGATGGGCGACGGTCGTTTTGAGATTACCGATGTTCAGAAGGATAAGGGCGGTCGTTATCTTCATAGTGGCGTGATGCGCAGCGGTACTCTGAAGGTGGATGACATTGTCTGTGCTGCCATTGATGTGGAGCGCCGCAAGGCAATTATGCGTGCGCACTCTGCAACCCATCTGCTGCAGAAGGCGCTGAAGAGCGTGCTGGGCGACCACGTGCACCAGGCTGGTTCTCTGGTTGAACCCGACCACCTGCGCTTTGACTTCTCCCACTATTCAGCTGTTACTCCCGAAGAACTGACTAAGATCGATGCTATGGTGCAGTCTGCTGTTTTGGAAGGCTATGGTATTGATGTCCGGGAGATGCCCATTGATGAAGCAAAGGCGATGGGTGCTATGGCTCTGTTCAGTGAGAAGTACGGTGATACCGTTCGTGTGGTCAATATGAGCGGATATTCCATCGAGCTTTGCGGCGGTACACATCTGGATAATACCGCCAAGGTGGGGCCCTTCCGTATTGAGAGTGAGGGCAGTGTCGCTTCCGGTATTCGTCGTATTGAGGCTGTTACCGGTAAGGTGTGCCTGGAGGAAATGGAGCTTGCACGTCAGAGAGTGTACAATGCTTGTGCAATTCTGAAAACAAAGCCCGGCGAACTGGCTCAGAAGCTGGAAAGCCAAATTGAAGAGATCAAGGCACTGAAGCGTGCCATTGAGTCCTTCCAGGCTCGCGAGGCTGCCGGTGAAGCTGACCGCTTCCTGTTTGGTGCTCACGAGGTGGGTGGACTGAAGGTCATCACTGCCAATGTGCCCGATGCGGATGCCGGAAAGTTGCGGCAGATGGGCGATACCCTGCGTGATAAGTCTGCCAATGTGGTAGCTGTTTTGACCTCGGTCAATGGCGATAAGATTACCATTTTAGCGGTATGTGGCAAGGATGCCATTGCAAAGGGTGTAAAGGCCGGTGAGCTGGTGAAGGCTGTTTGTACTGCCTGCGGTGGCAGCGGTGGCGGCAAGCCGGACTCCGCAATGGGCGGCGGCAAGGATGTTTTGAAGCTGGACGATGCTCTGGCTCAGGTAGATAATTTTGTTGCTTCCAAGCTGTAATTGACAAGGGCGCTGCTTTCTGGCAGCGCCCTTTTAAAAGAGAGAGGTAGAGTTTTGCGAAAGCTTGTGTGGTTTGCTGTGGGATTTTTTGCAGCTTGCATACCCGTTGGCTATTTTATGTGGAATTATTGGTTTCTTCTTGCGATGGCTGCTGTATTATGCGTAGGTGTGGGGCTGTGCTTTGTAAAAACAAGGGTTGCAAAAAAGATCGCAGTTGCCTGCTTTGGCGCAGCCTTAGCATTCCTCTGGTGCTTTGGTTTTCATATGCTGTATTGGCGATATGCGACACCCTATGATGGGAGTACATCGGAATTAACATTAGAAGCTGCTGACTATTCTGCACAATCCGGCTATAGTACGATAACAGAGGCAAGACTCCGGCTGGGAAATCATACCTATCCTGTTCGTGTTTATGCAGACGGTCCTTATGAAGTGAAAACAGGGGATGCGCTCAAAGGTACTTTTTATTTGCGGCTTACTACAGGGAATGGGGAGAATGCCGCCAATTATCACAGAGCGAACGGTATTGTGTTTCTTGCGATTGCACAGGGAACAGTGGCGGTATCATCTGTGGAGAAAATACCGCTGAGGTATATGGCAAAGGGGATTCGCAGAACAATACTGAATTGGATGGATGCGGTTTTTCCTGCGGATGTGTTGGGCTTTGCCCGTGCGCTTCTGCTGGGCGACAGTTCTCTTCTTTCCTATGAAGAGGAAACTGCCTTCCAGATTAGTGGCATCCGTCACATTATTGCAGTGTCCGGTCTTCATATGTCCATTCTTTTTGCGATGATGTACGTTATCTGCGGAAAGCACCGTGTTTTAACAGCGGTTTTTGGAATGCCGGTTTTGTTTTTGTTTGCCTGCGTTGCCGGTTTGACACCGTCGATCCTACGTGCCTGTGTTATGCAATCAGTGATGCTTCTTGCAATGCTGTTAAAACGGGAATATGATCCTCCGTCAGCACTTTCTGCGGCGGTACTTGTCATACTCTTTCGTAACCCAATGACGGTGACCGCAGTAGGCTTTCAGTTGTCTGTTGGCTGCCTTGTGGGAATTTTCTTGTTTGCCGGAAGGCTTAACAGTTGGTTGCTGCGCCTGCTGAATATGAGAAAGCGAAAAGGAATCGCGAAACCTCTTTGTAAGTGGTTTTCTGCCGGTGTAGCGGTGACGCTGAGTGCAATGGCAGCTACAACACCTTTGTGTGCTATTTATTTCAAAAATGTCAGCATAGTGAGTATACTCACCAATTTGGCTACCCTGTGGGTCGTCCCGATGGTTTTTTGTGGAATTATAGCAGCTGCGCTCTTGGGTGCAGTGTGGCTGCCTGTGGGAAAAGGAATCGGTTGGTTGGTGGCCTGGCCGATGCGTTACGTGGTTGCAGTGGCGAAGCTGTTCTCTGATATTCCTCAGGCGGCGGTGTATACGGAAAGTGTATACATTGTTATGTGGCTGGTGTTTAGTTATCTGCTGTTTGTTGTGCTTCTTTTTAGCAAAAAGAAACGGCCGTTTTTAGCAAGCGGATGTGTTTTGGCGGGACTTATTCTTGCTGTTGCAATGTCCTGGATCACACCCCGATTGGATAATGTTCGTGTTACTGCCATTGATGTAGGACAAGGGCAGGCAATCCTGCTGGAAAGCAAGGGAAAGCACTACCTTGTGGACTGCGGTGGCGACTCGGCGAAATCTGCATCGGATGCCGTTGCTGGTTATCTGCATTCTTGCGGAGTGTTTTCTCTGGATGGTGTCTTTGTTACCCATTATGATGTGGATCACGCCGGAGGTTTAACGTATCTGTATCACCGTATGGATATAAAGACGCTATACCTTCCGGATATTCCAGATGATGGTTCTCTGAAGAAACAATTGGAAAATCTGTATTCAGACCGTGTTGTCCATATCCGGAATATGCAGAAACTGGAAGGATCCTGGGGAACACTGACAATGGTCCCAGGAGAAAATGAGACGGATGAGAACGAAAGCAGTATGTGCATCTTGTTTCAAGCGGGAAATTGTGATATACTCATAACAGGAGACAGAGGTGCTACTGGAGAAAAGCAGCTTTTGGAACAGATAGACCTGCCGGAGTTGGAACTGCTGGTGGCAGGACACCACGGTGCTCCAAATTCTACCACTGTGCCGCTGCTGAGTAAAACAAAACCAAAGGCGGTTATGATTTCTTTGGGAAAAGACAATCCCTACGGGCACCCGGATCCGGGCTTGCTGACCCGTATGGAGATATACGGCTGTCGTGTGTTGCGGACAGATCAAGAGGGAACGGTAATTTTCAGGAGGTGATTCTATGGCAAAGGTCGAGCAGAAGATAGACGGGTTGGCGGTGCTGAAGGAAGCGCTTAAAAACAAAGAGCCCCACAGATTGTATTTCTTCTATGGAGAAGAGACCTTTTTGCTGCATCACTATTTGGACAAACTGAAGAAGCTTTTGGTGGACGAGCTGACAGAGTCGTTTAACTATAACAAGCTGACAAAAGAAAATTTTGACTTGCGTAGTCTTGCGGATTCTGTTGAAAGCCTTCCAATGATGGCAGAGCATACCTTTGTGTGGGTGGACGATGTGGATATTTTCCGTCTTTCTGAGGATGACCGAAACAAGCTTACAGAGGTGCTTTCTGATATTCCGGACTATTGCTGTGTTGTCTTCACCTTTGAAACAGAAGGCTGGAAGCCGGATAAGCGGTATAAGAAGCTTTGGGATGTGATCTGTGCCAAGGGTTGTGTTGTGGAATTTGCCAAACGGAATCAGCGGGAACTGATTGCGTGGGTGCAGCGGCATTTTGCGTCCAATGGGAAAGAGATAGAGCCCAGCCTTGCATCATATCTGATTGAGATCACCGGCGGTACGATGACTGCACTTTCCGGTGAGATCGCAAAAATCAGTGCCTTTTCCGGTGCAGAACATATTACAAAAAGTGACATTGATGCTGTGACTGAGCCGGTATTGGATGCGGTGGTGTTTCAGATGACAGACCTTCTGGGAGAGGGTAAGTATGGTGCTGCGCTTGTGAAGCTGCAGCAGCTTCTGAAAATGCAGCAGGAGCCTATTGCGATTTTGGGTGCGGTAGGTGCACACTTCCGCAGAGTAAGTACTGCGCGTACGCTTCTGGACAACGGTAGAAATGCTTCTGATCTTATGAGCCTTTGTCGGATCAGTGACTATGCTGCAAGAGCGACTATGGGGACGGCCAAGAGGTTCTCAGCATCGTTTTGTGCCAAGACAGCGGAAGTAATATTGGAGACTGACAGGAAACTGAAAACCTCCTATGATGACCCTAACAGGCTTATGGAGTTGCTGATCTTGCAGCTGGCGCAGGAGGCACGAAATGGTTAAGATCCAAGAAGCTGTTGTGGTGGAGGGGCGCTACGATAAGAACACCCTTTCACAGGTGGTGGATGCACCGATTCTGCAAACAGATGGCTTTGGAATTATGAAAGATAAGGCGCAACTGGCGCTCTTGAGAAATGTGGCAAGCAAACGGGGCTTGATTGTTTTTACCGATTCTGATGGGGCTGGCTTTGTGATTCGTAATTTTCTTAAGTCTGCTATTCCGGCAGCGCATTTAAAGCACGCCTATATTCCGGACATCCCGGGTAAAGAAAAACGAAAATCCGCACCGGGGAAGGAAGGAAAGCTTGGGGTAGAGGGGATGACACCGGAGGTTATTCTTGAGTGCCTTCGCAGAGCTGGAGCAACCTTTGTGGATGGATCAGTAACGGCTGTCTCTGATCCGGTTACAAAGCTGGATATGTTTTATGCTGGGCTTTCCGGTGGCACTGACAGTAAGGCAAGACGGCTTGCGTTACTGAAGCGGCTTGATCTGCCTGCCCATATGAGTGCCAATGCCTTGTTGCAGGCACTGAATCTTCTTGTGTCAAAAGAGGAGTTTTACCGATTGGTAGATACACTGTAGGGGAGAATCCAAATGGTCGATATTTCCGTTAAAAATTTAACAAAGTTCTTTGTGATCGGAGAAAACCTGCTGGAGGATCTTTCTTTTGAGATACAAGAAGGGGAGTGTGTTGCTATTCTTGGCCGTAACGGCTGCGGAAAGACCACGCTTTTCAATATTCTCACAGGGCAGATGGATTATGATAGCGGTGAGGTGTTTGTAAATCCCAATAAGAAGCTGGGTCTGATCTCTCAGATTCCCCGTTTTCCGGAAGGTTTCACCGTCGAGGATGTGCTGCGCAGTGCTTATGCGGAGCTCTATGCGCTGAAAACGAAGATGGAACGGTTGGAAAAGGATATGGCCGGCGGAGCGGATATGGAGTTGCTTCGTCGGTATGATGACTTGAGCAACCGATTCCAGTCCGGTGGTGGCTATGAAATGGATGTGGAGGTTGACAAAGTCTGTAACGGCTTGGGCATTACTGCGGAACAGAGATCTCAGGCGTTTGACAGCCTTTCTGGCGGAGAAAAGACGCGGGTAAACCTTGCTCGACTGCTTTTAGAAAAAACCGACATTCTGCTGTTGGATGAGCCCACAAACCACTTGGATCTTCGGAATGTAGAATGGTTGGAAGGATATATCAACAGTTTCAAGGGTACAGTATTAACCATTTCCCACGACCGTTTCTTTTTAGATCGGGTGGCTCAGAGGGTCATTGAGATCACAGATGGTCACGCAGAGTTTTACTCCGGTAATTATTCTTTCTACATTGAAGAAAAACAGGCACGTTTCAATCTGCAGATGAAGCAGTATGAGCAGGAACAAGCCAAGCTGAAGCAGCTTGGCTATACAGTGGAGAGAATGAAGGGTTGGGGTATCAACAACCGTACCCTTTACCGCAGGGCAATGTCCATTCAGCACCGTATGGAGCGCATTAAAAAGACGGAACGGCCCAAAACAGAAAAGACAATGAAGGCGACCTTCGGAGAAAAAGATTTTTCCGGTGATATGGTTTTTTCTATGAGAAATGTGGAAAAATCCTTTGGAGATCGAACACTATTTTCCGGAGTGGAGCTAAAGGTAGAGGGTGGCGAGCGAATCGCATTGCTGGGGGATAACGGAACGGGAAAATCCACCTTTATTAAATGTCTTCTTGGGGAAGAGGACTGTCAAGGAAAGATCCAGTTCGGTCCGACGGTGAAGTGGGGGTATCTGCCCCAGATCATTCACTTTGACCACCCGGAGCGCAGTTTGTATGACACCATGCTCTATGAAAAGAACTGCACACCTCAGACGGCCCGTGACCGCCTCGGTTCGTTTATGTTTCAGGGGGAGGATGTGTTCAAGACCGTCGGCAGTCTTTCCGGCGGAGAGCAGAGCCGCCTGCGGCTGTGTATGCTCATGGACGAGAAGATCAATCTGCTGATTCTCGACGAGCCTACCAACCATCTGGACATTGCGTCCCGGGAGTGGATCGAGGCTGCTGTGGATGAATACGAAGGGACACTGCTGTTCGTCTC
>JAZRRS010000105.1:0-14433 GCA_045651005.1 Faecousia sp.
CTGCCATCAGCTATGAGCTTGGACAGCTGCCGGGGTGACACGCCCAGGTACTTGGATGCCACTTCCAGCGGGATATGATTGGGGTACTTCTCACGCAGCATATCAGCTTCTCTCTGGTCCATTTGCACTTCCTCCTTTCTCGTTACACCACCGTTCAAAGGAACGCATATTCTCCGGGTTCTCGTAGAAACGGATGACTGCCTCCAAGAATGTGGCGCATAATAGCTGCTTCTCCATACTGGGAATCAAAGTGGGTATTACCCGGACAGTGCTTCCAATGAACCTCACCTCCACACTGGTTTTGTTTGTTCCTATTGTTTCTAAAATTACCTATTATGCTTGCTTACGTCTTTATTATATATTTCTGCGTTTTAGCTGTCAATCATTTTAATGACAAGGTAACTATTTTCTACAAAGTCAACAAAAACTATTGCATAAACTGTTTTAATGTGCTATGATATGAGTACCACATACAAAAGGAGCTGAAAAATGAGTATGGAGAAGAGAAATAAGTCTTTAGAGAATTTGCCGGTCGAAGAAGTACATTACACTACTTTTGGTGAGCGTTTGCGCGAAATACGTGAACAAGAGGATTGGTCGCAAAGCGATCTTGCGAAAAAGCTGGGAACAACCAAGCAAATGATCAGCTGTTATGAACTAAACCAGCGATCCCCCAGAATTGAGCTGGTACGAAAGTATGCCAAAGCATTGGATAAGCCGGTGGATTATCTGCTGGGCGACACCGAGGCAGAGGCAATCTCCAAGACGTTTTGGGTGCGAAAGAAAAAGAAAAAGCCATTTTATAAGATCTTCATGGACGTAACCGACGAGCGCGGTTTGAATATTCCTGATACTGTAAGGGTAACCGGATTGACGGATAGGCAGGTGCGAACGATTATTACCCGGGAGATGAAGGTTGCTCCTCTAGATCTGGCCTTGCAGCTGTCGGAGACACTGAATGTTCCGTTGGCAGTATGGCTTGATGAAGAAGAATACAACCCTCCCGAAGTATCTGCCGAAGCCTACGAGGTCGCCCGTGCTTATGACAGAGCAGATCTCCGGGATCAGAATATGGCAAGATTTGCATTGAAGCTTGAACTGTTAAAGGAGGAAAAAGTGTGAACGCTGTTGTTTATGCCCGTTTTTCTAGCCATAAACAGGGTGAGCAGTCCATTGAGGGTCAGGTAGCGGAAGCGGAACGCTTTGCGGCTGCCCACGGATTGACCATCGTAAAGGTTTATGCGGACCGAGCACAGACCGGGCGAAACGACAACAGAGAACAGTTTCAGCTTATGCTGTCTGATGCAGCTAAGCATGCGTTTGATGCACTGATTGTCTGGAAGACGGACCGAATTGGACGAAACAAAGAGGAGATCGCCCTCAATAAATACCACCTGAAGAAAAACGGTGTCAAAATCTATTATGTGGCGGAATCCATTCCGGACACCCCGGAGGGCATCATTCTAGAAGCCGTCATTGAAGGCATGGCAGCCTACTATTCCGAGCAGCTTTCCCAAAATGTTCGCAGAGGTATGAAAACCAGTGCCCAAAAGGGACGATACACCGGTGGAACTTGTCCCTTAGGCTATACCATCACTGCGGACAAGAAATATGAGATTGATCCAAAATACGCACCTGTGGTAAGGGATATATTTCAGTTTTATTCTGAGGGAAAAACAATCACAGAAATTGTCAAGATCCTGAACGAAAGAGGCTTGCGGACCTCAAGAGGCCATGCCTTTACGCACAACAGTTTGCGGACAGTTCTGAAGAACAAGAAATATATCGGCACCTACGAGTATAATGGTGAGGTAACCATTGAAAATTCAGTGCCCCCTATTGTGGATGTAGATGTCTTCAATAAGGTGCAGGAACTGTTGGAGTACAATCAAAAGGCCGCCGGGCACAAAAAAGCAAAGGTTAACTACATTTTGTTTGGCAAGCTGTTCTGTGGCAAGTGTGGCGCGATGATGACCGGCGTTTGCGGAACCAGCAAACAGAAGGTGAAGCATCATTACTATATCTGCAGCGCCAAAAAGAAAAAGCTCTGCACCAAAAGAGCTGTCCGGCAGGACTGGATTGAACCGCTTGTACTGAAGCATTTGCTTAAACTGGTCAAAAACGAAGAATTACTGGAATTCATCGCAGAGAATACTTATCAGTATTTCCTTGCACAGAATACGGATACCACCTATACCAAGTCCCTGCAGAAAGCTTTGGATGAAACCGAACGGTCTATCGCCAACCTACTGAAGGCTATTGAGGCAGGTATCTTCAACGAAAGCACCAAGGAGCGTATGAATGAGCTGGAAGAACAAAAGAAGGACCTCCGACTGGCACTAGCCGCAGCTAAACTGAAAGAAGACCTGGGGCTGAAGAAAGAACATATCGTATTCTTTCTGCATCAATTTGCCGAAATGGATTACACAGACATTGACTGCCAGAAGCGGCTGATCAAGACCTTCTTAAACTCAGTGTTCGTCTACGATGATAAGGTTATCCTTACTTTCAACTACTCCGGTGATGACCGAACCATTACCCTGCATGAAATTGACGGCGGATTAGGGCATAGTATTCGTATTCCACGTGCCGTAGTTCACCAAAAAGCACACAGCTTCGACTGTGTGCTTTTTTATTTGTGTTTTATCAGACTTTCTATATATCCCCTCTTGCGTTTCTCTTGTTTTTGCGGTAACATATATGGTAATGTATCTTTGAAAGGTAGGTTTATTCTTATGATCACTGTTGATATTTCCAATGTTTGGGGCAAGCTGTCTCTTCCGGATCTGCTGGCTTCCGAAAAAGAGGTTTTTGACGCCCATATGACCCTGACCCAGGGCAGCGGCGAAGGCAACGACTTCCTGGGTTGGCTGGAGCTTCCCACAGAGGTAGAAAACGACGAGATCCGTCGTATCCGTGCTGCTGCAAAGCGTATCCGTGAGACCTCCGATGTATTTGTTGTCATCGGCATCGGCGGCAGCTATCTGGGCCCCCGTGCCGCCATTGAGCTGCTGCAGGGCCCCAACCACAATATGGGCAAAGGCAAAGGAAATCCCCAGATCTACTACGCCGGCAACACCCTGTCCACCCGTCACTGGAACGAGCTTTGCCGCCTGCTGGAAGGCAAGGATTTCTCCATCGCTATTATTTCCAAGTCCGGTACTACCACCGAGCCTGCCATCGCTACCCGTGCCCTGCGCTGGCTGCTGGAGCGCAAATACGGCACCGAGGGCGCAAAGCAGCGCACCTACGCCATTACCGACCCTGTAAAAGGTGCGCTCCGTCAGATGGCCACCGAGGAAGGCTGGGAAACCTTTGTGATCCCCCCCAATGTGGGCGGTCGCTACAGCGTACTGACTGCCGTCGGTCTGCTGCCTATGGCGGTTGCCGGTATTGATCCTATGGAAGTGATGCGTGGTGCGGCTCAGGCAAAGAAGGATTACGACATCCGCAGCTTTGAAAACCCCGTTTGGCTCTACGCTGCCATCCGAAATCTTCTGTACCGCAGCGGCAAGTGCATCGAAATTATGGAATCCTTTGAGCCCGGTTTCAAAATGATGGGCGGCTGGTGGCAGCAGCTCTACGGTGAGTCCGAGGGCAAGGATGGCAAGGGTATTTTCCCGGCTACCGCCGAATTCACCCCCGATCTGCACTCCCTGGGTCAGATGATCCAACAGGGCGAACGGAATATCTTCGAGACCATGGTGCGTTTCTCCGCCCCCGAAAAGCAGTATGTCATCGGCGGCGATGTGAAGAATCTGGACGGTCTGAACTATTTGGAAGGCAAAACCCTGGATTTCGTGGACGAAAAGGCTTATTTGGGAACTTTGGCTGCCCACGTAGATGGCGGTGTCCCGGTAATCACTATGGATATGGGCGAGCTGAATGCCGCTAAGCTGGGTGAAATGTTCTACTTCTTCGAGCTTGCTTGCGGTGTGTCTGCCTATATGCTGGGTGTCAACCCCTTCAACCAGCCCGGTGTGGAACACTACAAGCGCAATATGTTCCAGCTGCTGGGCAAACCCGGTTACGAAGTGTGATCTTTGCGCAGGGGCAAGGTATAACAATATTGCCTGCGGCAATTAGGGCAGGTCACAGCAATATTGCCTTCGGCAATTAGCGCGAGTCACAGCCTCGCCCCTACGAATTATATTGTACCTTTGTAGGGGCGGAGCTGCGATCCGCCCTTTCTCTTTTTAGGAAAGTTCGCAGCAATTATTGCCTGCGGCAATTAGGGCAGGTCACAGCAATATTGCCTTCGGCAATTAGGGCGAGTCACAGCCTCGCCCCTACAAAAACTACTTCGTCACCGAGCAATTACGAGTAACAAACACAACCGCACTGTGCACGCATTGTCTGCGGCGACTCGCCGCCCTCGCCCCTACGAAGAAAATCGGAAAACGTCTCGTTACCGAGCAACAGACGCAACGAAAACAAATGCACTGTGCACGCATTGCCCGGCGGCGCTTGCCGCCTCGCCCCTACACAGAATGTGTTGAACAAAATTTGTTGATATTTTTTACAAATAGGTGTTGCAAAATCTTCGTTTAACTGTTAGAATTACTATACAGCAACCAGCTGTATAGCAAAGGAGGAGTTTTCCTATGATCAATATTATTATGGGCCTGAAGGGTTCCGGCAAGACAAAGAAGCTGATCGATTCCATCAACGCAGCCGTTGAGAGCGCACAGGGCGATGTAGTCTGCATCGAGTATGGCAAGAAGCTGACCTACGACGTCAACTACCGTGTCCGGCTTGTTGATTCCAAAGAGTACGGCATTAACAACCTGGATATGCTGAAGGGTTTCCTTAGCGGTCTCCATGCCGGTAACTTTGATATTACCAACGTTTACATCGATAACCTGTACAAGACCATCGGTAACGACCGTGCTGCCGGCGAGGCTTTCATTCTGTGGTGCGCTCAGTTCGCTGAAGCCAACAATATGAACATCACCGTCACTGTGTCTGACGATCCTGCCGGTGCTTCTGAGGAAGTCAAAAAGTTCCTGTAATACAACATAAAAAACGGAGCTGCAACAGCAGCTCCGTTTTGTTCTTCCGATCGGTTTACATAACTTCCTGTCTGGTTTTCTGCGGTGCGAAAAATTGTTGCGTACCAGGGGTTTCTGTGCCCATTTTTTTATTTTCCCTCTTTACGAAATGCCTTACTGGGTGTATAATGGAATGGATTATAATGAGGGGGTGTAGCGATGGCTTGTTTAAAATGCGGCAGAGAAACCGAAGGACAGCAGGTCTTTTGTTCCGATTGCCACCAAACCATGAATCGCTACCCCGTGAATCCGGATACGGTGGTGGTGCTCCCCAAGCGACCTGCCATCCCCGAAGAGCAAAAAGCCTCCCGGAAGCAAAAACGACCCGAAGAACAGGAAGCACTGCTGAAGCGGATGATCCGCTGGCTGCTGATCACCATTGGCGTGCTGACCACTTTGGTGTGTCTGCTGGCAGGCTTGCTCCTCTACAATCTGACTGACACCCCCACAAAACCCAACATCGGGCAGAACTACACCTTTATAGACCCCTCTGCCGGAAAGTGACCAATGTTTCACGTGAAACATGCTTCACCAAAGGTGTTTCACGTGAAACATACCTACAAAGATAAGGAACGAATTTATGGGAAAAATAATTGCTGTGGTGAATCAAAAAGGCGGCGTGGGCAAAACCACCACTGCCGTGAATTTGACCGCCGCCTTGACAGAGGCAGGCAAGAAAGTCCTGCTTTGCGACTTTGACCCCCAAGCCAACGCCACCTCCGGTATGGGTGTGGACAAGCGGAAGACAAAGCATTCTGTTTATGATGTGATCATTGACGAAATGCCCGTGAGCGAAGTGGCTGTAGAAACCAAATACGGCTACGTGCTGCCCTCCTCCCCGGATCTAGCCGGTGCTGCGGTGGAGCTGCTCAGCCTGGATCAACCCAACTATCGGCTGAGAAACGCATTGGACGCAGTGAAAGATCAATACGATATGATCTTTATCGACTGTCCCCCGTCACTGGAGCTGCTGACGGTGAATGCCTTGGCTGCCGCTGATGGCATTCTTGTGCCGGTGCAATGCGAGTATTTTGCGCTGGAGGGTCTTGCGGATCTGATGAACACATTGCGGCTGATCAAAAAGCGGATCAATCCGTCTTTGGACATCTTCGGTGTGGTGCTGACGATGTTCGACGGTCGCACCAACTTCTCCACCCAAGTGGCGCAGGAAGTGCGCAGACATTTCCCCGGCAAGGCATTTGCCACCGTTGTACCCCGGAACGTACGGCTTGCGGAAGCGCCCAGCCACGGACTGCCCATTACGGCATATGACCGTTCCAGCAAGGGCGGAAAGGCATATCAGGCCATTGCAGAGGAGATCATCAGAAGATTGTAATAACCTTGCGTTGCCCAATTGCGGGGCGGAGCTTTGATCCGCCCTTAGGGCAGGCCACAGTCCTGCCCCTACAAAAAGGACAAACAATACTATAAAAAACGAGGAGGAAACTATGGCTACCCAAAAAGGCTTAGGGCGTGGAATGGGTGCGCTGCTGGGTGATTTTGAAGAAACCACATCCCCGGACAGCCCCTACAAGCTCCTTCCCATACAAAAAGTTGAGCCAAATCCGGATCAGCCCCGTCAGGACTTTGACGAGGACGAATTACAAGCCTTGGCAGATTCCATTGCCACCCACGGCATCGTACAACCCTTGACTGTTCGGCAGGTCACCGACGGCTACTATCAGATCGTTGCCGGTGAGCGTCGGTGGCGTGCGGCAAGATTGGCAGGCCTGAAGGAGGTTCCGGTGGTGGTCATCGAAGCCGATGACAAAAAGACCATGGAGCTGGCTCTGATCGAAAACCTGCAGCGGCAGGATCTGAATCCCGTTGAAGAGGCGCTGGGTTATCAAGCACTGATGACCGAATACGGTATGACCCAGGATGAGACCGCAAACCGTGTGGGCAAATCCCGTCCTGCGGTGGCAAACGCTCTGCGGCTTCTGAATCTCAATCCCCAAGTGCTGGAAATGGTGCGAAAGGGCACGCTGTCTGCCGGTCACGCCCGTGCGGTGCTGAGCCTGAAGACAGATCGCTTGCAGATCCAGGCGGCACAAAAGATCGTGAATCTCTGTCTGTCCGTGCGGCAGGCGGAACAGCTGTGCAAAAATATGGCGAAAGAGCCGTCACCCAAACAGGAGACATTTTTTGCCGTGGATTATGTGGCAGAATGCGAAAAGACCCTGTCCAAAAAGCTGGGTCGAGGGGTCAAGATCGTCAGCGGCAAGAAAAAAGGTCGCTTTGAATTGGAATTTTACGGACAGGAAGACCTGCAGGTTTTGCTGGACGCACTCATGAAAATGTAAGACAACCGGCACAAAAAGCAAACTGATACCATCAAAGGAGAGGTAAGAAATATGTTAGACATCAAATTGATCAAGGAAAATCCCGATGCCGTCAAGGCAGGCCTCAAGGCCAAGGAAGTGGACTGCGATGCCATCGTTGACCGCATTGTGGAGCTGGATGCCCAGATCCGTGGACTGAAAACCTCCACAGAGGGCAAGACCGCACAGAAGAACAAGCTGGCTAAGGAAAACGGCAAGCTGTTCGGTCAGAAGAAGGGCGCAGAAAAGCAGGGCAAGGACACCAGCGAGCTGGACGCACAGATCGAAGCCAACAAGGCAGCATCCATTGCACTGGACGCCGAGATCGAGGGCGAAGCCGAATCTCTGAAGCAGCTGTCTGTGGAGTTCCGCACCGCAATGCTGAGCCTGCCCAACCTGCCGGATGCTGACCTGCTCCCCGGCGGCAAAGAAAACAATGAGCCTCTGCGTTACATTGGCGAAAAGCCTGCATTTGATTTTGAACCTAAGCATCATGTGGATCTGTGTACCGATCTTGGTCTCATCGACTATGAGCGTGGCGTTAAGCTGGCAGGTGCCGGCAACTGGATGTACACCGGTATGGGCGCCCGTTTGGAGTGGGCACTGCTGAACTATTTCATTGATGTGCACACCGCAGACGGCTACGACTTCATCCTGCCTCCCCATATGCTGGAGTACCAGTGCGGTGAGACTGCCGGTCAGTTCCCCAAGTTTGCCGACGAGGTGTACAAGATCGCCAACCCCACCGACGACCGCATCCACTATATGCTTCCCACCGCAGAAGCTGCTCTGGCCTCTGTTTACCGTGACGAGATCCTTTCTGAAGCCGATCTGCCCAAAAAGTTCTTCGCTTACACCCCCTGCTTCCGTCGTGAGGCCGGCTCTCACCGTGCCGACGAGCGTGGTATGGTCCGTGGCCACCAGTTCAACAAGGTGGAAATGTTCCAGTTCACAAAACCCGAGGATTCCGATGCCGCTTTCGACGAATTGGTAACCAAGGCTGAAAAGCTGGTGGAGGGTCTGGGCTTCCACTTCCGTACCGTGAAGCTGGCTGCCGGTGACTGCTCCGCTTCTATGGCAAGAACCTACGACATTGAAATTCTGATCCCCTCCATGGACGGCTACAAGGAGGTCTCCTCCGTTTCCAACGCCCGTGATTACCAGGCTCGCCGTGGCAACAGCCGTTTGCGTCGGGAAGCAACCGGCAAGCCGGAATTCCTGCACACCCTCAACGGCTCCGGTCTGGCTACCTCCCGTATTTTCCCCGCACTGGTGGAGCAGAATCAGCGTGCTGACGGCTCTATCGTGGTGCCGGAGTGCCTGCGTAAGTACCTGGGTGGCTTGGAAGTCATCGAGAAAAAGTAATATTTTGGTGTTATGTAAACCACGCCATTCGGGTCGGATGCCATAGCCTCGCCCCTACGGAGCTCTTACTTGTTGGTTGTAGGGGCAGAGCTGCGATCCGCCCTCTCCATCCAGCATCATTGCCTGCGGCAATGAGGGCAAGTCACAGCCTTGCCCCTACGAAGCTCTTACTTGTTGGTTGTAGGGGCGGAGCTGCGATCCGCCCTCTCCATTCAGCATCATTGCCTGCGGCAATGAGGGCAAGTCACAGCCTCGCCCCTACGGAGAAAATACAGCGTGCACGCAAATTATAAAATTTACATAAAGGAGTCCTAAAAATGAAGAAAACCTGTCAATTCTGGAACGAATTCAAAGAATTTGCCATCAAAGGCAACGCTATGGCACTGGCTGTTGGTACTATCATCGGCGGTGCATTCTCCACCATCACCAAAAGCTTGACCGACGACATCATTATGCCTGTGGTCAACATCTTTATGGGTGGTACAGATTTCAGCGAAGCCAAGATCCAGCTGCCCCGGATGCCCTGGGTAGAACCCACCTATGAAACCATCATCAACGCCGAAGGTGCTGAGGTGGTGCAGGAAGTGCATAACTATCTGACCTACGGCAACTTCATCTCTGCCATCATCAATTTCCTGATTCTGGCTGTGGTGGTTTTCCTCATTGTGAAGGGCTTGAACAAGCTCTCCGAGATCGGCAAGAAGAAGGAAGAAGCACCTGCAGAAGAGCCTGCACCTCCCGAGCCCACCGCTGAGGAGAAACTGCTCACCGAGATCCGCGACCTGCTGGCTGAGAAATAAATCAGAGGTGACAGTTGAAAGTGGACAGTTGATAGTTAAGGTGCGGCCTTTGTCCACTATTTAAATCATTTTCTAAGAAAAATACCACCACTGTCAATTGTCAACTATTAACTGTCAACTGGCGCAACAGCGCAAAAAATTGAAATTTGACAAATACTGTCAACGGGTCTATAATAAGTCCGTTATGAATTTCTAGGCAAACGCAGACTTGCGTTGTCTTAAAGAAGGAAGGAAAAGAAAATGTTTAAAATCGTTCGCAAAAAGGAGCTGAACGAGGCTGTTACCTTGATGGAGATCGAAGCACCCTTCATCGCCAAGAAGGCCAAGGCCGGTCAGTTCATCATTTTCCGCATTGACGAGCAGGCTGAACGTGTGCCTCTGACCATCGCCGGCTATGACCGGGAGGCAGGCACTGTCACCATCATCTTCCAGAAGGTTGGCTTTGCCACCATCGCTCTGGGCAGCCTCAACGAAGGCGACTACATCCGTGACTTTGTTGGCCCTCTGGGCAAGCCCACCCCCGTGGAAGGCAAGAAGCGTGTCTGCGTGGTTGGCGGCGGTGTCGGCTGCGCCATCGCACTGCCCTCTGCCATTGCTTTCAAGGAAGCCGGTGCTGAAGTTGACGTCATTGTTGGCTTCCGTAACAAGGACATTGTCATTCTGGAGGACGAGTTCCGTGCTGCCGCTGACAATATGTATCTGATGACCGACGACGGCTCTTACGGTGAGCAGGGCTTCGTTACCGCCAAGCTGCAGGAGCTGCTGGAAAAGGGCAACCACTACGACGAAGTGCTGGCCATCGGCCCCATTCCTATGATGAAGTTTGTCTGCAAGACCACCGAGCCTTTCGGTGTACATACCTCCGTTTCTCTGAACCCCATTATGGTGGACGGCACCGGTATGTGCGGCGGCTGCCGTGTTACCGTAGGCGGCGAAGTGAAGTTTGCCTGTGTTGACGGCCCTGAGTTCGACGGTCACAAGGTGGATTTCAACGAGCTGATGAGCCGTAACGCTACCTACCGTGGCCGTGAGGCTGATGTGAAGGAACACCACGCCTGCCGTATGGAAGCTATGGGCAAGCAGCTGATCAAGTAAGGAGGAAACTGTAATGGCAAATATGACTTTGGTTAAGACCCCTATGCCCGAGCAGGATCCCCAGATCCGTGCCCGTAACTTTAAGGAAGTAGCCCTGGGCTACACCGCTGAAATGGCCATTGAAGAAGCAAACCGCTGCCTTGGCTGTAAGAACCCCAAGTGTGTGGAAGGCTGCCCTGTCAACGTGCGCATTCCTGAGTTCATCAAGAAGGTGCAGGAGGGCGACTTCAAGACCGCTTATGAGATCATCACCTCCACCAACGCTCTGCCTGCTCTGTCCGGCCGTGTCTGCCCCCAGGAGAGCCAGTGTGAGTGCAAGTGTGTCCGTGGCATTAAGGGTGAGCCTGTTGCCATCGGCAGACTGGAGCGTTTCGTTGCTGACTGGTACCGTGAGAATGTAAACGCTATGCCCGAAAAGACCGAATCCAACGGCAAGAAGGTAGCCGTGGTCGGCTCCGGCCCTGCCGGTCTGACTGCTGCCAGCGACCTTGCCAAAAAGGGTTACGATGTGACCATCTTTGAAGCTCTGCACACCGCCGGCGGCGTGCTGGTGTACGGCATCCCCGAATTCCGTCTGCCCAAGGCCATCGTTGCCAACGAGGTCAAGAAGCTGGAAGCTCAGGGCGTTACCGTCATCACCAATACGCGCGCCGGCCGAGTGCTTACCATCGACGAGCTGTTCGAGATGGGCTTCAAGGCCATCTTTGTGGGCTCCGGCGCAGGTCTGCCTATGTTTATGAACATCCCCGGCGAATCCTTGGTGGGCGTTATGTCCGCTAACGAGTATCTGACCCGTACCAACCTGATGAAGGCTTACCTGGAAGAGTACGACACCCCCGTGATTAAGTCCAAGGCAGTTGCTGTGGTTGGCGGCGGGAATGTGGGTATGGACGCTGCTCGCTGCGCTATGCGTCTGGGTGCTGAGAATGTGTATGTTGTCTACCGCCGTGGTGAGGCTGAAATGCCTGCCCGTGCTGAGGAAAAGCATCACGCCAAGGAAGAAGGCATCGAGTTCAAGACTCTGTGCAACCCCGTGGAGATCATCGGCGACGAGAACGGCCGTGTCTGCGGTATGAAGTGCATCCGTATGGAGCTGGGTGAGCCGGACGCTTCCGGTCGCCGTCGTCCCATCGAGATCCCCGATTCCGAGTTCATTCTGGATGTGGATACTGTGGTTATGTCTTTGGGCACCAACCCCAACCCCCTGATCCGCACCACCACCCCCGGTCTGGAAACCAACCGCAAGGGCTGCCTCATCGTCAACGAAGATGAGATGACCACCCGTGACGGCGTGTTTGCCGGCGGCGATGCCGTTACCGGTGCTGCCACCGTGATTCTGGCTATGGGCGCAGGCAAGAAGGGCGCTGCTGCCATCGACGCTTATCTGAATAAGTAACCTTTCTCTCCCCGGAAATTTTTCCAATGTCATGAAATTAAGCGTGTCATTCTGAGGAGCGTATGCGACGAAGAATCTCCCTCGTTATGAAGGAGATCCTTCGCTACGCTCAGGATGACACGCTTTTTCCCTTTTCTTTAGGGCGGATCGAAGCTCCGCCCCTACAAAAAATTTCCTTCGTAGGGGCGAGGCTGTGACTCGCCCTAATTGCCGCAGGCAATATTGCTGTGCCGAATGAAAGCCCCTGTCATTCTGAGGAGCTGTGCGACGAAGAATCTCCTGCAAATACGGAGGAGATCCTTCGACTCCCCCTTCGACTTCGCTCAGGGTTCGCTCAGGATGACGGGCCAGCAGAAGATTGCATTGCAATCGCACAGAAACAGAAGATTGTATTTTTTAAATTACCCAATCAATGAGAATGCTCGGTGACGAGGTAGTTTTTTGTAGGGGCGAGGCTGTGACCAATGCCATTAAATTAAGCGTGTCATTCTGAGGAGCGTATGCGACGAAGAATCTCCCTCGTTATGAAGGAGATCCTTCGCTACGCTCAGGGTGACACGCTTTTTCTTTAGGGCGGATCGAAGCTCCGCCCCTACAAAAAATTTTCCTTCGTAGGGGCAAGGCGGCAAGCGCCGCCGGGCTATGCGTACACGATAGTGGGTCGGTGGGGTTATGACCCCACCCTTCAGATTAAAAATTGGAGAATGTTTCTATAACCATTTCTCTATATACCTATAATTTCTGTTGTACTTGATTTTTTTGCAAATATCCGTTACAATAAAATTTACCAAGGAGGTAATAACTATGAAAAAACTAATTTGTTTACTTTTAACAGCAGTTTTGGTTCTCGGTCTCTGTGCCTGCGGTAGCAGTAGCGGCGGCAAAAAGGGCCTGCAAGTAGGCTTCAACCGTCAAGGTATTTTGCCGGCTACAAATAGCGTGCAGATCGCCGGTGGCGATGCCGCTGCCCGTCTGTCTGAAGGCTTCCTGGATGAAGTCTCCACCACCTGCATCGCTTTCTCCAAAAACGACGAAACTTACCTGGTCTTCACCTGCGACTTTATGGTGATCTACGACTCCATTATCTCTCCCGTGAAGGCTGCCATCAGTTCTAAGACCGGAGTCTCCGTTGACAACATCCTGTTCAACTGCACCCACACCCACTCCGGTGTCAACATTCTGTCCACCGGCTGGGACGGCGCAACTGAGTACCGGGAGCTGTTCTCCAAGAAGTGTGTTGCCGCTGCGGAAAAAGCCATTGCTGATCTCTCCCCTGCCACCATTTCCTACGGCAGCACTCAGACTGAGGGTATGACCTTCGTCCGTCACTACAAAATGAAGGACGGCACTACCTACGGCAACGGCCATGGCACCTACAATGGCGATCCCACCACCATCGAAAGCCATCTGTATGAGGCTGATGAGGAGCTGCAGATCATCAAGTTCACCCGTGAAGCTGAGGACCGGAAGGACATCGTCATTGCCTCCTTCCCCTCCCACGCTACCACAGTCAACTCCACCAATATGAAGGATCTGTCTGCTTGCTATCCCGGTGCTTTCCGGGAAGCTATGGAGCAGACCGGTGTGCACTGCGCATTCTTCCAGGGTGCTTCCGGTGACCAGATCCCCACCAGTAGGATTCCCGAGGCCAATGCAATTTGGCCCCAGAACCACAAGGCTTACGGTCAGAAACTGGCTGAGTATGCCCAGTCCATTGAACTGACCCCCATGGAAGGCAGCGATCTGCAGTTCAAGCGTTGGGAGTACGTGGGTGATTCCATGAAGGAAGGCACAGAGGATATTCAACGTTTGATACAGGCCAAGGAGCTGGTGCAGCTGGCCTCTGATAAGGGCGGCTACAGCCATCCCGACGTCACCGCCAAGGTGGAGGAATACGGCTTTGAGGGCTGGCTGGCAGCAAATGGTCTTGTTGCCCGTGCCAACTACCCCGAAACGCAGAAAATGTCCTTGGTGGCAATGACCCTGGGCAACGATGTTTCCATGGTATTTGCTCCCTACGAGATGTTCGGTATGCATGGTACTTACATCAAGGAGAACTCTCCCTTTGCCATGGACTTTATTGTCACCTGCTCTGAGCACTACCAAGGCTACTTCCCCCATATTCAGGGCTGCGAGGAAAGCTTCTATGAGTACGATGTGACCCACTTTGCCCGTGGCACCGGTGAAGAGCTGGCAGATGTGTTCTCCAAGACTCTGGCAGAAATGAGAAACGCCGGCGGTCAATAATACAAAAGGGCGGATCGAAGCTGTATAGTGTAGTAACATAGTTTACACATTGTGCAAGGACATGGTTTACAGTTTTTGATACAATCAAGTCATACCACAGAGAAAGGGAGAATTGGTATGGCTTGGGATGGAAGGACTGTAGAACAAATGAGAGAAGA
>JAZRRS010000106.1:0-7707 GCA_045651005.1 Faecousia sp.
AATCCAAAGGATTATTTCATATTGCGTAGCAATATTTCATTAAATATGCTATAATATTTGTAGAGGTGAGGATTATGAAAGAAAATAAGCTTGTCGACTTATCTATGGATTTTGCCATTAAGATAATCAAACTCTGCGAAAACATCAAAGGACATTATTCCCTTGTTAATCAGCTGGAGCGTTCTGCAACTTCCATCGGCGCCAACATCCACGAGGCAAACTATGCTCATGGAAAGCCCGATTTTATTGCTAAATTGCAGATTGCCTTGAAGGAATGTTACGAAACAGAGTATTGGTTGGAGTTGCTTGTAAAATCCGATATTTTGAACAGAGATTCTGCCGTTGATCTTTACAATCAATGTGGTACGATCCGTCGCATTCTGATTGCCTCCATCAACACCGCAAAGGAGAATGCAAAATGAAAAAGAAAGTGATACGTATAATTGTTATTGTTGGTATTTTAATTCCAGCCATACTTTGGGCATCGGCTCTAATCAAATGTGAGATACTTACGCAAAAATATTATGATGATTTTAAACAAGCGTATACACAAAATACAATGCTTGGAGAAATGGAATATTTCAAAGTATTAAGCTGCGACGAAAATATAGCCGAGGTCTACTATGTCAGCAAAGGTATGACAGACGCCAATGTATTAACATTCGAAAACAACAATGGCGTATGGCAAGAAATATCTTGGAAAACAATTTGGTCTACATCGGGAAGTGCATCCGAAGTTATATATCCATATTGGTGGCACTTTATTTATGGCGGATTATAATTGTTATACTACTTTTAGTATTTCTTACCCCCATTTACACTACTTTTAGTCGCTCTTTCCCATAAAAGAAGTAACTTTTGTTTGTTAAAAGTTACTTCTTTTTTTATCCAAACCGCAGGCTTGGTATATCATCACCGAAGGTGCATACTTTTGCTGTTTGAGGATATACAAGGCTTTTTCTTGATTTGTATCCCAAAAATAGATATAATAGAAAAAAAGAGAAAAACGGTGATTTTTATGGTGCTTTTGCAATGCTATACTGCCTCCCATATTGAAAACATATCCATTTGCCTGCGGCTGAAACCGCAAAAGCTGGTGATGGCGGGAGAAAAACGGATCGTGGAAGATACACTTACCGGTTACCGGGAGGTGCTGTCGAAGCGTTTGCCCCACACGGAGGTAGAGCCGTTGGATGTGACGGGCAAGGATTTCGGGGAGCTGTGCGACCTGTTCCGCTCGTTTTTTGCTCCGGAGGAGACTTATGTTGTGGACCTGTCCGGTGGCGAAGCCCCGGTAGTGATGGCTATGGGCGCAGCGTTGGCGGCGCTTTCTCCGGGAAAACGAAGCACGGTAAGTGTGCTGAAATTTGACGAAAAATTAGAAAAACTGCTGGATTGCATACATGATTACCGGGAGATCCCCGGGAATCGGGTGCTGCTTTCGGTGGAAGAGGTGATCCGTCTCCACGGCGGCTCGGTGTATCCCAGTTCCTATCAGCCTCCCGAAAAGTTTACCGCTTTCCAGCTGCAACCGGTGTGGGAGCTTGCAACCGACCCGGATCTCCAATGGAACAAGGTACTTAGCTGGCTGATTGAGTTTCAAAGCTACAATCAAGCGAGGGAAGATTTCTACATTCCTTTTGACAAGATCTCCGGATTGAAAGATTTTGCGGAAAAGGAAGCGGCAGTCTCCGATCTTCTGAAAAAGATGGACAAAAAGGGGATCGTTGTTGATCGCAGCAATTATTATGCGCTGAAATACAGCTATACAGACCCGGTGTACCGCTATTGTATGGAAAAGGCGGGCAATATTTTGGAGCTGAAGGTGCTGCTGGAAGCCCGGGCACTGAAGGTGGATGGGAAGCTGTATTTTAATGATTGCCTTACCAGTGTGAACATAGACTGGGACGGAGAGATCAAAAACAAAGGCACCTATATGGCGATTCCCGAAACACGCAACGAGATCGATGTGGTGCTGATGCACGGTGTTACCCCACTTTTTATCTCCTGCAAAAACGGAGACATCAAGGAAGGGGAGATCTATAAGCTCCACACCGTGGCAAGACAATTTGGCGGTCCACAAGCCCGGATGGCACTGATCGCAGCCAAACCCGATGCGGTAAGTGCTGCCCTTGAGCAACGGGGCTGGGATATGGATGTGCAGCTGGTGTCCAATGCTGCTTCTATGAAAAAGAAAGACTGGGAAGACCTGTTTACAGGGGTAGAAACGGAGGCACTATGCAAGAAAAAATAAACAAACTGCTGGGTGCGGTCTATGATCATTATGGCGTGACCGATGAAAAAGCACGGACGGCACGGACAAAAGCAGTGCTGGAATGTCTGGAAAAGGACCGTGAATATTTTGTGGTGCTCAGCAAAAAAGAGCGTGGATACCGCGCCAACGTGGCGGATGGTCGACCCTGTAAGCTGGTGCCTTTGGCAAGGTCTCGCAGAGAGGAAAACTTCGATTTGGAGCATACCGTGCGAATTGGCACGCTGTATCTGATGGTTACCGAGCACCGTGTGCGGCTTGTGAACAGCAACGCCAGCGTAACCGGCTTTGCGGGAGAGGAGAGCAATTATTTTTCACCCGACTATGTAGCCATCACTCCGTTTCAGATCCCGGAAAGACTGAGCCTTCTGTCACCCGAGGAAATTGCGGTGGTGACTGCGCCTGTGGACCGGAAATATTTTGCTATGGCATTTTATGCCTACAGCAAGATGTACCGTGGGGATGTGTTGGAAGAGATCCCTTACAAAGCAGAACGGGCAATGTTTGCGCTGTACAATACCCTTGTGGATGCCTATCAAATGGAAAGCGGCGAAACCATAGAGGGCACGCTGGTGCCTTTGGGCGTAGCCCATCAGCGAGGAGAGAAGATGGAGGAAGTCTGCGAGACAATAACGGATATACACTTCTGCTTGCTGCATACCGGCGATGATGTGCGGTATGTGATAAAGACCGATGAGTTTATACAGAAGGATGATAACTTCACACAAAATTGCGTTTATCGGTTTGCTGCGCTTACGGATATTACCGAGGCAATGAACGCTTACTACTAAAGAGGTGTGTTATGAAAAATCACGAAACAACACTGCAGGAGCTTATGCGTGAGCTCTTTGAAGAAAGACAGGGCACCACCTACACCCCTCCGGCGGAAGAGCCGGAGAGTATGGCAGAGCGCAATGCCTTCCTTACTATGGAGGAGCTGATCGAAATCGCAAAGGCGGACTTTGCGCCTTTCCGGTTAGAGGAGAAGGATATGCACCGACTGGAAGCGTTTCTTACCTTCCATTTGCAGAAGCGCAGTATCCAAAGCAAAGAGACTGCCGGTGTATATAACAATCTGATGCTGATCTGCCGGGAGCAGGATACTGCCCAAAAAGCCATTAAGGTACTGGCGGAGACCTTGGGGATCCAGGAAGAGGAGCTCGTCTCCGTTAAGGAGGCGGAGGCTATGGCAGCAGGCAGTCGCAAACTTTTTGTGGATGGTACCCGTCTTGCGGTGATCACCGACTGTCACGATGCGCCCCGGATGAATCTGGACGGTGGTGCCAGCCTCCGGGACAAGAGCCGGCAGGAGATCGAGAACTACAACCGGTTGTGGAGGATGGTTTGTGAATTTGCGGAAATCAATCCCAGATGCGTGGTGGTGGTATGCTGTTCGCCTTCGGTGTACCGCAGCTCCCTGCGGCAGAATAACGACCTCTCCCGTCGGGTTTGCGCTACCCATATCCACCTTTCCGAAGTGCCTGTGGAGGTGTTTTTGGAGGAGTGCCTGAAATTGTTCCGCAATTCCGCCTTTGCGGTCACAGAGGAATTTGAAGCGACATTGCGCAGCTATTTTCCCAGTGCCTACCGCCTTTCTGATCTTTACGGAATGCAGTTTGTAAAGGATCTTGTCCGCCGGATCTATGTGCGGTATCTTTCCAGTAAGCGCACAGAGATGGTACTTACAGCGGATTGTGTTCCCGATGACACACCCAAGCTCCAAAGTCCGGAAGAAGTGCTGGGTGCTATGGGTGAGCTGGTGGGTCTGCAGGGCGTGAAAGAAGAGTTTCGCAATATGTACCGGATGCAGGCAGCAGGCCTTGCGGAAAAGGATACCTATAACCATATGATCTTTACCGGCAACCCCGGTACCGGCAAGACCACCGTAGCAAGGATGGCTGCGGATCTGCTGTACAGTATGAATCTGATCAAGAAGAACAAGCTGGTGGTGGCAAAGCCTGCGGATATGGTCTCCGAATGGGTAGCCGGCACCGGCACCAAGGCGATGGATGTGATCCGCCGGGCGTATCACGGTGTTCTGTTTATTGACGAAGCTTATGGCATAGCCACTATGGATCGAGGCAAAGACCTGTTGAACATCCTGTTGCAGGAAATGGAGAACAACGCCGACAAGCTGGTGGTGATCTTCGCAGGCTATACCGACGAAATGCGTGAGCTTTTGCAGACCAATCCCGGCTTGTCCAGCCGCATTGGCAGACAGATCCAGTTTGATGACTACACCCAGGCAGAACTGGCAGAGATCTTTTTGCAAATGGCAGACAAGGCAGGCTTCACCCTTCATCCCGATGCCCGTGACGAGCTGGATGACTGTATTGGTGCGCTGATGACCAAGGAATTTTTCGGCAACGCCCGTGAGATTCGTAATATGCTGCAGGATCTGAAGGAGGCGTGGAGCGAGGATTACTTTGCCGCCGCCGAGGATAAGCAGGAAGCGGAGCTTCCCAGAGAGTTTCTGCCCCGGCATTTCCTGAAAATTATGCCTCCCAAAAAAGAAGTCAGCATCCACGACTTGGTGGGTCTGGATGTGATGAAAAACAAGCTGGAGGCATTTAAGCGGCAGGCGGTGTATCTGAAGCATCTGAAGGAGAAGGGATTTACCGGCATTTCAGACTTCTCTATGCATATGATCTTCACCGGCAATCCCGGTACCGGCAAGACCACGGTGGCAAAGCTGATCGCCGATGACTTGTACGCCATTGGTATGCTGAAAACCAACCGTCTTGTGGTGGCGGAACGGAAGGATCTGGTGAGTGCCTATGGCAACACCGGTGCAAAAACAGCCGATGTGATCCGTAAGGCGGTGGGTGGCGTGCTGTTTATTGATGAGGCGTATTCCCTTGCGGACAACGGACGGGGCGGTCATGAGTGTATCGAGACGCTCCTTACGGCAATGGAGGAGCATAAGTCCGACACAGTGTTTATTTTTGCCGGCTATGTGGAACAGATGCAGGACTTCCTGGCGATGAATCCCGGCATCCGTTCCCGTATTGGCTATACCTTCCACTTTGAGGACTATTCCTCCCAGGAACTGACGGAGATGTTTGCTAAAAAAGTCCGGAAGATGGGCTTTATTATCACCGATTCCGTATTGAAGAAGGTAGAGCAGGTGATGGCGTACTTCCAGGACGCCAAGCATTTTGGCAACGGCCGCTTTGTGGATCATGTGATCCACCAAACCATCATCCAGCGTGCCTGCCGAGACTTCACCAAGAGTTACCGCACAATACAGGCAAAGGACATTCCAACCGTCAAGACACTGATCGAAACAGCCCCCGATGGAATGGAACTGCACGATCCGGCCGCCATTAAGGAAAGCCACCTGAGAAGAACAGCGATCCACGAGCTGGGTCACGCCATTGCTATGGTGGCAACGGATCCGAAGAATCCTCCGGAAAAGCTGAGCATCCGGGGTAACGCAGGTACTTACGGACGGGTGACGATAAAAATGGAGGGCGGAAATCTGAACGAAGAGCAGCTGCTGGGGATTTTGATATCGCTGCTCTCCGGTAAGAATGCGGAACGACTGGTGGTCGGCACCCACAGCACCGGCTGTTACAGTGATTATGACCGGGCAAAACGCATTGCGGAGGATATGGTGGAAAAATTTGCAATGACCACCTACGGCACCACCGGAGCTGCTATTTTGAAGCATGCGGATCGTTGTTCTGCGGAGCTGCTGGCAGGCTACAAGGATAAGATCGAATCCCTTGCAGAGCTGCTGCTGGAGCAAAAAGAGATCACCGGAAAAGCTTTTGCAAAAGCATTACACTCTTGATTGTTATCCGCAGGTGTTTTTGCACCTGCGGATAAATTCTTGCTTATGTTCTGACCAACGAAAATCGGGATGCTAGCGTAACAAATTGTAATTTTAACACCGGTTTTTATGGAAAAATACAAGAAAATCTGAAAATTTCACTAAAATTTATTAAAATTAACGCTTGCAATGTCAATGTTTATGTGATAGTATATTATGGCTAAAATAGCGTGAGTATCGGTAAAATTGGGTGGTTTACCCTTTTCGCCGCAAGGGAAGCACCTGAAAAAACCGACCTCTGCTATCTACCCCATGAGAGAATACAGCCCCGAATGCTTCTCTGGAATACCCACCAGTCATTCTGTTGATGGCATTAAAGTTAGTGTCATTGCGAACCAGTGACCGCGTCACTGGTGTGGCAATCTCAAATACAAGGGCGTTGCGGATCGCCAAATGGAATTGAACAGAGCGGTATCCGGGACTGTATTCAAAAAATGCCCTTCGGGAAGGCAACATCCGACAAAGTGTCGGAAAACACCATCTTTTTGTTCTAGGAGGAAGAAAAGTATGAAACTTACAAAGCGTTTGCTGAGTCTGTTTGTGGCTGTGGTAATGATCATTTCTATGATCCCTGCCGTTTCCGCAACAGAAGCAGAACCCGAAACCACAGAACCTGTTGCAAGTGAGCCCACTACAACAGAATCCGAAGCCTCTGAGCCTGAAGCATCCGAGCCTGCGGCAACCGACGCAATTCAGATCGGTGACGCAGACACTTGGCACACCTGGTTTATGAGAAACAGCAACAAGTTGATTACAGAGTACGCAGGAAAGGACGAGGTAGCAAAGTTCGTCCTGACTGCAGACTTTACCACAACCCCCGGCGATCTCTACTACTTCGGCACCACCACTGGTAAGACCGTCAAGGCAGAGATCGATCTGGGCGGTCACACCCTGACCATCACCGGTACCAGCACAGCCCGTGTGTTCGGCATCTATGACAACAGCCAGCTGACCATCAAAAACGGCACTATCATCCTGGATAAGCCCTTCGACGCTGTCAATGGCGGCATGTTCCTGATAAATAGCGGCAACCTGACCCTGGAAGATATGACCATCAACGATATCGGTGAATACAAATTCGAATATAACGGCAAGTTGATGGCTATCAGCCCTGGTTGTACTGTGACCATGACCAACACCAATATCTCTTCCAACACCGTTGCAAGCACATCCAAATATAGCGCAAACGGCAATCTGTCTTACGGCATTGGTGCTATGATCATGATCAACGGTACTTTGGTGGCAAACAACTGTACATTTACAGCCAGCACCACCACCAACGCTACCACAAACGATGGCCTGGTCTACTACGGCGGTATGATCGCCCATCAAACTGGCACTGTGGCTAGCTACACCAACTGTACCTTCAACGGCGGCTATGGTCGTGTTGGCGGTGCTCTGTGTATCCGTGCAGGCAGCACCACCATTGACGGCTGTACCTTTAACAACAACAAGGGTATCGTTGGCGGAGCTATTTATGTAAGCGCTGGCACAACCAACATCACCAACACCACCTTCGACGGCTGTACAACCGTTGCATTCAGCGGCAATACCTTTGGCGGTGCTGTGGCTGTTGAGGGCGGCACTTTGAACATCTCCG
>JAZRRS010000107.1:0-25573 GCA_045651005.1 Faecousia sp.
CGCCCTTGGCGATACCGGACTGGGAAGCGGGAATGAACACACGGATGCCCTTGTGGTTAGCAACCAGGCCGCCCTTGTTCTCCTCGGTAACCACACCTTCGATGGTGGTCTTCTCTTCGGCGTAAGTAGCCATGTCGTCCCAGATCTTCATGCCGGCCAGCTTCTTCTTGGACAGCTGGCAGGTGCCCTCCTGATCGTTAACGCGAACAACGAATACTTCGATTTCGTCGCCAACCTTCAGGATGTCCTCAGGCTTCACAGAAGGATCGGTGCTGACTTCGTCGTAGGGAATGTAGCCGGCGTGCTTGGTGCCCAGATCGATCTGGACTTCGGTTGCACCGATGCCGGTGACGGTTCCAATAACCTTATCTCCTGTATTTAAAGTCTTGATGGACTGCTCCAGAAGTGCCTCGAAGCTCTCCTCCTGCACAGCATCAGTCTTGATAATTTCGCTCATAGTCTTGTTGACCTCCTTTATAATCCACGCCGGTGTCGATGCGCCGGCAGTGATTCCAACATCACTTACACCACGAAAAAATTCAGGATTCAGTTCCGATGCATTATCCACCAGAACAACCTTATCGCAGTGCTCCCGACAAATCATAGCAAGGCGGCCTGTGTTGGAACTGTGTGTGTCACCTACAACGACCATGGCCTGGCAAACCGTACTTAAATCTGCCGCTTCACTCTGTCGGGATTCAGTAGCTTTACATATTGTATCAAAAATTTTTACGTTAGTAAACTGTTTTTTTGCAAAATTTACGCACAAATTCCACAAAGATTCCGTGGAAGTTGTCTGGCAAACCATACAAATTGGCAAATCTGCCGGAGGCGCTTCATTTATCACCCAATTTTCCAGCTCTTCCTTGCTTTCAAATACACGACAATTACCACACCAACCGGCAATACCCTCCACCTCCGGGTGGGTACGGGTACCGATGATCACAGGAAGTCTTCCTTCCTCTTCCGCTTTGCTGACGATGCCGTGAATGCGCTTGACAAAGGGACAAGTGGCATCGATGATCTTCACATCCTTTGCCTCCAAAGCTTCATACACCGCACGCGTCACACCGTGAGAACGGATGATCACCGTCTCCCCCGGCTGCGCCTGGGCTGGGCTTTCGATCACACCAACACCCTTTTCCTCAAAATGCGCCACAGCGTGGCGATTGTGGATAATGGGTCCCAGAGTCACTACCCGTTCTCCCCCGTCAGCAGCCTGTTCCACCAGCTCCACCGCTCGGTTGACTCCAAAGCAGAAGCCGGCACTTTTGGCAACGGTCACGCTCATACGCCGATCTTCTCCCCGATGATCTTCTTCATGACATCCAGCACGCCCTGGATATCCAGTTCAGAAGTATCCACCAGCACTGCATCCTCCGCTTGCTTCAGCGGTGCAATGGGTCGGTGGGTATCCTGATAGTCACGCTGCTGAATATCCTTCAGTGTCTGGGCGAAATCCGCCTTCTGTCCTTTAGCCAGCAGTTCATCGGTACGGCGCTTGGCGCGCACCTCGGCAGTGGCAGTCAAGAATATCTTCACTGTTGCATTGGGAAGCACAACTGTACCGATATCTCTTCCGTCCATAATTACATTGTGCTTTCTTGCCACATCACGCTGCATATCCAACAGCATATCCCGAACCACCTTATGAGCAGAAACAAGAGATGCCTTCTGAGAAATATCCTGAGTACGGATCTCATCGGAAACATCCATACCGTTCATAATCATATGCTGCTTTCCGGTCTCATCATAGGTAATATCAATGGTCAGTTCGTCAATATACCGCTCCACACCATCAACATCCTTAGGACTCACACCCAAAAGATCCAGAAAATACGCAACCGTACGATAGATCGCACCGGTGTCCACATAGTGGTAGCCAAGCTCCTTTGCCAGTGCCTTGGCGATGGTACTCTTACCTGCACCGGCAGGTCCGTCAATTGCAATAGAAAACGTTTTTGCCATAATTTACACCTCGTTCATTATTGTCTTAGTTTCGCAAGTGCTGCTGCTTCTCGTTGCATTACTTCCTGTGCTGTCAGTCCCAGCTTCAAACCAACCTGCGCAGGCTCAAGGGGCAACCCGCCCTCCAATCCGTAGCGCAGTGTCAACAATTTAGCATCCTCGGGAGATAGACCCGACAGCAACTCCTGAATACGGCTGCGCATCTGAAAATACGCCGTATCCTCTACCGCTTGATCCTCTTCCTGGGGAAGCTCTTCCGGCTCGGGTGCCCGGGCATGCTGCAGCGCTCTTGCACCGGAGACCATTCCGGCAACAGCTCGCGTCTCCTGCACAGTTAAGTGCAACGCTTCTGCCAATTCCTCCTCTGTGGGATTTCTACCCAGTTCTGTCAAAAGCCGCTCATCCACCGTCCGGTAGTCCTCCATCGCCTGGCGCAGACGCTGACCCATACCACAGTCCAGTGCCTGTCGCACCACTGTACCCACAAGATACCGGTGCATCCACCGCTTGCAGTGTTCTTCAACATCGCCGCCACGGTAGCATCCAATTGCTTCCCACAAGCCTAAGCTTGCTTCCTGGATCAGATCCATCAGCAAAACGCCTTTGCCCACATATTCTTTCGCCAGCGTCACTGCCTGTCCCAGCATCAGATCGGTCAACCGTTCTGCCGCAGAAGGATCTCCCTCCTGCAAATTCACCGCCAGAAGCTGTGGATCACCGGCAGCAGGAAGTCCTGCCAGTTCCTCCAAATAGAGCCGCAGAGGGTCATTTTCCTCCAAGCCGGTCAGCAGTGCATCGCTCTGTGTCAGCTGCTGCTCCTGGCGCAGTCGCAGTGCCAGCGTATCACTGACAGGAACTACCGGAAAATCCTGCATATCCAATGTGATATTCCTATCTCCCAGGATCGCCAGTGCCTCGTCAATATCTGATTCCGATGCACCCTCCATAACGGTCAGCAGCTGAGACGCAGAAAAAACAGAATCCGCAGCCAGCGAACGCAGAGTCTGCTCCCAGAGAGCATCCTCAAATATGATTTCTTCTGTCATTACAGAAAATCCTCCAATCCAAACGGTGCACCCAGCTTTTGCAGTTTTTCCAGTGCCTGCTGCTTGATTTGTGTCGCTCGTTGCTTTGATATGCCAAAATTTTTGCCGATCTCTTCCAGCGACAAACAGACACCATCATCCATTCCGTAGTACAGCCGCAACACTTGCTGCTGGCGCTCCGTGAGCATACTCAAAAGCAGCTCCATCATATGCTTCAGCTCTCGTCGCACCAGCTCCTCATAGGGTTGAGGGGCTTGTAAATTTTCCAAGAGCTGCTGCAATGTGGAATCCTCCCCTGCCGGTGCATCCAAAGACTGCACTTGGGGCAGCAGTGCCATATATTCCTCCACCTTGTCGCAGGGGATGCCGCTACGCTCAGACATCTCCTCCGTTGTCGGTTCTTCGCCATTTTCCTGTTCCAATGCCGCCTTTACCGCAAGGAGCTTCCTCATTTTTTCCATCGTATAAAGCGGTACACGGATCACACCGGCGTGACCCAGTACACAGCGGTTCACGCCTTGACGGATCCACTTGGTGGCATAGGTAGAGAAACGGCAATCCATTGTATAGTCAAAATTACGGGCCGCTGCCAAGAGGCCAATACTTCCCTCTTGTATAAGATCCAGCAACGGTACACCACGACCCACATATTCACGAGCAACAGATACCACCAACCGCAAATTGGAATTGACCATAGTGCGGATGGCCTCCTCATCGCCGGCAGCGCAGGACATCGCTACTTCCCGTTCCTGCTGAGGAGTCAACAATGGATATCTATGTATTTCGCTTAAGTAACGACTTACATCATCCTCTGCCATTGGAGACTTGTTCTCTTTTTCAAGAAGTGCTCCGGTCATTTTTTCGTTCCCTTACTTTCCTTCAGTTTATTGCGGAATGCCATTAGATCTGCGTCGCTGGTAATTCCCTTTTTCTGAGATTCCTCACGAATGGTCTCCACACAGTCCCGGAATTCCCGCTCATTGGCAGGACCTTGCTGACGCTGTGTGATTCCGGCAATATGGGATACCTCCTCCGGTGTCAGCTCTGAAAGCACCCCGAGACTGACCTCCAAGCCTTTCTGATAGCGACTGCGGAGTATATCATACACCTGTCCCAACAGCGGCACAGAGAAGTGCCCCGCATTAAGACCTCCCGCCATATCCAGCAACGAAGGGTCACGAAGAATCAGTGCCAGCAACCCTTCTTCTGCCATAGCGGATTTCATATTGTTATAATGGATGCTGCGGTTTTTAGGCTGCAGTGCTCGTGCCGGGGCAAGATCCATCTTTTCCTGACGCTTTTTCTGTTGCGCCATTCTCTTTTTATAGGCTTTTTTAATTTCCGTTTCCATAGCTTCGTAGGTGATCTTACCAGCCTCTGCAACCCGGCGGCCATAGATCTCACGCTGCACTGCGCTGCCCAGCGAGGAGATCAGTTCCGCCGCCTCGTGTACAAAGCGGATTCGCTGGTCGTCCTCTGCCACATTGTACTTTCTGGCAATGGCAGAAAGCTGATACTCCACACGGTTGGCGGAATCCTCCAACAGCATACGGAAACGATCTGCACCAAATTTATGCAGGAACTCATCCGGGTCTTTGGCATCCTGCATTTGCAACACCTTCACACGAATGCCAGCCTTTTCAAGCATAGGAATGGCACGCTGTGCCGCCTGCTGACCGGCAGCATCCCCGTCATAGGTAAGCACCACCTGCTCCGTGTACCGGGCAAGAAGCGTCACCTGTTCCTCTGTAAGCGATGTTCCCAAAGAAGCCACTGCATTATCAAAGCCGAACTGATGCAGTGTCACCACGTCCACATTACCCTCCACCAGGATCATATAAGGCTCTTTGGTCTTCTTGGCAAAATTCATACCAAAAAGGTTTTTGCGCTTATTAAAAATCAGCGTTTCATTGGAGTTAAGATACTTCGGCTTGGAATCATCCAACACTCTGCCGCCAAATCCAATGACATTCCCACGGACATCAATAATGGGAAACATCAGTCGATTGCGGAAACGGTCATAGATCCGTCCGTTCTTTTCCCCTACCAGATCTGCATCCCGAAGTTCCTGATCCGTATAGCCCTTTTTTCGCATAGCATCCACAAGGGCATTCCAAGAATCGGGTGCATAACCAATGCCGAAACGAGTAACGATGGATTTGGTAAGGCCTCGGCTTTGGACATATTCCAAACACTGCTTACCCTCAGGCATATAAAGGCAGCTATTAAAGAATCTGCCTGCCTCTTTCATCAACGCCCAAAGGCGCTCCTGCTGGCGGTAACGACTTTGGTATTGCTCATCCTCCGGAACCTCCATACCGCAGCGCTGCGCCAAATTGCGGACAGCATCTGGGTAGCTGAGTCCTTCGACCTCCATTATGAAATTTACCGCACCGCCACCTTTATGGCAGCCAAAACAATAATAGATACCTTTATCCGGTGCAACGGAAAAGGATGCGGTTTTCTCACCGTGAAAAGGACACAACCCAAACAGATTGCTACCGGAACGCTTTAGACTTACATATCTGCCCACCACATCCTCAATGGGATTCCGGGCCACCAATTCATCAATAAACGAAGGGGGAAATGCCATATTTCGTTACCTCCTTTCCTGCATTTATAAAAATAGCATAGATTCTGTGTATTAAACCGGACATTAGCCACGAATGTGCCAGCCGTCAGGAATAAACAGCTGGGTAAATTTATCCACAGCGTATTTATCCGTCATACCGGCAATATAGTCGCACACCGTGCGTTCCAATCCGTCAAAGGACATCTGCGGCTGAAAATCCGCCGGCAAGTCCTCCGGATGATGATAGTAATGCTCATAAAGCCGCTTGATCATATCCTGCGCCTTTGTCTCCTCTCCCTTTACCTTAGGGTTAAAGTAGACATTGTCAAACATATACTTTCTCAAACGAACCAATGCCGCATCCACCGCAGGAGACAGCAAGACCTCTCCTGCTTCCCGGGTGGTGTGGATCATATCACACACCAGAGTGTCGATACGTTGAGAATGGCTATTGCCCAAAACAGATGTAACCTCACGAGGCAAGTCCGTTTCTGTCAAAACCCCTGCACGCATAGCGTCGTCAATATCGTGATTCACATAGGCAATGCGGTCAGACAGACGAACGATCCTACCTTCCATAGTTTCCGGAATTCTGCTTCCCGTATGACCAAGGATACCCATACGCACCTCATAGCTCAGGTTTAATCCCATTCCGTCATTTTCCAGCACATCCACAACCCGAAGGCTCTGCTCATTATGACAAAAGGGTTTTCCAATACACGCTGTCAACGCCCGTTCTCCTGCATGACCGAAAGGAGTATGTCCTAAATCGTGTCCCATAGCAACAGCTTCCGACAGATCTTCATTCAATTCAAGCGCACGGGTAATGGTACGCGCGATCCGGGATACCTCAATAGTATGGGTCATACGGGTACGGTAGTGATCACCGTCAGGATGCAGAAACACTTGGGTCTTGTGCATCAGTCTGCGGAATGATTTGCAATGAATGATTCTGTCCGTATCCCTCTGATAGTTGGTGCGGACATCATTTTCTTCCGGAGCTTGCGGAATGGGTCTGCCGGCGCTTCTGTCTGAAAAAGCTGCCTTTGGCGACAGATGGTGATGTTCTTTTCCCTCTATGGCTTCACGAACCGTCATAAACGTTACTCCTTATTTTTCCACCGGGAAAGCACGATACTCCTTCCCTGTTTCAAGACCTTCCACTGTGCCGGCAGACATATCTGTCAGCTTGTCCAACAGCGTATCCCGTTGGCCTTCCGCCACCAGGATCTCCAATTCCACTTCCGCACCGAACTGTGTATCCCGGATGATGGCGCCGAAAGACTCCACCTCCAACTTCACACGCTCATAAAGATGATAAGGGCAAGGTACATACAATACCGACCACACACGCTTCATTGATTTCCCTGCGGCATCGATCGCAATCTTTGCGCCCTTGGTATAAGCTCTCACAAGACCGCCTGCACCCAGCAATACACCACCAAAATACCGGGTTACCACACAGACTACATTATAAAGTCCTTCCCTTTGCAGCACCTGCATCATAGGATTTCCCGCCGTGCCACCGGGCTCGCCGTCATCAGAAAAGCGCATAGCGCCATCCCGGATCACATATGCCCAGCAGTTATGCGTTGCATCATAATGCTGCTTTTTCATTTCCTGAATTTTTGAAAGTGCCTCTTCCTCCGTGTCCACGCACCATACTCTTCCAATAAAGCGGGACTTTTTCTCTATGAACTCATCCTCACCGTAACCGGAGGGCACAAGATATTCGTCCAAAGTCAGCACTCCTTTGTAATATACCCTTTGAGCTGTCCATACAGAATGGGATCCAGAACAGCTTCTACCACGATACCCTCACCGGTGTATTCCACATTCACCACCTGGGCGTTGCTGTGGAGTGTGTCCACCATACCACCCATAGAATATGGCAGTGTCACCACCACGTGATGGCGGCTATGCCCCAGAGCATCCTCGATTGCTTTCAGAAGTTGTTCTGTGCCCATACCGGTTTTGGCTGAGAGTTTGACCACATCTTCACCGATGGGAATATCCTCGGCAGGCACAAGGTCTGCCTTGTTATAGCAACGAAGTGTCTTTGTTCCGGGCTTCGCCAGCTTATTGATCAATTTCTCCACCACATCGATATGCTCTTCACGGTTTGGATCAGAGGAATCGATAACGTGAAGCAAAAGGTCTGCATATTCCAGTTCTTCCAGCGTTGCACGGAACGCTTCCACCAAGTGATGGGGCAGTTTGGCAATAAAACCTACAGTATCAGAAAGTACCACATCCAGATTATCTGAAACCCGGAGTTGACGGGAGGTGGTATCCAAAGTATCAAACAGACGATTGTTGGCTGGGATACCTGCATCTGTTAGTTTGTTCAAAAGTGTCGATTTGCCTGCGTTGGTATAACCCACGATGGCGACCACCGGCACGGAATTCTTCATTCTTCGTTCCCGCTGCACCGCACGCACGTGGCGTACCTGTTCCAGCTCATTTTGCAATCTGGCGATGCGTTCCCGAATGTGGCGACGATCAGATTCCAGCTTCGTTTCACCGGGACCACGGGTGCCGATGCCACCGCCTTGTCGAGACAGGCTCCTGCCCATACCGGAAAGTCTGGGCAGCAAATATTTATACTGTGCAAGCTCCACCTGCAAGCGACCTTCCCTTGTCTTGGCTCTCTGTGCAAAAATATCCAAAATCAAGGCGCTTCTATCCAACACAGTTACGCCCAAGATTTCCTCCAACGCACGGATGTGTCCGGGAGAAAGCTCGTTGTCAAAAACCACCATTGTGGATTCCGTGGCTTCCACCAGCATTTTTACCTCCAGCGCCTTGCCCTCACCGATAAAACTGTGAGAATCCGGTGCGTGGCGGTTCTGGAGGAACTTGCCGGTACAAAATCCGCCGGCAGTTTCCAAAAGTGCTTCCAATTCTTCCAAAGTCTCGTCGGTAGCTGTCTGTGCCTTGGTAAATACATCTGCATTAAGGCCTACAAGAACTGCACGTTCCTGTGTTTGTTCTTCAAAGTTTGTTTCCATAGTTACCTTCCGGGGAGGCTATACTCCCCCTTATTTTACTTCATCCTTTATTATATCATATATAATCAAGAATGGACAGTATTTTTCTCAGAAAAATTTAATTTTTTCAAAAAAGTGGAGGGGCAACGCCCCTCCCTCAAAATGGATATCCTATTGCAGCACGAACAGTTCCCTTCAGAAAAAGAAACAAGCCCGTGCAACAGCACGGGCTTGAAATCTTACTTGATGCCGAATCTCTTGTTGAAACGGTCAACACGTCCACCGGTGTCAACCAGCTTCTGCTTGCCGGTATAGAAAGGGTGGCACTTGGAGCAAATTTCCACGCGGATGTCGCTCTTGGTGGAGCCGGTAGTAAATGTGTTACCGCAGGCGCAGCGGATGGTGGTCTGCTCGTAGTTAGGATGGATGCCTTCTCTCATGTTGTTCACCTCTTTCTTCAAATCTAAAAGGGCATAGTTGCCCCGTCATTCGTTAATTGCCAAAGTATAATAACACATCGCAGAGGCAAATGCAAGTGTTTTTTTCGAAAAATCTACATTTTCTTAATATAGATTTTATCCATTCCCCTAAAAACGGTTCATTAATGATCATTCACCGGAAATTATTTCAAATCAAAAGGCCCAGTTGCCATTACGGAAGATGGGAACTACCTTTCCGTCGCGGGTGGTGGCATCGATATTCATCGTGTCACAACCAATCATAAAATCCTCATGGATCATAGAATCGTTCATACCCATTTCACGGCACTGCTCCACCGTCAAATCAAAATAACCTTCAATGGTGTCCACAAAGCCTCTGCCAATAGCCAGGTGGCAAGCAGCGTTTTCGTCAAACAATGTGTTATAGAACAGAAGACCGCTTTCGCAAATGGGGCTCGCCTGGGGCACAAGTGCACATTCGCCCAGATAAGAAGCTCCCTCGTCCATAGCAATCAAGGTATTCAGAAGCTCTTCTCCCTTCTCTGCCTTAGCTTCCACAATCTTGCCGTTTTCAAAACGGAAAGAGAAGTTTTCGATCAGCTGACCCTGGTAGGACAACGGTTTGGTAGAATACACGACACCCTCTGCCTTGCCCTTCATAGGCGTAATAAAGCACTCCTCCGTGGGAATATTGGGGTTAAAGGTGATCCCACGCTTACTTACTTCGCTGCCGCCGCAGAAACGAGCCTGAGGCATCATACCCACTGTAAGATCCGTACCGTTACTGGCTGTATAGTGCAGGCTCTCAATGCCCAGTCCGTTTAGGTAATCACACCGTGCCTGCAGATCCGCATTGTGCTTTTCCCAGGCAGCCACAGGATCTTCATTCACACGGGAGGTAGACAGAATCGCCTCCCAAAGTTTTTCCACTGCCTGGCGGCGTGAATAGCCGGGGAACACCTTCTTCGCCCAGGCTTCACCGGGTACAGCTGCGATACACCACTGCTGAACACCGTCAAGCTGGTCGGAATAGGGTTTCAGAATGGGGTAGCTTAGTTGCCGTGCCTTGGCAACCTTTTCCATATTCATACCCTTCAGGCCATCGGGATCTTCAGAGATCAAGTGAATGCGACAAGGCACCGTGTCCACCATATGCTGACGGCGCTCGATCTGCCACTTGGGAACATCCCCCATTGTCTTCACAGTCTGAAAACGGGCATGGACCTTGCTAAGCGGCTGATAGTTCCACTCTACGATGACCTTCTTCGCCTTTGCCTTATATGCCTCTTCTGCCACCATCTGCACAAACTCCGGCTGGTCAAGGTCCGCATAGATCATAACCTCCTGACCCTTCTGCACATTAACACCGGTGCGAACGATCAGCTTTGCGTATTCTCTTAAAACTGTTTTCTTCATAGTTTTTCTCCTTTCGAAATTTTACTTATTTTATCAAATTATTTTCCCTTCGTCAATTGCATAGCTTGTGTTTTTACGGTATAATATAGTCAAATTAATCTGAGGTGATACCTATGCTTACCAAAGAAGAACTTCACAAAAAACTGCAGGACGGTGTCCGTTTTCTGGACGGTGCTACCGGCTCCAATCTGATGGCATTGGGAATGCCCCGTGGCTGTTGCACAGAAAAGTGGGTGCTGGAACACCCCAGTGCGCTGGTAATGCTGCAACAGCAATACGCAAACGCAGGCAGTCAGATTCTCTACGCACCTACTTTCCAGGCACAGCCTATTGCTCTAGAAAAAGAAGGACTCGAAAAAGAGACCGAAAAGCTCAATGCTCGTTTGGTAGCACTTTCCAAAAGTGTCTCCCCCGACGTGCTGGTTGCGGGCGATCTTACCACCCTTGCCACCTTTACCGACAGCTGGGATCCCGAGAAGTTTGACCTTCTTGTGGACAATTACCGACGACAGATCGCAGGTCTGCTGGAAGGCGGTGCTGACCTTCTTGCTGCCGAAACGTTACTGTATCCCCAAGAGGCAGAGGCGATCTTTACTGCCGCAGAGCTGGAAGGCGCCGGTGCCGTAATGTATTCCTTTACTATGCAGTCCGATGGTTCTCTGTTTTCCGGAATGGAGGCAGGTCCCGTACTCCGGGAATTGGAAGAAGCCGGTGCAGCTGCCGTTGGTTTCAATTGCGTAGCTGCGGATATGATGACCCCTTATTTGGTAGCAAAGCTGCGCAGATTTGTAAAGGGGCCTCTGCTTTGCAAACCCAATGCAGGCATTCCTGTCATTGGTGAAGACAATCTGCCGCACTATCCTATGCCGCCAAAGGAATTCGCATCCATTTGCGGTGAATGCGCTGCTATGGGCGCGACATTGCTGGGTGGCTGCTGTGGTACAACTCCGGCACACATTGCTGCGCTTGTATGACCAATTCACCTAAGTAAATTATTCATAATTTTTGTTGTCAAATCAACGACTCTTTGTTATAATAAAATTGCTATGAAAAACAGAACAAATTATTTTGTCAGCAACAAAAATGTGTTGACCTGGCTGATGGCGCTGTGTATGGTCTGCTCGGCAGTGACCCGCATTGTGTTCGTCGGTATGAAAGGAACCGATGGTGCACTTCAATTGTGGAGTCAAATCATTCTGCCAATCGTAGCCGCTGTACTTTTTGCCGCTATCGCACTTCTCAACGGAAAGGAAATGTTCTATAAAACAGCCATTCCTATTTGGATGATCTGCATTTATTATTGCTTCCTTTTCACCAACTTTGATTTTGGACGGTACGACAAAATGGTGGGTGCGCTGTACTGCATTGCCCTTTTGTTTGTAGCCGTGCTTTACACCCAGATCACCTCCGGCAAAGTAGCACAAGCTTGGCTGCTGTTCCCACTGCTGGCGTTTCCTCCGGTGGCGCAGCTTTATATGCAGCGAACAGTGCTTTTGAGTAAGGACTACACCTTGCTGCTGCCGGACATTCTGATGATGGCAGGCTGTCTGATCACCACCTTTGCCATCCGCATCCACACCGACGGTCAATATCACCCCACTTGGGGCGACCGCAACGACGGTCGACGTATCCGCACGCTCTCCCCTATGGCACAGATCACAATGTACTTCCAATGGGAGCGCAACATCTGTTCCAACTTCTTTGAGGAATCTTTTGAGATCTCCCACATTGAGCGCTACATCCGTCAGAAGCGCAAGGAAGGTCTTACAGACTTTGGTTTGACACATGTGCTGCTGGCCGCCTATATCCGTGGCCTTTGCAAGTATCCTCAGTTGAATCGCTTTATCTCCGGTCAGAAGGTATACACACGAGGCGAAAACATCGAGTACTGTATGGTCATCAAAAAAGAGATGTCTGTGGATTCTCCCGACACTTCCATCAAGGTGCATCTCAAGCGCACCGATACCGCTGAGGATGTTTATAACAAGCTCAACGCCGCCATCGAAAGTGTTAAGAAAACCAAAGAATTGGATTCCGGCATCGATAACCTCATTGGCTATTTAAATCTGATTCCCGGACTGCTTTTGAAATTCGTTGTTTGGCTGCTGAAGCTTTTGGATTATTTCGGTCTGCTCCCCCGTTTCCTCACAGAACTGAGTCCCTTCCACGGAAGTCTATTCTTCACCTCTATGGGCAGCCTGGGCATCCCCCCTATTTATCACCATCTTTATGACTTTGGTAATCTACCGGTTTTTGGTGCTTTTGGCTGCAAGAGAAGAGCACTGGAGGTCACTGAGGACGGCACTGTAGTACAGCGGAAATATCTGGATGTGAAATTCGTGTTGGATGAACGCATTGTGGACGGTTACTATTACGCCGCCTTCTTCAAGCACTATCGTGCTATCCTGCGTCATCCCGAGATCCTGGACAGCGTTCCTGATGAGCTTGTCTCCGATATTGATTGAGTATGAAAGATCAAATTTTATCCCATATATCCGCAGCGTGTCCCTTTCGGGACACGCTGCACTGGTATAGCACGGTGGATTCCACCAATACCCTTGCCAAAAAAATGGCTGCAGAAGGTGCGCCCCACGGCACTGTACTGATTGCAGACTGTCAGACCGGCGGCAGAGGCAGAATGGGGCGGAGCTTCCACTCTCCCTCCGGTTGCGGCATTTATCTGTCTGTGATCCTGCGTCCAAACTGCAACGCAGAAAAGCTTATGCATCTAACCTGTGCTTCGGGTGTTGCCGCCTGTGATGCTGTAGAAAGTGTCACAAACCTGCGCCCAGGCATAAAATGGATCAATGACCTTGTGATAGGAAAAGAAAAGCTGGGTGGTATTCTTGCAGAGCTTTCTGTAGACCCTGCAAGCGGCAAGGTGCAGTATGCGGTGGTTGGCATTGGAATCAACTGCGCCCACAGAGCAGAAGATTTCCCCCCGGAAATTCGCGGCATCGCCACTTCTCTGTTTCTTGCCACCGAAAAAGACTTTGACCGCACACTGCTATGTGCTGCCCTTACGGAAGCCTTGTGGCGTATGTCCAAAACGCTTCTGACAGACAAAACAAGGATTATGGAGCAGTACCGCAAAGACTGCATCACCACCGGACAGGAAGTACTGGTTGTTCGGGGCGAAGAAAAGCATTACGCAAAAGCGATCTCTGTTGCCGATGACGGCAGCTTACTGGTACAATACGCAGACGGCACGGAAGCCACCGTCAGTTCCGGTGAGGTCAGCATCCGTGGTATGTATGGATATGTATAAATTTCTGTTGCTTTTTGCAACGCTTTTGGTTATACTTATTTTAGAAACTATTGACGGGAGGCATTGCTATGAAAACATTTGCTATGATTATGAAGATTTTTGCCGCTCTGGCTGCCATTGCCGGCATCATTTATGTGGTTGCCACATTTGGTGACAAGATCGTCGCCTGGTCAAAGAACACGCTTGACAAGCTGGGTTGGTTCTGCCGGAAGCGCGACGTGGAGATCTTCGAAACCGAAGAGGTCACCGAAGAGGGCGTCGTTCAGGCAAACGAAGCAGATTTTGAGGGCTGATTTACAAAAACGGGTATGCATAGCATACCCGTTTTTCTTATAATGCTGCAGAAGACCCGGAATGCTAATGCATTCCGGGTCTTAAATCTTCATCAAAGAAAAATTATGCGCACGATAACAAGAACATTTTCAACTGTTATCCCATCACTCGTTTAGTAATATCATCAAACTTACCGTTTCTTGTATCCAGACAATTCTCCTTAAATGCTTTGAACATTATCTGTTCACGTTTTATATCACTTAAAGCAGCTTCTGACGATTTCAATAACCTGACTTTGTTCCTGGGCAGTCATTTTATTATCACTAGGCAAGCACAATCCGCGGTCAAAAATATCCGCACCCACGTCTGCGCAGCCGCCTGCGATATAGGCGTTGGTCTTGCAACGTCCGCTGCCTTCACGGGTAACAAACTCATGCATTCGGTACATAGGCTGCATATGCATAGGCTTCCAAATCGGTCTGCCCTCGGCATTGTACTTGGCAAGGCGCTCCAAAATCTCCGTAGGACAGGTTTTGCCCGGCTCTTTCACATACAACGCTTGAGAATCATCTCTCACCTGCTTGCACATATATTCCTTATCAATGATCATAGCAGACAGCCAGTAGTTCGGCTCTGTGCCCTCCACAATGGGATTCATCTGCACAGGCAGATCCTTAAAGGCTTCCGCATATCGATCATAAACCGCCTTCTTCTGTGCAATATGCTCCTCCAAATAGGGGTACTGTCCACGCACAACACCGGCAACTACATTACTCATACGGTAATTGTAGCCCACTTCCTCATGCTGATACCAGGAAGCATTTTCTCTTGCCTGGGTTGCCCACTTGCGAGCTTTGTTGGCAACCTCGATATCATTGGTCAGCAAGCAGCCTCCGGCAGATCCGGTAATGATCTTATTGCCGTTATAGCTGATCGCAGAATAATCACCAAAAGAGCCACACTGCCTACCATCAATGGTTGCACCCATAGCTTCTGCGGCATCCTCCACCAAAAGTGCACCGTGGCGTTCACAGATCTCTTTAATAAGATCCATACGTCCGGGGAAACCATACAGTTCCGCAGAGACCACCAGCTTTACATCCGGGTACATTTCAAAAGCTTTTTCCAAAGCTACAGGATCCATATTCCAGGACGATGCCTCCGTGTCGATAAACACAGGGATACCACCCTCGTAAACAACAGGATTCAAGGTTGCGTCAAAGGTCATATCAGAGCAGAATACACGTTTTCCCTCCAAAGCACCATGGCTGATCGCAGGCTTACCATACAACGTTTCACCTGCGTGCTTCACAGCCAGATGCAAGGCTGCTGTGCAGCAAGAAAGACCAACAGCATATTTCATTTCCGCCTTTTCTGCAGCAATGCGCTCCACTTCGTTGATGTTCTCACCAACTGTACTCATCCAGTTGGTCTCATAAGCCTGCTGCACATACTTCATTTCCTCACCGTGCATAGTGGGGGTAGCCAGCCAGACTTTATTTTTAAATGCTTCCATCTGCATACTCCTTCGTTCTCAGACCGTAACTTCGCTTTTTTGATTTACCATTTCCATCTGCTGTATGTATGCCTCACCCTTTGCCTCAGAACCGTGTTCACCTGCAGGATGATAGGTGGGAACAACGCTTGCCACCAATGCACGGATAGTATCCTCTTCCCCATTGTATGCCGCATCCAGCAGCGTTTTCAGCTGACCAAGGAATTCATCTGCGTCAAAAGGAATGGGACTGCCAATGTGGATCAAATGATTGGGTGTGGTGCGCATACCCTCTTCGGACATCAGCTTTTCCTCATACAGCTTTTCACCGGGGCGAAGGCCTGTATAGGCGATCTTGATATCCACATCCGGCTGCAGACCGGAAAGCCGGATCAGATTTCTTGCCAGCGTATCGATCTTAACGGGAGATCCCATATCCAGCACGAATATCTCACCGCCGGCTGCATAGGTACCTGCCTGCAACACAAGCGATGCCGCTTCCGGTATGGTCATAAAATAGCGGATAATGTCAGGATGTGTAACTGTAACAGGGCCACCCTTGGCGATCTGCTCTTTAAATCTGGGGATAACCGATCCGTTACTTCCCAGCACGTTACCAAATCGAACAGCCACAAACTCTGTTTTCCCTGCTGTTGCGGAAGCACTACCTTCGTCCTTTGTTCCATGGAGATTGATCGGGTACAGATCTTCCGTCTTGGAATCTCTGATTTTTCGGTCAAAGGACTGAATGATCATCTCACACAGGCGTTTGGATGCGCCCATAATATTGGTGGGATTCACGGCTTTGTCCGTAGAGATCAGCACAAAGCGCTTACAGCCGTTCATCATTGCGGCATATGCAGTCTTGTAGGTACCAACTGCGTTGTTCTTAATGGACTCACAGGGGCTATCCTCCATCAAGGGTACATGCTTATGTGCAGCGGCGTGGTACACCACCTCGGGCTTGTACTTGGCAAACACTTGATCAATACGTCTGCTGTCACGGACAGAGCCAATGAGAACCTCAAGATTCAGATCTGGGTATTTATCCCGAAGCTCTAACCCAATGGCGTGAGCATTGTTTTCGTAAATATCGAAAACAATCAGCTGCTTAGGATGGTGCTGAGCGATCTGACGGCAAAGCTCACTACCGATAGAGCCACCGCCACCGGTAACCAGAATCACCTTATTGGCAATGAAGGCATAGATCTCCTCCATATTGACCCGTACAGGCTCACGACCAAGGAGATCCTCAACATCCACATTTTTCATTGAGTCTACGGTTATTTTCCCGTTCACAAGTTCAAAAACGCCAGGCAAATTTTTCAATTCACACTTTGTTTCTTTGCAAATACTGAGAATGTCGCGACGCTGCTCCGCAGAAGCGCTGGGAATGGCCAAGAAAATCTTCTCAATTTTATATTTGGCAACATTAACGAGGATGTCATCACGACCGCCGACAATAGGAACATCGTCAATAAAACGCCCCCAGGTATTTTCATCATCATCAATAATGCAGCAAACGCGTTCATTCACTTCCTTTGCGTGGTGTAAATCACGCAGGATTATCTGACCTGCAGAACCTGCACCAATGAGCATCACACGGCTTGCCACTGCATTCTGACGGATTTTCTTCCGCTTGCTACGCTCCAACGCAATGAAGCGATAAGAAAAGCGGACGAACAGCACCAGCATAAACTGAAGTGCAGTACCAATAAGATAGTAAGAGATGGGCATTCTACGGAACAGAAGCGTAATCAACACGGTATGCGCAATGCCCAAAACGAAGGTACTGACCGTGATCCTTCTCAGTTCCGCAAAGCTGGCAAACCGCCATACGCTCTGGTACAAATGGAAAAACCAAAATGTAAAGATACATATAACAGCATATATAGGGGCAAAGTTTAGCCAGGCCATCAGCATTTCACGAGGTATTTGGGTAAAGTTACAATCAAACCGAAACCAAAGTGCCAGAAAAAAAGAGCCGACAGCCGCCAGCAAATCATACGCCGTCAAAAGGATAGCAATCCTATGCCATTTTTGAAAACCTCTCTCTAAACTTTTCGCATTTTTATCGGAAGGTCTATTCATATTTTCACTCATCATCATCTCTCCCGTACAATATTGTCGCTTCACAAAGGAACGTTATCATTCTTTTTTAGAACATTCAGCAGAGCGCCATTTACACCGCAAACGCCAGGATACCGATTGCTGATTTTGACGCAAAATCACATAGTAAATTATACGCCATTTTATTAGGACTGTCAAGCAAAGTCAGTCAAAAAGCAATGTTTTTCCTTCATTTTACAGAGAGAATTTCCCCATCTTCATCCAGCACCTCACTCGCTGTGGGAATCGCAGTGGCTGCATATTTCCGGGTGACAGACAAACCTGCCGCTGCCATCGCAACCACCACCGCAGCCATCATTGTTTCTCCCTTTGCAAGATATGCTGCCAACACTCCGTTAAATGTGTCACCTGCTCCGGTAGTGTCCACAACAGTCCTTTGTTTGAACGCCGGAATCACTTCCCCGGTACTTCTCAAAAGACACCCCTCAGCCCCCAATGTGACAATGACATTATTTGCATTTTCAAGTCCATCCGTCTCGTGCTCGTTGGGAGTAAACAGATCTGCGCCGGATATCAAACATTCCGGCAAAGCAACAGATGGTGCAGGATTGATGATCACATAAGTATCGTTCTTTTTCGCAATTTCCATTGCCCGTTCATTTACAGAAATCGGCACTTCGTTATTCAAAAGCAGCACATCCGCCTGCGCAATGTATGCTTCAAATGCCTCCACATCCCCTACCTCCAGTTGCGCACCTTGATACACCGTCACCCGGTTTGCACCGCTGGCATCCGTCAAGATTGCCGCATAAGCTGTCGGTTGATCCTTGCGAGGCAGCACAGGGATAATGCCGTCACGAAGGAGGAATCCCCGGATCTCCTCATAGCACTCCGTACCGACCGCGCCCAAGAAAGCAACCTCAGCACCAAAACGAGCCGCAGCCACTGCCTGATTAAAGCCCTTTCCGCCAGGCTCAAAATGGATACCGGTGGCAGCAACCGTCTCCCCTGCCAGGTGAAATCTATCCACAGAAAGAAAAGCGGAATTGCCTACCATCCCAATCACAGCTACTTTGTTCATATTATCACCCCTAAGCAGTTTTTTTCAGTATAACACAGGCAAATGGAAAAGCCAACAAAAAGATGCTGTCTCAAAAAACGAGACAGCATCCATAGCATTTATTTCTTTTCCACAACGATTGGCGAAGAATCCACAATTTTTACTTTTCCCTCGGTGTGCGCAAACAGTTTGGGTTGATGGTAACCCTCCACAGTTACCCGATCCAGCGTGATCGATCCGTAATTGGTAGCGTCCATAAAAGCCACATCCCCGAAGCCCTCCCGGGTAGTGATCTTCACATTCTTGAGGGTAAAATCGATAGGCTCATTGGCATCACCGTGGATCAGCAACGGTTTGCTGACTTCTGTGATGGTGCAATTTTCAAAGGTGATCGAGGCTAAAGAGCGATTGCAGCACCATTGGTGCTTTCCGTCAAACTCAAGCTGAAATGCAGCATCCGGACCTTCAAAAGTACAGTTACGGATCAGAATATCCCCCGGTGTTTTCCGGATATCGGCACGGAAGTCACAGTAATATTTAAAGGGCGTATGGGTGCTGTGGCGGCAGCTTTCATCCGTCAAGGGACGCAGACAGCGCTGATCCTTAGGTATCGAGCCGCGGAAACCATAGCGCGCCGGTGTGTAGCTGCTGCAATTTTCGATCAATACATTGTTTCCACCAAAGCGCAGGCTGCTGCAAGCGCAGTTGAAAATACAATTTCTCACCACGACATCACAGTTATCAAAACCGGCAACACAGTCATCACCGGTGTAGAATTCGCAATCCTCCACCAACACATCATCACAGGTACGCACATCAAAGCCGTCGTGCCCCCCCAGCACCGTCAAATTCCGGGCTGTGATGTGTTTGGTAACAAAAATAGCGTGTGCCCAATTGGCACTGTGGACAACGGTATAGCCCTCCAGATGGATATTCTCGCTGTGCTGGATATTGATGGCGTGGGGGCCACGGTACTTCTCCTCACCCTCCGGGTCATAGCAGTTACTACCGTCGATATAAGACCCCTTCTCACCGATGATGGACACATTTTTTGCATCGATCACACGAATCAAACCGTTATTCCAGCGGCTGTAAGGGTATACACCCAGATGATTACTCTCATAGGGCTTCAAGGGCTCTACAGGATCACTGAGAAACGCCATATAGTCTTCCGGGTCGGTACTTCCCTTCAGAATGGCGCCGCTTTGCAGGTACAGCTCCACATTGCTCCGCAGACGCAGACCTCCGGTAAGGTAGATGCCAGCCGGCACGACCACTCTGCCGCCACCTGCCAAAAAGCAAGCATCGATGGCAGACTGGATAGCTTCTGTCTGCAAACGGTCGCTGCTTACAGCGCCGTAATCCGTAACGGAGAATTCTTTATTCATCACAGTTCCTCCTGAAACATACGGTTGATCCGCTCCAGAGTATCTCTCACCAGCAGATCGCCGCCCTCGTGTCCTACCTGTCCGCTTGAAATGTAGGCACTGTAGTGTCCTGCCTTTTCCGCCTTCTCCGTGGGCAGGTAACCCAAAGAGCCGCAGCAAAGCTGGGCAATGAAGGTCTGTTGTGCGTAGGAACGGGCTTTGATACGGTTGCCGTAATCCAAAAACAGTTCAAAAGGATTGGTTGTCAGGCAGATATCTCCCAATCGGATGACATGATACTCCACAGGCACAATCTCCGTGAACTGCTGATCCCGGAAGCGTTTGACTGTACCGGCGTAAACGTACATTTTGGCCGTGTCCGAGAAATCAAACGCATCCTTGTGCTTATTTTTGTCAATATAGTATTCGATCTGCCGCACAGCGTCGTTGTACTGCTCCATAGTTGCCTTGCGCAGAGGCAGATTCACTACAGCGGTTTCGTGTTTAAAAATCGCTTCCTGGTGATACTCTGTGATCTCCTCATACACAGAAAGGATCTCATTGGCAATGCGCTTACCCACCCGGTTACAGCCGCTAATATCGTACATAGAAGGATCTGCCTTCCGGGGGATGGGATTGGGACGATTGACATTGGGATCATCAATGGGTGTTTCCGGCTGTACCCAACGCACCAGATCCCGGGGACACTGGTCACCAGCTGCGCCGCAAATACTCAGAAGGAAAACATCCTCTCCCAACTTCTCCCGCAGATTTGCCTTGACCCTGCCCCAATAGTCAGCAGAAATAAAGCTTCTCTGCTCCAGAATCTGTGCGGGACAAGCAATGTTTGCCCACACGCCTGTAAGCTTTTTGTTGGCGTCAAAGGTATACAGCAGCTCCACACCGGAATCATTGCCGCCCTCCAAAGAGACAAAGTTTGCCGTGTTGGTGTCACCCCACATCTGACCGCTGCCGTCATCATAGCTCACACGGCGGCACATACCCACAGCTGCTCTGCCGAACTCATTGGCATAGTACGCTTCCTGCCGGTTCTCCCAAGCTCTTTTGGCTGCCAAAGCCGCTTTTTCCGCAAGAAATGCGGCACCCTCCTCCGGAGTCTGCACAGTTTCATCCGCTGTTGTTTTTGGGGTATAGAGCTTTCCCTCCGGGAAAAACTCCTCCAGCACCAAATTAATGGAACCGATGCTGGCGGCACCTCTTGCTTTATTATTCACCCGCACACCGATGGAGGTATGGCTATGGGTAGCAAAGGGAATCAGTTTCATAGGATCCACTTCCGGGCAAATCTCGGCAAATCGTTGGCGGATCTCACTGATCATCGTCTCCTGCATAGAAACAATATCCACTGACATCAATATTGCCACGTCGTCACAAGCCTCCACCGCGCAAGCTGTGACGCTGATGGGACTTTCCACATATTGAGAGATCCGTTCAAAAAACTGCCCCACCAAAGACACCTTTTTGTCGGGCACAAGACTTTCCTCTGCCCAGCCTATTTTTAGTTTTCCCATAATATCACTCCTTTTTAGTTAAACATAACACAGAAACGGCATATTTTCAACAAAACAATGAACGAAACATTTTCGAACCTCTTGACCTTTCTCCATTTTCCGATATACTGATAAAAAGGAGGTGTCGCTATGACTATGCGTGATCTGGCAAAGCTTGCCAACGTTTCTGTTTCTACTGTTTCCAAGGCGTTTCACGATGCCGATGACATCAGTCCCCAGACCCGGGATCTGGTGTTTGAAATCGCAAAGAAATACGGGTGCTTTGGAAAATTTTATAAGGGCAAATTTCACAAGCAGATCATCGCCATTATCTGTCCGGAATTGGGCAGCAGCTTTTACACTACTTATGTGGAACAACTGCAAAGTATCATTGAAGCCAACAACGGCATTGCTCTGATTTCTGCTGACCACTTTAGCGCCACTTCACAGGCAGAGCTTTTGGATTATTACGCCTCTTATCTGCAAGTGGATGGGATCATCACCCTTAACCTCATAGGACCTTTAAAAAAAGGCTATGACATTCCCATTGTTTCCGTTTTCAATACCCCCAGTCCTCATATAGACGCAGTGCGCGTTAATCTGGAGCAACCTATGTCAGATGCGATCCAACTCCTTTATTCATTGGGACACGAAAAGATCGCTTTTATTGGAGAAAAACTTACCACTACGAAGGCGCAACTTTTTCAAAAGATCATCGGTCAGCCCGATCCGTTGATCATTGAAAGCAACCACCGTTTTGAAAAAGCCGGTGAAGACGGAATCAAGCAGCTACTGGCAGCAAAAGAGAACTTCACCGCTGTGATCTGTGCCTACGACAACATCGCTTTGGGTGCCATCAGGCAGTTGAAACGCAGCGGATACCGTGTTCCCGAGGATTTCTCCGTCATCGGCATTGACAACATCTCCACATCGGAGCACGCAGAAACCGCCCTCACCACCATCGACACCAACCCACGGGAGGTATGTCTGCTGGCGTGGGACATTATTCAGAAAAAGCAAAAAAGCAAATACTATCACAGCGTTCAGGAAATTACCATCACAGGAAAACTCATTGTGCGGGAAAGCGTGGGGCAAAATCTGAACAGCAACCGACATTCGATTTAATCAATGTGCGGCTCGGGTCAGGAAGGGCGGTGCATCTATCTTTATGCACATTCGTCCACATTCCCTACCGGATGCGTCCGAATGTACATAGATTCTCCCACGGGCTAAAAATTGCTCGCCCGCTCTCAATTTTACACCAGTATGTGCACTGGTGCCGCCCTTTTGAATCCTTCACAGCCGAAAATAAAAATGCAGATACCCAAATGGGTATCTGCATTTTTGTGTAATAACCCTAATTTCGAAATGCCCAAACAACCGGAGAGGCGTTTTTTAGACAAAGAGGGGTCGTTTTCAAACCCAGAGGGGGTCGCAATTGGTTTGCCATCACGACCAACACACAGAACCGTCCCCTGTGTTAGAAAAAGACCGATGCTTTGTATCAAAGCATCGGTCTTTTTCTGAAGACTAACCCTAATTTTGATACAAATGCACCCCCCTTTGAAGTAAGGGGGTGCAAAGTCATTTCAGGGGGCGCATTTAGCGGCTGGGGGGCGCAAGGATCGTCTTACTTCGTTAAGAAAAAGATATATAGCGCAAGCGGCAACAATGCAAAAAGCCAGTCAAATACCGAGGCAAAACGCCTACTTTTCCCGTTGTATCCCTTAAACACCTCAAACACAACAAAAGGTTTGCCAACATCTTCAATATTCGTATAAATCAAAGATGTGAAGAACACGGGTATAGTTGCTATACCCAATAACAATCCAATGATAATAACAGGTATTTTTAAAAATGGCACCCAAGACAATGCGGAAACTATTAAAAAAGCAGTTAGCGAAAATAAATATATCAGGTTAAGATAGTACAATACGCCAAGATCATCCTGCTTATGGAGTTGAGAATACAGCCAAAAATTCGATATGCCTTTTGTGTTTTTGCGGATATAAATTTTGCTCATTTTAGATATTCTGCAATATGCATAAACTCCACTTCTAAAATGAAAATATGTAAAGAAACCAAGTAACAGTAATATTAGATTCAATAACGGAAAAGGCATTATCTCACCACCTTTATTTTATTATACAATAAAAATTATCATATTTCAACGATTAGTTAACAAATCGACGATTACGCACTAAATCAACGATAATCATTGATTTAACGATTTGAAATGATATATCGCTTGCGCGATATGATATACGGCGTTGCCGTATGATATACTTGCTACGCAAGCATGATATAATATCCGTTCCTTCATATGCCGAAGGCATATATCATCCACCGAAGGTGGATATCATATCGAAGATATCTCACCCGTTCCGCAAGGAACGGATATCATCGAAAACACCCTCATTGTATCACAATGAGGGTGTTTTCATGGCGGAGAGTGTGAGATTCGAACTCACGGTGGGTCGCCCCATCACTAGTTTTCAAGACTAGCTCCTTAAACCGCTCGGACAACTCTCCCTGTTGCGCCAATGATACCATTTGCACGGCTAAAAGTCAAGGGAGGTGTGTCATCTCTTGGCTTTAATTTTGTAAAAGATGAAACCCAAAGTCATACCCGACAGGTTAAGAATCATATCATCCACATCAAAACTGCCCAATAGGGTGAACAGTTGGACCACTTCCACAAGGAAAATCAGTCCGGCGCAAAGGGCGATGAACAGCAAAAAATTTCTCAGGTGCGGCCAAATCCTGGGGAATAACCACCCGGCGGGGATGAACAGCAGCACATTCCCCCCAAGGTTGATGAAGCAGTGCATCTGCATATAGCGGTCGTGGGAGTGGCGCAGGACGTAAACATAGTTTTTGATGGTGTAGAAAGGAACGAGATTGGCATTTTGCCGTAACTGGTCGCGGTAGGGTATGTCAGCGACCCAGCCGTTTTCCCGGCCGAAAAGCAGCCATAGCATCACGCCGCCATATACCACAAGCATGAGCCGCCAAAATGGCCCGGTATTAATTTTTCCCTTTGCCATCGGCTCACCCTCTGCGCTTTTTAGGCGGCGCGGCTTTCTTGGGCGGCCGTTTGGTTGTCGGTTTAGGCGGCAGTTTGGGCGGTGCTTTTCGAGGGCCTGCCTTGGGCGGGACGGCGCGGATCAGGCACTTAGGCCCGGAACCGATCAAATCTTCCCGGTGGGCTTTCAATAGCGCCTCCCGAACCAAATAATAATTGCCGGGGTTGCGGTATTGGATCAGCGCCCGCTGCATTGCTTTTTCGTGGGGGTCGGTGGGAACATAAACCTTTTCCATCGTCCGGGGGTCCAGACCGGTGTAGTACATCACCGTGGAAAGGGTGGAAGGTGTGGGATAAAAATCCTGCACCTGCTCCGGGTTGTAGCCCATATCCCGGATATATTCCGCCAGTTCCACGGCCTCTTTCATAGTAGAGCCGGGGTGGCTGGACATCAGATAAGGAACGAGAAACTGGTTCATGCCGAATTGCTTGTTGAGCGCGTAATATTTTTCCACAAAGCGGTTGTAAACGGCGTTTTTTGGCTTGCCCATCCGGCACAGAACTGCATCAGAAACATGTTCCGGGGCGACTTTCAACTGGCCGGAGATGTGGAACTGCACCAGTTCCCTGAAAAAAGTATCCTTCTTGTCGGCCAGCAGATAGTCAAACCGGATGCCGCTGCGCACAAACACTTTCTTTACCCCGGGAATCTTGCGCAGTTTCCGCAGCAGGGCCACATAGTCGGTGTGGTCGGCCCGCATGTTCTTGCACGGAGTGGGGTACAGGCATTGACGCCCGGCGCAAGCGCCCTTGGAAAGTTGCTTTTCGCAGGCGGGGTGGCGGAAATTGGCGGTAGGGCCGCCCACATCGTGGATATAGCCCTTGAAGTCCTTGTCCTTTGTCATGACCTCAGCCTCTGCGAGGATGGATTCATGACTGCGGGTCTGGATAATGCGGCCCTGATGGAAGGTCAGTGCGCAGAAGGAGCAGGCACCGAAGCAGCCACGGTTGGAAACCAGGCTGAACTTAACCTAAGTCGGAGGCCAAGCGGTCTTAGGAAGACAACATGTTT
>JAZRRS010000108.1:0-5824 GCA_045651005.1 Faecousia sp.
TTATAGCACCAAGGACAAAAAGAAGCTGCCCTTGATCCCCACCACCGACGGCCCTATGGGTGTCCGCGCCCGTCCCAACCGTGGTGTGCTGACCACCTTCTTCCCCTGTGAAAGTGCGGTGGCGCAGACTTGGAATCTTCCCCTTGTAAAGAAATTAGGCGCAGCCTTAGGTGAGGAGACCAAGGAAAACAATATGGGCATTTGGCTTGCCCCCGGCGTGAATATCCATAGAAATCCCCTGGGCGGCAGAAACTTTGAGTATTACTCCGAAGACCCCCTGACCTCCGGACTCTTCGGCGCAAATGTGGTCCTGGGCGTGCAGAGTCAGAAGATCGTTGCCACAGTGAAGCACTATTGCTGCAACAACCGGGAAAACGGCAGACGCATTTGTGACAGCCGGGTGTCCCAGCGAGCGCTTCGTGAGATCTACCTCCGCGGCTTCGAGATCGCAGTGAAAAAGAGTAAGCCTTGGGCATTGATGACTGCATATAATCCGGTAAACGGTGTGCACAGCAGTGCCAACTGGGAAGCCATCAATGGCATCCTGCGTTCCGAGTGGGGCTTTGACGGTGTGGTTATGACCGACTGGTGGACCGTACCCAAGCTGGAAGAGGAGATTCACGCCGGCGGCGACATCAAGATGCCGGAAAGCGGCTCAGGTGCTTATACAGCAGACCCCGCAAAAACAGATCCGGTTATGCTGCTGCAAACCGGCAGACTGGACAGAGGTGCAGTGCTTCTGTCTGTCCGTCGTATTCTTGCTATGATGGGAAAGCTGGATTGAGATAAAAGATATGGAAAAACTGTTTGAAAAGCTAAACGGGTTTCAACCGGTTCCGGCATATGCCCCCCGATTGCAGGTGTGTATGAAAAAGGATATGCCGGAGAGCCTGCAAAGGGCGTGGCAGCTGGCAGTATTTGAGGCAGAGCGCAACATCGGTGATTGTCCCTATGGCGGTGAATTTTTTACTGCCGGTGGACGGGGTGGCTGGTTTCATATGCTGTTCGGTCAGGATACCGTGGCCTGCGGCTTGCTGGCATTTAACCGGCTGTATCCGGAGGTAATGAAAAATCAGCTCCGCAGCTATGTGCTGGCAAGACTGAATATCGGCTTTATGTGTCCGGAGGGGTGGATGCTGCAAAATTGCGAGAAGTCCATTCCCTTGCATATGGATGTGTGGCAGCCGAACAGCCGGGAATTTTGCAACCGTTACCATATGTCGCCTGCCCTGAACCGCACCGGACAGGATGTGGGCTGGCTGTGGACAGCGGGCGATCTGTTTGATATTGCCGGTGACCGGATGGACTGGGCATGGCTCTACGGTATGGGAACGATCTTCTTCGAGTATTTCTATAAACCCTTCTATGATGAAAAGGACGGCCTGTATTTCGGTCAGGCATCCTTCATTGATGTGGGTTGGAATGGCTACCCATTTGCCTTGGAGGGACTTGACAAGGAGACGGAACGCAACAAAGCGGTGTGGATCAAAACACCCTCTGTCAACGCCCTTTATGTCCGTGGTATGGATGTGATGGCACACAGCGCTGAAATTCTGGAAAAACCGGAGGAAGCGGCAGTTTGGAAAACCCGTGCCGATGCTCTTCGCAAAGCCATCCGCGACCACCTGCGGCACAGTGACGGCACATTTGCTTACTTTAAGCACCCTGACGGCACATTGGAGCCTCGGTGTGAGGCTTTGGGTGCGGCTTACTGCATTTTGGCAGATGTGGTCACCGGCGACGATGCGGTAAAGGCACTGGCGGAAAACACGCTCCAATTCTCAGATGCCGGTGTCAGCCTCTTCTATCCCTTTGTTGAAGAAAATCCTGCTGCGTATCACAACCGTGCCGCCTGGCCCTTTGCCTCCACCTTCTACTATCTGGCGAAGGAAAAGGTCACCGGTGAAAGCTGTGCTTTGGAGGATGCCAAGCAGCTTGCCAATGCGTTGGTGATCCCTAAAAAGATCAACGGAAACAGCAAGGGTACGGCAGAGGATTATCAAACCGGCAGCTTTATGGAATATGTGGCGTGGGAGGAAAACGAGCCCCGTGGTACTTGCGCCCAGTGCTTTACCATCTCGGCATTTATGAATCTGTGTATAAGAAACGGCTGGCTCAGCGAGAAGATCCCCCAAAGCCGCTTCTTAAAATATAAGGAGGAAACATTATGAAACGACTACTTTCAGCAATTCTCGCATTTGTTATGGTTCTAACACTTGTTCCTGCGCTGACTGTTTTTGAGGCTTCTGCAGCAGAGGAACTGTCTCTGACCTGGAGTCAGGGCACCTATTATGACGGTACCATAAACCCCAATCTGGTATCCCGGAAATATGCGGTGATCGATTGCGCTGAGGGAGATGTAATTACATTTAAATACCCCAGTACCAACTGGGCGATCTATGTATATTACAAAAATGATCAAGGCAAATATAGTTATAAAACCTCCAAGAAGGGCGCCAATGAGACCTTTGTGGTAGAGGAAAGCAATGGCTGGGTGCCCACCCAACTGCAGCTGACGGCATTCCACCTCAGCGGCAATAATGTGACCATTACGGACGAACTGTGGGAAACCTTTGATGTGACCATTACCAAAACCAGTGTCCAGCCCACTGAGAAAACCTTCACCTTCGCCACCCAGAACTTCGGTCTGTGGAACGACGGTGTGAATCAAGGTGTTTCTGCCGATAAGGTAGATGCCCGTGCCGCCGCTTGGCAGCAGAAATTGACCGAGTACGGCATCGACATTCTGGTGGGTCAGGAATGGCTGCCCAACCTGGATGCAGACAAGACTGTGGATGCCAATGAGAAGGTCTTTGGCGGCCTGTATCCCTATATGTACGGCACCAACACCTCTACCTATGACGGCAAGACCATCGTTTCTAAAACACCTTTGAGCGACATCACCTATGTCAGCCAGGTCTCCAATGTGGGCCGTCGCTATCTGAAAGCATACACCACCATCAATGGCAAGAAGGTTTGTATCATCGATGCCCACCTGTCCTTTGAGGAGGACATCAATACCAACCGTAAGGAAGAGATCGTGGAGCTGCTGAATGTGGCACAAAGCGAAAAGTATGTGATCATTGCCGGTGACTTCAATGTGTTCACCCCCGATGAGTTCGAGATCTTTGAAGAGGCTGGCTACAGCCTTGCCAACTGCGGCGAATTTGGTGAATTTAACACTTGGCCCAATCTGGGCAGAAACCCCACTGCCGATGTGAATCGTGTTCTGGATAACATCATCGTCAGCTCTTCCATTAAGATCAACAGCGTTGTGGCAGACGATACGAAGCTCAGCGACCACGCTCTGCTGGTGGCGGAGCTGGAGCTGTTGGAGGATGAGGAGATCACCGACAACCGCCTTCTGTGCGAGCACTGCAACAAGTTTGTGACCTGGACACCCATTACGGCAACCAATGGCGGCACCGCAAACGCCTTTATGCAAAACGGTCACTACTACTTGCCCAAGGACCTGACCAAGATGAATTCCCAGTTCTACATTGGCGACACCACCTATCCTTCTCTGGATGTGGTCATTGACCTCCGTGGTCACGAAGTAAAGTGCAGCGGTCGTGTGTTCTATGCCAGAAAGAACAGCAAGCTGACCATTGTGGATACGGTGGGCTGCGGCACCGTCACCGGTGCATCCGCCTCTACCGGTGGCTGTATCTATATGGAAAACAGCTGTACACTCAACCTCTATGACGGCTCTGTGTATTCCATCGGAAACCCCACTAGTGACCGTAAGGGCGGCAATATTTTCCTGGAGACCAACGCAAAGCTCAATCTTTATGGCGGCGAGATCTATGGCGGCAAGTCCTCCCATGGCGGCGCCATCTATGCAGGCACGAACACCATCGTTACTATTGATGACGGTCTCATCTCCGGTGGTACGGCAACCACTGCCGGCGGTGCGATCTATGTCATTAATGGCACGCTGACCATGAACGATGGCACCATCACCGGTGGTCAAGGCGGCAGCGGTGGCGGTGTCTACCTGTACACATCTACCGGTAATCTGAACGGCGGTACCATCTACGGAAACTCCGGCACTTACGGCGGAAATGTCCACACAGCCGGTAACGAGACCGCTGGCATTCTCAATGTGGGTGACATCAATGTGTACGGCGGTACTGCCACCGGCGCAGGCGGAGATTATTGGGTCTCCAGCTCCGGTAAGGCTTGCCTTGTGACCAAGACTGCCACCATTACGGATCACTCCGGCAAGAATATTACCACCACAGCCGGCGATATGGTTCTTCATGTCAATGGTACCTATGTGGTGCACGATCATAACATTGTCACCGATGCTGCTGTAGCACCTACCTGTACGGCTACCGGCCTGACCGCAGGCAAGCATTGCACCGGCTGTACTACCCAGACGGTAGCACAGGAAACCATTCCTGCCACCGGCCATAACTACGGCACTGTTGTGACTGCTCCCACCTGTACCGCAGAAGGCTTCACTACTTACACCTGTACCGCTTGTGGCGACAGCTACGTAGCAGACAAGGTAGATGCTACCGGCCATAACTACGAAGACGTTAAGACCGAGGCTACCTTTGAAAATGATGCCTTCACCACCTATACCTGTTCCGCTTGTGGCGACAGCTATGTGGAAACCGAGGAAGGCAGCCGGCTGGTGGCGGTGGCTACCGCTGACGGCGCTCCCTTTGAGACTTTGCAGGAAGCACTGAATGCCGGCGGCGAAGTGGTTCTGCTGGCTGACATTACCGCAACTGAGGTGTTGAATGCCAATGTTGCTGCTACCTTGGATCTGGGCGGCAATACGCTGACCTTGGCAAATACCGGAGACACCTATGCACTGATCGTCAGAGGCGAATTTACCATCCTCGGCAACGGTACGATCAAGGCTCCTGGCACTTACGGTATCGGCGTTTCTGCAACCGGTTATCTGACCATTGAAAATGGCACATTCATCGCAGGCGAAAAGAATGACTACATCGTTGGCAACTACGGTGTTACCGTGATCAACAACGGCACTTTCGAAGGCGTATACAACTGTGTCAACAACTTCGCAGGCGTCACCAAGGTCTACGGCGGCACTTACACCACTGCAGCTACCGACTACACCGGTGAGTACGAATCTGCTGACCTGTTGGCAAAGACTGGTCTGACTGTTTACGGTGGCACTTACTCCAAGCCTGTGGAAGCAGCGTACTGCGCAGAAGGCCTGTGTCCCAAGGACAATGGCGACGGCACTTACACCGTCACCGCCAAGGGTGCAATCGTTACCCAGCCTGCGGATGTGACTGTAGAGGAACAGCAGAATGCACAGTTCACCGTGGAAGCTTCCGGCGACGGCTTGCGCTACAAGTGGCAGTACAGCCGCAACGGCAGTGACTGGTACAACACCTATATGGATGGCTGCAACAGCGAAGCTTTGACCGTTCCTGCAACCGCAAAGCGTGACGGCTACCAGTACCGCTGCGTGGTCACCGATGCTTACGGTAACGAAGTTGTTTCTGAGGCAGCAACCCTCACCGTCAACGTAGCACCTGTGGAAGAGCTGAAGATCGTATCTCAGCCCACCGCACAGACAGCAGTTGCCGGCAACATTGCACAGTTCACCGTGGAAGCCACCGGCGAAGGCCTGACCTACCAGTGGCAGTACACCAAGAACGGCACAAATTGGTATGCGACTTCTATGGAAGGCTACGACACTGCAACCCTTAACGTCGTTGTAACAGCAAAGCGTGACGGCTACCAGTACCGCTGCGTCATTAAGGATAGCTATGGCGCAAAGGTCGTCACAGAGGCAGCAGCTTTGGCAGTTACCGAAAAGCAGATCACCACCTCCGGA
>JAZRRS010000109.1:0-15039 GCA_045651005.1 Faecousia sp.
CATGACCTTGGGGTCACGGACGATAGCACGACCGATAGCAACACGCTGACGCTGACCGCCGGACAGAGCCTTGGGCTTACGGCCCAGGTACTGGGTGATGTCCAGGATCTCAGCTGCTTCCTTAACCTTGCGGTCGATCTCTTCCTTGGGGGTATGACGCAGCTTCAGAGCGAATGCCATGTTTTCATACACGGTCATATGGGGGTACAGAGCGTAGTTCTGGAAGACCATTGCGATGTCACGGTCCTTAGGAGCCACGTCGTTGACCAGACGGTCACCGATCCACAGCTCACCGTCGGAAATCTCTTCCAGACCGGCGATCATACGCAGAGTGGTGGACTTACCACAACCGGAAGGACCGACCAAAACGACGAATTCCTTGTCAGCGATCTCCAGGTTGAACTCCTGAACAGCGACAACGCCCTGCTCAGTAACCTGCAGCTTTGCCTTCTCAGCTTCGCGCTCCAGATAAGCAGCATAAGCCTCGGGGTTCTTCTTCAGCTTCTCAACCTGCTTAGCCTTCTTCTTGTTGCGCTTGATGTCGTCACCACTAAAGGGGTAGACCTTCTTGACGTTCTTCAGGGATACATTTGCCATGTTTGCACGACTCTAAGCATACCGACTCCTCGCATATGCTCTCACTGTGACCAGGTAATAATAATCACAGCTTTACGACAGGTCTCCACACTGCCGCACCGTGAGTCTAACGGTTTATATTTTCCTCCTTTTGTGACACGGGACGTCTATTTTTTGTGGAGTAGAACGCCCTATGCCCGGATGCTATAATAATACCACAACAACCGCCCAAAGACAATTGGTGATTTTTCACAGTTTTGCTTACCTTTTTTTGGTTATTTTAACAAATACCGACACTGCCGTCTCCGGATATCTCCAAAGCGCTGCCATAGAATTCCTGCATTACTTCTTCCAGAGCCAGCGCATCCCCTACACCGGCAGTCTCATAACAGGAGTGCATTGCCAGCTGGGCAAGACCAATATCTGCGGAAAGTACCGATACCTGTGCAAGAGACAATCTTCCCAAGGTAGAGCCTCCCGGAAGATCCGCCCGGTTGTAATAGGTCTGCACCGGAACTTCAGCACGCTCACAAAGCTTGCGGAATACTGCGGCAGATACGCCGTCGGTGGTGTAGCTTTGGTTGGCATTGAACTTCAGCACCACACCGCCGCCCACCACAGGTGCGTTGTTGGCGTCGGCATACTCGGGATGGTTAGGATGCACGGCGTGGGCATTGTCCGCAGATGCCATAAAAGAATTGTGCAGCAGCTGTTTCAGTTCCAGCCCTAAGGCATCACAGATACGCTCCAACACATCAAAAAGGAAGGTGGAACATGCGCCCTGCACGGAGGCAGAACCCACCTCCTCACTGTCAAACACACAGAGCACAGGGATTGCTTTTCCCTCACGGGCATTCAGGAAACCCTGGGTGCAGCACCAGGCGCACATCAGATCATCCAGTGCTGCCGCAGACAGGTACTCACCCTCTACGCCCCACACCGTTGCCTTTTGGCGTGGATACAGATACAGGTCGTGTCCCAGAATCTTACCACCTGCCATCTGTTCCAGCAGTGCCCAAAACTTCCCCTTTGCCTCCTCGCCACCCACAAGCGGCAAGGTGTCTACTGCCGGATTCCAGGCGTAGCCTTCATTTGCTTTTCTGTTCATATGGATCGCCACATTGGGAATCAGCAACAGATCCCGATCCACATCCACAAGGCGGCTCTCCACACCATTTTCCGTCTCCACAATCACACGACCTGCCACAGACAACGGTCTGTCCAGCCACGGTGCAATCAGCATACCGCCATACTTTTCAGTGGAAAGACGGGTGTATTTCCCTACCAGCTCTCCGTTTTCCTTTATCTTAAAAGAAGGACGATCTGAGTGGCTGGCGCTAAGCATAAAGCTTCTGGGAGTACAATACGGTACTCGAAACGCCATCAGCGCGCTGCCGCCCCGGATGAGATAATACTTTCCTCCCGGTGTCAGTGTCCACAAATCGCCCTCACAAAGCTCGGTATATCCTTCCCTTGCCAGCAACAGCCGCAGCTGCTCCACTGCGTGGTACACACTGTGGGCTCTGTCCAGAAAGGCTTTCAGCTTTTCAATTCTTATATCCATCCTCGCTGCCTCCTTTTTTCGTCATTGTACAACATTTCTTCCCCTCAGTCAACCTCCACCCGAGAAATCACCACCCCATTTTGCTTGTTATTGTTCTGTTTTTGTCGCTTTTTGGCGATTATTCGTCGGTTTTCGTCGGTCGATTGTTTCCGTTTCTCCTTGCAAATTAGGACTCTTTATGCTAAATTATATTTGTCGCAACAAGGCGGTACTGTCACCGCTTTCTGATACCGGGGGATCACACTATTTTATGTCAGGAGAGGACGCTATGGAAAATGTAACAACCGTAATCATCGCAGACAATACAGAAGAATTCTGCACCGGTCTGACTGCCGCATTGCAGCGTGCCGGTGGTTTTCACATCACAGGGACAGCCAACGACGGGGAGCAGGCCATCCGTATGATCACAGAGAGAAAACCCAATATTCTGGTGCTGGATCTGATGCTGGCAAAGCAAGACGGGCTCAGTGTTCTGAAAGCCATTTCTTCTATGCCACACAAACCGGTCACTTTGGCTACATCCCGGTTCGTCACCGATTACGTGGCAACCGCCGCGGCGAATCTGGGTGTGCGTTATCTGATGCTGAAGCCCTGTGATATGAACACACTGGTGGAGCGTCTGGAAGAGATCCGCAGCGGAGAAACACTGCGACAGGATCCCGTCCGTTATCCCTCCGCCACCAGCATCGAATCTATGGTGACCAATGTCATCCACGAGATCGGAGTACCTGCCCACATCAAAGGCTACCAGTATCTCCGGGAAGCCATTATCATTGCCGTGGAGGATATGGATGTGATCAACGCCATCACTAAGGTATTGTACCCACAAGTGGCAAAGACATTCCAGACCACCCCCAGCCGTGTAGAGCGAGCTATCCGCCACGCCATTGAAGTAGCGTGGGACAGAGGGGATCTGGACACCCTGCAAAGATTCTTCGGCTATACCGTATCCAACACCAAGGGCAAGCCCACCAATTCGGAATTTATCGCCCTCATTGCAGACAAGCTCCAGCTGCAACTGAAAGGTGCCAATGCTGTGCGCATCTGATTCATCAAAAAAGTGCTGTCTGAAAAGACAGCACTTTTTTATTATTTTCCGGGACCGGCAGTATCCGCTCCATCGCCGGCAAGTCCAAGACGCTCTGCTGCGTCCTGACGCATTTTGTATTTCAGCACCTTGCCTGCAGCATTCATCGGGAAGGCTTCCACGAACTCAATATACTTAGGCACTTTGTGGCGTGCCATACTGGCCTTGATAAAGTCAGTCATCTCCTCTACCGTGACACTGCCCGGTTCTTTCAGAATAATGCACGCCATAATTTCTTCGCCGTACTTCTTATCCGGCACACCGATCACCTGCACATCCTTGGTCTGAGGATGGGTATAAATAAACTCCTCGATCTCCTTGGGATAAATATTTTCACCGCCACGGATAATCATATCCTTCAGTCTGCCGGTGATCCGATAGTTGCCCTCTTCATCACGGCAGGCAAGGTCGCCGGAGTGGAGCCAGCCATCCTCATCAATTGTCTCCTTGGTAGCCTGCGGCATTTTGTAATAACCCTTCATAGTGTTATAACCCTTGGCGCAGAACTCACCGTTGACACCGGGGCCTACCTCTTCCCCCGTTTCGGGATCCACGATCTTACAGCGAACGTGAGGAAATGCGTAACCGACCGTATCCGTGCGCACCTCCAAAGAGTCCGTCCAGGAGGACATAGTATTGCCGGGAGCACACTCGGTTTGTCCGTAAACACTGACGATGCCGTACATGTTCATTTCATCCAGCTGGGCCGCACGGCGCATCAGCTCCGGAGGACAGCCTGCACCTGCCATAATTCCGGTACGCATATGGGAGAAATCGGTCTTACGGTAATCCGGATGGTTGAACATAGCGATGAACATAGTGGGAACACCGTTGAAAACCGTGATCTTCTCCTGGTTGATACACGCCAGAGAGGAAGTCGCAGAGAAATAGGGCATCGGGCACATAGTCGTGCCGTGGGTCATAGACGAGGTCATAGACAAGGTCATACCGAAGCAGTGGAACATCGGCACCTGGATCATCATCCGGTCTGGCGTAGACAGACCCATACGGTCACCGATACACTTGCCGTTATTGACCACATTGTAGTGGGTCAGCATAACGCCCTTGGGGAAACCGGTAGTGCCGGAGGTATACTGCATATTGCACACATCATCGGGACGGACAGCTGCCGCCATCCGGGCGACCTGCTCTCGACTCACCAGCTCATACCGTGCCATTGCCTCATCGAACGTCAGACAGCCGGGCTGCTTGAAACCAACTGTGATCACATTGCGAAGGAACGGCAGCTTCTTGCAGTGCAGAGGCTTGCCTGCTTCTGTGGCTGCGATCTCCGGGCAAAGTTCATTGATAATGCCCTTGTAATTGGAATCCAGGCAGCTTTCGATCATTACCAGCGTGTGGGTATCGGACTGGCGCAGCAAGTACTCTGCCTCGTGGATCTTATAAGCCGTATTCACAGTGACCAGCACTGCACCAATCCGGGTAGTTGCCCAGAAGGTAATAAACCAGGCAGGCACATTGGTTGCCCATATTGCCACTTTTGATCCGGGTTTCACGCCCATAGACACCAGTGCCCGGGCAAAGCGGTCCACATCCTCACGGAACTGCGCATAGGTACGGGTATAATCCAGGGTGGTGTACTTAAAACAGTACTGATCCGGGAATTCCTCCGCCACACGGTCCAGAACCTGTGGGAAGGTCAGATCGATCAGCTCATCCTTTTTCCAGATGTACTGACCGCTGCCATCGTGGTTAAAATACAAGGTTCTCTTCATACCCCGGGTAGAGTGGAATCGGGACATATAGTTGACAAAGTAAGGGAAGATGATCTCCGGGTCTTGCAATTCCTCCAGCCACTCCGGTTTCCATTCCAGAGAGAGAAAACCATCGTAATTCACAGAGGCCAGTGCACGCATTACATCGTCAATGGGTGTTGTGCCCTCACCGATCAGCTGGTAGCTACCGGCGTCATCAGAGTCACGCAGGTGAACGTGACACACATAAGAGCCTAAATTTTTGATCGTAGCGTCTCCGGACTCACCGTGATCCCGGTAGGGATGATGCACATCCCACAAGGCGCCTAAACGATCGCTGGCAAATTGATCCAGCATTCTGCGAAGACGAGCCGTATCTGCATAAATACCGCTGGTCTTCAAAAGGAGGCTCACGCCCTTGCTTTCTGCCACAGGCACAAGCTTCTCCAGTGCCGCCTGCACCGCAGGCTCATTGTCCGTTAACGCACAGGCAACCACATAAGACACCTGCGCATTGTGGGCAACATCCAGAAGACCGGTCAACGTTTCCACCGCAGCAGCATCCGCAGACAAATCACAGGAGGTATCAAAGCAAGGGATCTTCAGATTCTTTTCCCGCAGCTTGCGAACGGTAGCCGCTGTCTCATATTTGTGAAAAGGGCCGCCTTTCTCCAACAAAGGATCAAACTTGGGCAGGTTATAAACCTCTACGCCGGAAAACCCCATATCGGTGGCTGTTTCCAGCATTTCTTCCCAAGACATCCCAGGCCAGCCCCGGGTTGAAAAGGAGAGCTTCATACCTGTTCCTCCTCATAGATGATCTTGTTTAATGCGCTCAGATACGCACGGATACCGGCACCCACAATATCGGTGGAAATGCCTCTTCCGGAGTAGACCTTGCCACCGGAGCGAAGCTTCACAATGGTTTGACCCATAGCCTCACGCCCCTCAGTTACCGCCTGCAGCTGGAAGTCATCCAACTCATAATGACGGCCGGTAATGGATTCGATGGCCTTAAATGCCGCATCGATAGCACCATCGCCCAAATAGACCCCTTCCAGCGGCTGACCGTCCTTCTGCAACTTAATATGCGCAGTGGCGGAAATGCTGTTACCGGAGGTAACCACATAGGTATCCAGCTGATAGGTAGCAGGAACCTGCATTGCCACAGATGCCACGATCACATCCAGCTCTTTGGCACTGACCTGTTCCTTCTTCTGTGCGATCTGGCAGAAGGCTTCATAAACCTTGGCCACATCTTCAGAAGACAGATCATAACCCATCATTTCCACAGTCTTTTCCACTGCGGCAATATCATCGTGAGCAGTCAGATAAATGCCATCGTCCTCCTGCTTAGATACGGCATCGGCAACGACCTTTCCGGACTGGCACATCCAGGCGATCTGCTCAACAATGCGGCTCAGCTGGATCACCCGAAGATCGCAGTAAGCATCCATTGCGCTGCCCTTGGCAGCAATGACCTTTGCTACATTCACAAGGCCGGCATTGTTTAAGGGGTATGCGGAAGCCTTGATCTCCTCTGCAGCATCCACCGCAGCAATGACACAGGCATCTGCCATAGACAAGGTATCCACACAGGCTACGCCCAGTGTCACACCTTCCAACGCCTTGACATCCGCCCGAAGCTGACGGATAAATTCAGCGAACTCTCCGGGAAGCATCGTTCCGGCAGTATCGCAAACCGTAACGGTGGTGGCACCGGCTTCCACCGCTGCCTCCAACACGCTTTTCAAAAATTCACTGTTTGCCCGGGTAGCATCATCCGCCACAAATTCCACATCGGCACAGACTGCCTTACAAGCAGCCACCGTCTCTGCAACAGTTTTGATCATCGCCTCCGGTTTTTTATGGTATAAGTATTCCATCTGCACAGAGCTGACACCGGCACAAACCTGCAATCGGGGATGCTTTGCCTCCCGCAGGGCATTCCACACAGGCGCAACACTGTCAGGTGTCAACTGAACAGGCACAGCCACCGTGCTGTCCGTAACCGCTGCCGCCACAGATTTGATCTGCAAACTGTCAACACGGATATTTTTGATGCCCTCCATCTCAATAACATCTACACCCAGCTTATCCAAAAGCTTTGCCAGCTCGATTTTTTCTTTGAAAGACAGTGCAAAGCCTTCTGCGGACTGTTTCATTGTCACATCACTGATTCGAATTTTTCTCATAAAGAGCATCTCCTTATTCGTAAATATAAAAGAAAATCCCTGAGGCAAATGCCTCAGGGACGAATTTACATTCGCGGTACCACCCTGATTACCTCCCCAACGGGAGATCCCTTCAGACTTCCAACAAAATCCTATCCCTTAACGCGGGCACACGGGTTCCACTACTCGGCTATCTTTGGCAGAACCGGCTCAGGAATCAGATCGTCCATCTCATCCACACCGGTTTGCACCAACCACCGGCTCTCTGCAGTATCCGAAAAGGACAAGTTTTCCATCAACGCCTTTGATTTATGTATGGTATTTAAACACAAAACCACTGTTTTGTCAACTCCCAACCATCAAAAAAATAATATTTGCCACATTGCACAATAATTCCCCACAAAAAACATTTCGTTTTTGTAGCGAAAACATTTGACTTTTTCTCGCGGACATGTTATAGTGTGCACATATTGAAAAAAGCTGTGACGAAGACGGTCCGGCAGGAGAGTTCTCAGAGAGTCGGCATTTGGTGCGAGCCGATAACTCGAATCCATCAGACCCATCACTTCCGAGCCGGAGAGCTGAATGTGTTCCATCAGGTTCTCCCGTATGCCCGCGTTAAGGGATAGCGCTTGTTGGAGCGTGAAGTGACGGCAAACTGCCGTAATTTGAGTGGTACCGCGGGTATACGATTTACTCGTCTCAAGATTCTGTCTTGAGACGATTTTTTCTTTTAGAAAGGACGATAGTATTATGAACAACCAAAGCACTGCCAACCAACTGATGGATATCGCCCTGCGCATTCGGGAAATGCGTGATATTCTGGGCTATAGCAGCCAAAAGATGGCAGACCTCACAGAGGTCTCTGTAGATCTGTACCGGCAGTACGAAACCGGCACCATTGATCTGCCCTTTACTTTCTTGCATAAATGTGCCAAAATTTTCGGTCTTGAGATCACAGACCTTCTGGAGGGTCACAGTGCTAAGCTGTCCGGCTACACCGTCACCCGCCGTGGCAAGGGTCTTGTGACTGCCAGTGAGGACGGCATCACCATTCAGGATATGGCTCCTATGTTTCGCCAAAAACTGGCGACCCCCTACTGGGTCACCTATAAATATTCTGAGGAATTGCAGAATCTGCCCATTCACACCACCACCCACACCGGCCAGGAATTTGACCTTGTGCTCAAGGGTGCTATGCGCATTAAGATCGGCGACCGTGAGGAGATCCTCCGGGAAGGCGACAGCGTATTCTACAAATCCTCCACGCCCCACGGTATGATCGCCATCGACGGACAAGACTGTGTGTTCCTTGCTATGATCATGGCAAGCGACACCACCGACACCCCCCTCTACATTGGTCAAAGCAAGTCCGCCAAGGAAGTCAAGCCCCTTCTGTGCGAGAAATTCATTCAGACCCAGGAGGACGAGCGTGGTGCGCTTACCAACATTCGCTTTATGGATGCCGATCATTACAACTTCGCCTTTGATACCGTAGACGCCATCGCCCGCCGTGAACCGGAAAAGCTGGCTATGATCCACGTGGCAGATGATATGACCACACGGCGTTTTACCTATAAGGATATTAAGGACGCCTCTTCCCAAAGTGCCAACTACTTTAAATCTCTGGGTATCAAGCGTGGTGACCGAGTAATGCTGGTGCTGAAACGTCACTACCAGTTCTGGTTTGCTATTCTGGGTCTGCACAAGCTGGGTGCCATTGCCATCCCTGCCACCAATCAGTTGGTAGAGCACGACTTCAGCTACCGTTTCCAGGCAGCCGGTGTTAGTGCTGTGGTCTGTACCGCCGACGGTGATACTGCCCGTCAGATCGAGCTGTCCGAGCAGGTCTGCAATATGCAGCTGAACAAGATCCTGGTGGGGGGCTCCCGAGAAGGCTGGCACGACTTTGACCAGGAGTACAGCCCCTTCAGCCGCCGCTATGTCCGGGAAGAAGATGCTCCCTGCGGCAACGATCCTATGCTGATGCTCTTTACCTCCGGCACCACCGGTTATCCCAAAATGGCAATGCATTCTTATAAATACGCACTGGGTCATTTTGTCACCGCCAAGTACTGGCATCTTGCAGAGCGTGACGGTCTGCACTTCACCATTTCCGAAACCGGCTGGGGCAAAGCTTTGTGGGGCAAGCTCTATGGTCAGTGGCTGTGTGAAAGTGCTGTGTTTACCTACGATTTCGACCGCTTCGACGCAGAAAAGATCCTGCCTATGTTTGCCAAATATGGCATTACCACCTTCTGCGCACCGCCTACGATGTACCGTATGCTGATCAAGCAGGATCTGAGCAAATACGATCTTTCCTCCATCCACCACGCCACCACCGCCGGCGAAGCGCTGAATCCCGAGGTGTTCTATCAGTTTGAAAAAGCAACCGGGCTGCAGATTGCAGAAGGCTTTGGTCAGACAGAAATGACGTTGGGCATCGCAAATCTGATGGGCACACAGCTGAAACCCGGTGCAATGGGCAAGCCGGTTCCCGGTTATGGCATTGATCTGGTGGATACCGAAGGCAATCCTGTGGAAGACGGTGTCAACGGTGAGATCGTTATTCGCACCGATCCCAATCCCACCTGTGGTGTCTTCCTTGGTTACTATCGCAACCAGGAAGCCACCGACAATGTGTGGCACAACGGTATGTATCACACCGGCGACCTTGCCTGGCGTGATGAAGACGGCTACTACTGGTATGTGGGCCGTGCCGACGATGTGATCAAATCCTCCGGCTACCGCATCGGACCCTTCGAGATCGAGTCCACCATTATGGAGCTCCCCTATGTTTTGGAATGCGGTGTCTGTGCCGCCCCCGACGAAGTCCGTGGTCAAGTGGTCAAGGCCTGCATTGTGCTGGTTCCCGGCACAGAGCCTACGGAAGAGCTGAAAAAAGAAATCCAGACCTATGTCAAACTCCACACCGCCCCCTATAAATACCCCCGTATTGTGGAGTTCCGCACGGAGCTGCCCAAGACCATTTCCGGCAAGATCATCCGCAATAAGCTATAACAAAAAAATTGACATTTTATGTTATTATGTGTTAAAATTTTATTTTCTCTTATATATTGAAACAATCCCTTTTTGAGAGGTATCCTATGGAACAGAAGATGACCGGCGCTGACTTCAAAACAAGAGAAGTGGCCGCCAGAATCCGAGAGCTTCGGTTGATCACCGGCTTAAGCGTGGAGGAGATGGCGCAGCGCACCGACCTGACTGTAGAAGAATATACCCAATGTGAAGAAGGCAATCGCAATCTCTCCATTGCATTCCTGTATCGCTGTACCTTGAGCTTCGGTGTGGATATGGGCGACCTGCTGGAAGGTAAGAGCCCCCAGCTTCGTTCCTACGCTCTGACCCGCAAAGGCGAAGGTCAGAAGATCGAAGAGGCCCACCATATGGTCGGCTTCAACCTTGCCTCCGGATTCCGTAACCGCATTGCCCTGCCCCTATATATGGAGATCGCCTACCGCCCCGGTGCGGAATATGAAGATATTCAACTGGTGACCCATGAGGGTCAGGAATGTGATATCGTCATCCGTGGTCATATGCGCATTCAGATCGGTGGTCACACCGAAGTGCTGCACCCTGGTGACTGTATCTACTATGATTCCGCCACACCTCACGGTATGATCGCCGTGGACGGTGAGGACTGTGCCTTTTATGCCATCGTTCTATCCAACTCTGCCGCCCGTGAGGGTGAACAGGCAGCTGCCATCGCCACCCCCGGTGTCAAGAAGGATCTGACCGACACAAAGCCGAGAGTTTATCGCAGCTTCATCACCCCCACCGTGGAAGACGGCAAACTGACCGCTATTGCATTCCAAAACGAAGAGAAGTTCAACTTCGCCTTCGATGTAGTGGATGCTCTAGGCACAGAAAAGCCGGAGAAGCTGGCAATGCTCCATCTTTCCGAGGATGGCACGGAACACCGTTTCACCTTCAAGGATATGATGAAGGAATCCGCAAGAGCTGCCAACTACTTCAAGTCTTTAGGCATTAAGCGCGGTGACCGGGTGATGTTGGTGCTGAAACGTCACTACCAGTTCTGGTTTGCCATTTTGGGTCTGCACAAGCTGGGTGCTGTGGCGATCCCTGCCACCAATCAGCTTTTGGAAAAGGACTTTACATACCGCTTTGCCGCAGGCAAGGTAAAAGCGATCCTCTGCACCGCAGACGGTGATGTTGCCGATGCTGTAGATGCGGCAGCTGCCAAAAGCCCCGATCTGGTCTTCCGGATTCTTGTGGGCGGAAACCGGGAAGGCTGGCACGATTTCAACGAAGAATACACAATGTTCAGCAGTCGCTACGCAAGAACCGAAGACACTCCCTGCGGCGGCGATCCTATGCTGATGTTCTTCACCTCCGGAACCTCCGGCTATCCCAAGCTGGCGGCCCACAACTACAAGTATCCCCTTGGTCACTTCATTACCGCTAAATACTGGCATCAGGTAAACCCCGACGGTCTGCACCTGACCATCTCCGATACCGGCTGGGCAAAGGCACTGTGGGGCAAGCTCTACGGTCAATGGCTGTGCGAAGCCGCCACCTTTGTTTACGATTTCGACCGCTTTGATGCAGAAAACATTCTGCCGCTGTTTGCCAAGTATGGGATCACCACCTTCTGCGCACCTCCCACTATGTACCGTATGCTGATCAAGCAGGATCTCAGTCGATTCGACCTTTCCTCTATTGAGCACGCCTCTATCGCCGGTGAAGCACTGAATCCCGAGGTGTTCCGTCAGTTTGAGAAAGCCACCGGTCTGCAGATTATGGAAGGCTTCGGTCAGTCCGAAAGCACCCTCATCATCGGTAACCTCACCGGTGACAGCCACAAGATCGGCTCTATGGGTAAGCCTGTACCTCTGTACGATGTGCATCTGCTTGATTCCGAGGGCAACGAGGTAGAACCCGGTGAAAGCGGTGAAGTTTGTATCAACATCAAAAACGGTCTTCCCTGCGGACTTGCCTACTGCTACGAGGGCAATCCCGAGGTTACCGCCGAAACCTGGCACGACGGCTGGTATCACACCGGCGATCTTGCCTGGAAGGACGAGGACGGCTTCTTCTGGTATGTGGGCCGTGCCGACGATGTGATCAAGTCCTCCGGCTACCGCATTGGACCCTTCGAGATTGAAAACGTGATTATGGAACTGCCTTACGTTTTGGAGTGCGGCGTTTCCGCTGCTCCCGACGAGGTTCGCGGACAAGTGGTCAAAGCCAGCATTGTGCTGGTAAAGGGCTTCAAAGGCACCGACCAGCTGCGTAAGGACATTCAGAATTACGTCAAGAGCCGCACTGCTCCCTATAAATATCCCCGTATTGTAGAATTCCGGGAAAGCCTTCCCAAAACCACCAGTGGAAAGATTATAAGAAAGAAGTTGTAAGAAGCATATCAGGAGGTTTTGTTATGAAGCGTTTTCTGTCTTTGTTACTATGCTGTGTTTTGGCACTTTCCGTTCTCTCCGGCTGCAGCAACGGTGCTGCTGCGGAGACCACCGAAGCAACCGCTATACCTACAGAATCCCCCGAGGAGGCAAATGTTTTGAAAATAATGATCCTTGGCAGCAGCCGCAGTGTGAATGCTTTTCATTTCTTGTACCAGGCTTTTAAGGACCAGATGCCCGATCAAGAGCTGGTGCTGGGCATTATGTACTACTCCGGCTGTAGTATGAGTATGCATACCGAATTTATCAAAACCAACCAAAATGTTTACCGCTACTACTTAAACACCAACGGCAAATGGTCTTACCAATCCGATGTCCATATGGACACCGGTCTTGTGGATCAGAACTGGGATGTAATTTTGCTTCAGGCAGGCACCGGAGATCTGGAAAACGAGATGAACAAGCCCTGCCGGGAATTTCTCACGGAGTACGTGAATTCCCGGGTGCAGCATCCCCACACCTTCTGGTGGCACAGCACCTGGTTCAATTCCACCGACCCTTCCCTGTTTGACCCCACAAAGACCAAACTGGATCCCCAAAAGATCGACCAGTACAAGCAATTGCAGGACGGCATCGACGCTGCCAAGGCTTATGTGCTGGAGGATCCTATGTTTGAAGGCCGCATCACCTCCGGTACACCGATGATGTACGCACTGAAGGTGTTGGACATCCCCGAAGTTGACCTCTACCGTGACCATACCCACCTGTCTGACTACGGTTGTCTGCTGGTGGCATATGCCTGGTACGCTCAATTTACCGGCAATTCCGTAACCTCCATCAACTTCGACATCATTGATACCCAGTATCGTCAGCACCAATATCAGAATCTTGGCCCTATGGCAGTAACCGAAGAAATGAAGAACGCCATCATCAAGACTGTTGACTACACTCTAAACAATCCCTGGAGCGTTCCCACCAAATAATTATGGATCACAAAAGACTAACTCTTTTTGCCGGACATTACGGCAGCGGCAAAACAAACATTGCCGTGAACTACGCCATTTCTATGGCAAACGAAAACAAAAAGGTATGCATTGCCGACCTTGACATCGTTAACCCTTATTTCCGTACCGCTGACAGTGCCGAAAGGCTTCAAACAGCCGGTGTGGAATTGGTATCCCCCCAGTTTGCAAACACCAATGTGGATCTTCCTGCTCTGCCTGCTGAAGCCTATCGACTGGTGCAGAACAAAAGCCTCTTCGGTGTTATGGACATTGGTGGCGACGACCGGGGTGCGTATGCACTGGGACGCTATGTGCCTTATATAAAAGAAGAGGGCAATTACCGTATGATCTTCGTGGCAAATTTCTGCCGTCCCTTGACTACCACTGTCCAGGAGGCACTGGAGGTAATGCGGGAGATCGAATCTGCCTGCTCTCTTTCCTTTACAGATATTGTAAACAACACCAATCTGGGGCCTGCCACAGACCCCGAAGTCATCCGGGAATCCCAGGACTTTATTACGGATCTTTGCAAGCAGTCCGGTCTTCCCCTGTACTTCACCGCTGTCCGAAAGGATCTTGCACCCCAACTTTCGGACATTCCCAATGTTTTCCCCCTGCTTTTGCAGGAAAAGTATTTTGACCTTCCGGAATCGTTCCGGTAAGAGGAGGAACAGATATGGCAAAAATCACATTTAAAACCGATCTGTGTAAAGGCTGCGGTCTGTGTGTGACCGCTTGTCCCAAGGGGCTTCTGACCATTGCCTCTGAGCAGATCAACGCAAAAGGCTATTCGCCTGCTGTGATGACGGATCAGGAAAAGTGCATCGGCTGTGCATTCTGCGCTACTATGTGCCCTGCCTGTATCATGACCGTAGAAAAGTAAGGAGGTAGACCAAATGGCACAGCGTGTACTTATGAAAGGCAACGAGGCCATCGCAGAAGCTGCGATCCGTGCCGGCTGCCGTCACTACTTTGGTTATCCCATCACGCCCCAGACAGAGATCGCCGCATATATGGCAAAAAAGATGCCCAAGATCGGTGGTGTCTTCCTGCAGGCGGAAAGTGAGATCGCTTCCATCAATATGGTTTACGGCGCAGCCGCTACCGGTATGCGTGTTATGACCTCCTCTTCCTCCCCCGGAATTTCTCTGAAAGCAGAGGGTCTGAGCTACATTGCAGGTTCTGATCTGCCGGCACTGGTGGTAAATGTCCAGCGTGGCGGCCCCGGTTTGGGCGGCATCCAGCCCTCCCAGTCCGACTACTTCCAGGCTACTAAGGGCGGTGGTCACGGTGACTATCGTATGATCGTGTTGGCACCCGCTTCCGTGCAGGAGATGGCAAGCCTGACCATCAAAGGCTTCAACCTTGCAGACAAGTATTCTATGACCTCTATGATCCTTGCCGATGGCACCATCGGTCAGATGATGGAACCCATCTCCTTCGAGGATGCAGAGATCGAAACTTACGAAAAACCCTGGGCACTCACCGGCACCAACTGCGAGAGACCTCATAACGTGGTCAAC
>JAZRRS010000110.1:0-31914 GCA_045651005.1 Faecousia sp.
ACTTGATACAGATCCACACTTTCTTTGGGGTACTCACCGCCTTCATCCAGCTGGGAAAGGCGGATAATGTCGCTGATCAGCTGCAGAAGCCGTTCAGTCTCGTTGCAGATATAGCCGGTGAATTTCTGCGTATCTTCAGGTTTTACCAATCCGGATTGGATCAGCTGTGCGCTGTTGAGAATGGACTGCAGCGGTGTTTTCAGTTCGTGTGACACATTGGCGGTAAACTCCTGCCGATTCCGCTGGGCGTTGACCTGCTCGGTTACATCAAAAGCCAGGACTACTGCGCCCAAAAGCCGATTCTCCGATACGATGGGGCTGATCCCGATCTGATACTCAGAGCCGTGCTTTGTAATGCGGAAGTCGCAATGCTTTTTGGAAAGAGCCTGCTTGATGCCGGTGGACATGGCAGGGCTTCTGTCCACTACCAGGAAATCCAGGCCAACACAGGCACCGCTGGTCCCAAAGAGCCGGGCAGCTGCCGGGTTGATGCTCAGGATCTTGCCCTCGCTATCCAGCAAGACAAGGCCTTCACTCATGGAAGAGGTGGTCTGTTCAAACTGGTCGGTCTTCTCTTTCAGGAGGGCAACCTGAGAGCTGATCTGCTTGTTCTGCTTTTCAATACGGTGCAGAAGCGGAGAGATCTCATCGTATGTATTGCAGGATAAAGGATTGTCCAGATCTAAGTCATTGAGGGGATTGACGATCCGCTTGGCCATTCTCCGCGCCAGCATCAAAGAAGCTGCAATAGCAATGACATAGATCAAAATCAGAGGCAGCAGGATCTCCAAGAGCAGTGCAAATACAGAATCCTGCGCTGCGGAAATTCTCAAAACAGATCCGTCCTGGAGCTTTACCGCCTTATACAGCATCTTGGTAGTCAAGGTATTGGAATAGCGCTGGCTCTCGCCGCTACCGTAGGCAAAGGCTTCCTTGATCTCTTCCCGGTCTGCGTGGTTATCCATGGTCTCGTAGGAAGTCTGAGTATCATGGAGTACCATACCGGATTTCTCGATCCAGGTGAACCGGAAATTTTCCTTAGACAGTGCATCCAGATAATCCTCACCGTATTGCTCCAAGCCATTCTGGGCAATGGTCAGCTCGTTACCCAGCTGCTGCCACTGCAGGTCAGAATAGTGGCTGTAGAGGACACCCAGCGTAACACCGAAGCAGACAAACAGCACCAAGGTTGCAACAATGACAATAGAACGAAAAATTCGTTTTGTCATCCCACCACCTCCATCCGGTAGCCAATGCCAACCACTGTTTTGACGCAGCCGGCGGCATCACCAAGCTTTTGGCGCAGGGTCTTGATGTGCATATCTACAGTACGGCTTTCACCGACGAATTCCTCGCCCCAGACTTCATGCATCAGGGTTTCCCGATTAAACACCTTTCCGGGATTTTGCAGGAAGAGCCGCAAGATGGCAAATTCCTTTTTCGTCAGTTCCAAATCCTCGCCGAATACACGGACTTCGTGGTTTTCTACATCCATGGTAATACCGTGAGCGGAAAGGAGATTCCCATCATCCTGTTTGCCGCATCTTCGCAGCACAGCCTTGATTCTGGAAACCAGAGTCATAATACCAAAGGGCTTGACCAGATAGTCATCTGCACCGGTATCCAGGCCGGTAATCATATCCATTTCGGTACCCTTGGCAGTTGCCATGATGATTGGGATATCCTTTGTAGTGGGATTCCCTCTCAGCTTTTTCAGTATGGTAATGCCGTCATCTCCCGGCATCATAATGTCCAGCACGATCAGGTCCGGACGCTCCGTCTTCAGAGCTTCAAACATGGGTGCGCCGCTGGCAAAGCTCTTTGCCTCGAACCCTGTGGAATTGAGGGTATACACCTCAATATCTCGGATCGTGCTGTCGTCATCGACGATCCAAATCATAATTTATTCCTCTTTCGTATGCTGCCCTGTGATAGAAAACTCTACCCACTCGGCAATATTGGTGGCATGGTCACCGATCCGCTCCAGGTACTTTGCGATCATCAGAAGATCCAGGCAGTATTGACCGTCCTCTCGATTGCTGCTGATCATGTGGATCAGGGTCTCCTTGGTGCGGTCAAAGGCGTCGTCCACGATATCGTCCATGGAAATCACCTTTTTCACCAGAGCCATATCCTGGTTGACGTAGGCGTCAATGGAAGAGCGGACCATCTGCTGTGCGGTTTCTGCCATCAGGCGGATATCCTCACACTCCACACCGGTGCGGCCATTCAGGAACGGCACGATCTCGCCGATATCCTCTGCCTGGTCGCCAATTCGTTCCATGTCGGTGATGATCTTCATGGCAGCGGAGATCTGACGCAGATCCCGGGCTACGGGCTGCTGCTGAAGCAGCATCTTCAAACAGATGGCCTCGATATCCCGTTCCATCTGGTCGATCTCCCGGTCATGGGAAGCGGCTTCGTGGGCAATATCCGCATTGCCCTCCAGCAGTGCCTTTACAGCAAGATCGATAGCGGTCTCACAAGCGGAGCCCATCTCAATGAGTTTTCTATGCAGCGTGTTCAGCTGGCTATCAAACAAATTACGCATTATCCGAACCTCCCGGTGATGTAATCTTCTGTACGCTTATCCTGCGGCTGAGAGAACATTTGCTCTGTATCGCCAAACTCGACCAGCTCACCAAGAAGGAAGAAAGCGGTGTTGTCAGAAATTCGGACAGCCTGCTGCATATTATGGGTGACCATGATAATAGTATAATCCTTCTTCAGCTGCTGCGTCAAGTCCTCGATTTTGGATGTGGAAATGGGATCCAATGCGGAAGTGGGTTCGTCCATCAAAAGCACCTTGGGCTTCACAGCCATAGCTCTTGCAATGCAAAGTCTTTGCTGTTGGCCGCCGGACAAGCCCAGTGCAGACTTCTTCAGCCGATCTTTTACTTCGTCCCAGATAGCAGCACCCTGCAGTGCTTCCTCCACAATATCATCCAACTGGATCTTGTTCTTGATACCGTGGGTGCGGGGACCGTAGGCAATGTTGTCGTAGATGCTCATGGGGAAAGGATTGGGCTTCTGGAACACCATACCGATCTCCTTACGAAGATCATTCACATCCACACCGGGGGCAAAAATGTCCTGCCCGCCGTAGGTTACCGTTCCTTCGATCCGAACGGAAGGGATCAGGTCATTCATCCGGTTTAAGGTCTTCAGGAAGGTAGACTTGCCACAGCCGGAGGGGCCGATGAGGGCGGTGATGCTGCGCTCGGGGATCTCAATATTGATATTTTTCAGTGCCTGGGTAGTGCCGTACCACAAACACAGGTCTTTTGCGGTAATGATACTCATGCATTCTTTTTCCTTTCAAAATATTTGGCGATCAGGCTGGCGCTGAGGTTAATGATCAGCGTCAGGATCATTAGGATAGCGGCAATGGCAAAGGCAACGCCAAACTCGCCGCCTTCTGTGGCGTACATATACAAAGCAACTGTCAAGGTAGAGCCGGAAGTGAACAGCGCGTCCACAAAGCCATTGAGTGCGTGGGCAAAGCCTGCTGTAAACAACAGCGCTGCGGATTCACCCACAATTCTGCCGATGGACAGGATGCAGCCGGTGACCACACCGTCAACACAACCGGGCAGTACCACCGTGCGGATCACGCGCCATTTGCCGGCGCCCAGACCGAATGCGCCCTCTCTGTAGGATTGGGGCACAGTCTTTAAGCTCTCCTGGGTGGTTCGCATCACCGTGGGCAGATTCATAATCACCAGGGTCAAAGCACCTGCCAGCAGGCTTTTATCCAAATCCATGAACTGGCAGAAGAACAGCGAACCGAACAGACCGTAGATAATGGAAGGGATACCGGACAGGGTCTCTGCTGCGTATTCGATCATAGCCACCACACGCTTGTTGGAAGCATACTCAGTCAGATAGATGGCTGCTCCCACACCCAGGGGGATCACGAAGAACAGTGTAGTCAAAATAATGTAGACGGTATTCATGATATCCGGCAGAATACCGATCCGGTCTGTCAGGTAACTGGGCTTGGTAGACAGCAGCTCCCAGGTGATATTGGGAAGACCCTTATACAGAACATAGCCCAACAGAAACAGGGTCAAACCGGCAGTGATTCCGGCGGCAATCCACATAAGCGATTGCATAGTCCAATTGTAGATACTTCTTTTTTTCATAACAGCATTTCAATCATAAGAATCAGTACAGCAAGAGATCCCAGACTCAACAGCGCATAGGGTTTCCCGCGAAGTGTCCACAGAAACAATTGCTTTCTCGGTTTGATTCTCATTTCTTTTCTCCTTTCAGGAAGAAGTTCAGCACTGCGTTGATCATCATGATAAACAGGAACAGCACCAGCGCGATGGAAAACAGAGCTTCCCGGTACAAGCCGTCGGCATAACCCATAGCGCTGGAAACGGCGGTGGTCAGGAAGCGGACACTTTGGAAGAGGCTGGGCATATTGGGCACATTACCGGAGACCATCATCACTGCCATCGCCTCACCGATGGCACGGCCTACACCCAGTACCACAGCGGTAGCGATACCGCTCTTAGCCGCAGGGACAGACACCCGGAACCAGGTCTCGGTAGGTGTTGCGCCCAGTGCCAGGGATGCATCCTCATATTCCTTGGGAACAGCATCCAAAGCAGTAATGGAAACCTTAATGATGGAAGGCAGGATCATAATGGCCAGCACCACGATGGCAGCCATCAAGCTTGCACCGTCCGGTAGGCCGAACAGATCCCGGATGCCGGGTACCAGCACCATCATACCAACAAGGCCGTAGACCACGGAAGGAATACCTGCCAGCAGACTGACTGCGCCGGACATGATCTCTTTTACCTTAGGAGAAGCCTTCTTGGACAGAAATACTGCGGTCAGGAAACCGATGGGCACGCCCAGAACCAGCGCACCGGCTGTGCCGTAGATACTGGACAGAATGAAGGGAAGGATACCGAACTTCGGATCAGAGGAAGCCGGATCCCAGGTATCTCCGAAGAGGAAATCCCATAGACCGATCTCCAGGATCGCCGGGATACCGGAGATCACCAGATAGACGGTGATGACCAGCACGCTGGCGACGGTAACAAGGCCCAGGATCAGAAAGAGTCCGTGAACGGCCCGCTCAAATTGTTTGTTCTTTTTCATACATTTCACCATTGATGCAAAGCAAGCGGCGATTTGCACCGCCGCGTTGCTTCCTTATTTTAGTTGGCAGGAACCACACCGGCTGCGCTGATGATTTCGTTTGCCTTATCGGAAGTCACGAAGTCGAAGAATTCCTGAGCAGTCTCGCTGAGTGCTACGCCCTCCTTGGTAACCAGGACAAAGGGGCGCTGTACAGGGTAGCTGCCATCCTTGATAGTTGCTTCGCTGGGAGCCACACCGTTTACGGAGATTGCCTTCACAGTGTCCTTGACAGAGGACAGGGAGATATAGCCGATAGCGTTGGTATTCTCAGCCACTGCGGTGAGCGCTGCACCGTTGGAGGTCAGCTCCTGGCGGTACTTGCAGGCATCCTCAGTTTCGGTGATGGACTCGAAGCCGTCGCGGGTGCCGGAGTTCTCCTCACGGCCGATCAGGACGATCTCGCCGTCGGTGCCGCCAACATCCTTCCAGTTGGTGATCTCGCCCTTGTAGATGCCGGCGATCTGCTCCAGAGTCAGGTTGGCAACGGTGTTGTTGGGGTTAACGATGACTGCGATGCCGTCGATGGCGACCACTGTCTCCTTCAGGCCCTCAGCCTTTTCGGAGTCCTTCAGGTAGCGGGAGCTCAGGCCGATATCGCAGGTGCCGTCTTTCAAAGCCTTGATGCCGGTACCGGAGCCGGTGGGGTTGTAAGTGAAGGTTGCGCCGGTGTTTTCCATGAAGGCCTCGCCCAGAGCGCCAATCATCTTTTCCATGGAGGTAGAACCATCGGTTGCGACCTTTTTCGTTTCGTTGCTGCCGCAAGCGGCCAGGGTTGCTGCGATCATCACCACAGCCAAAATCATGCAAATGTACTTTTTCATAAAAACATCATCCTTTCGTGTTTTCTTTTTTTGATTGACTTCAGGTTACATCCCCATCATAACAATTCGGTGTAAAGTCCGAAACCACACCTGTGTAAAATCGATGTAAGGTTTTTGGGATCTATCCTCCTTAGTATGACCAAAAAAGGCCATGAAACCCAAAAGCTCCATGGCTTTTTATGATACACACTATAGTTAGAGATAATGATAGGAGCATGTTTTTGTGGGCTGTTGGCAAATATGTGGCATTACTTATCGGCAAATAATGGAACAAAAGATGGGAAGATGATGTTGATATTTTGCCGATGGTGTGGTATAATAGGATCAAGAAAATTAGCCGGGAGGTAACTATGGAATACGTGTCTGTTGCAAAAATGGCTGAAAAATGGGGACTTTCTGAACGAAGTGTGCGAAATTACTGTGCCAACGGCAGAATTGCCGATGCGAAGCTTATCGGCAAAACTTGGTACATTCCGGAAAACGCACAGAAGCCAGATCGGCTGAACAAGAAAAACGATACACCTACATTACTCCAGATCTTACGGGAGCAGAAAGCTGCTAAGATGACCGGCGGTATCTATCACAAGATTCAGATCGACTTGACCTATAACTCCAACCATATTGAGGGCAGCCGCCTTACCCACGATCAGACTCGGTATATCTTTGAGACCAATACCATTGGTTTTGAAAACGAGTCTGTGAACGTGGATGATGTGATCGAAACATCCAACCACTTCCGCTGCATCGACATGGTGATCGATCAGGCTGGCTCTGCGCTAACAGAGAAGTTCATCAAAGAGCTGCATTTTGTGCTGAAGACCGGCACCAGCGACAGCCGCAAGGATTGGTTTGCTGTGGGTGAGTACAAGAAACTGCCCAATGAGGTGGGCGGTAATGACACCACCCTCCCCGAAGATGTTGCCGGTGAGATGCGCAAACTGCTGGCAGACTATAATGCGTTGCCTTCCAAGACCTTTGAGGACATTGTGGCCTTCCATGTGGCTTTTGAACGCATCCACCCCTTCCAGGACGGAAATGGCCGTGTAGGCCGCCTGATCCTCTTTAAGGAGTGTCTGAAGAACAATATTGTCCCCTTCATTATCGAGGATAACCTGAAGTTGTTTTACTACCGCGGCCTCAAAGAATGGGATCGCGAAAAAGGCTTCCTAATGGACACCTGCCTCACTGCCCAAGACCGCTTTAAGGCTTATTTGGACTATTTCAGGATTGCATATTAACTTGGCGATTCTAGGTTGAGTTTGTATAAAGAAAGAGAGGCAATATAATGCTCAATATTAATAATAAACCATGGGAAAAACTACGTTTTAAAGATATCCAGGCTCTTCTGAGCGGTGACGATGACGAGACAGTTTTCTTTGAGTATAAGAATGATCAAACTTCAACAAGAGATGTTGCAGAAGAAGTCTGCGCATTTGCTAACACATATGGTGGATATCTTTTGCTAGGAGTGGAAAATAGCAAGACAATCACAGGCTGTCAGCAATGGACTGAGCAAAGAATTCATACCACGCTTCATGACAGTATCACACCTACACCTATTTTTGATGTACGGAAATTTAAAGCGCCACAAGGAACGATATTTGTGATTCGTGTTGAAGAGGGTCCACTACCTCCTTATATTACGAGTCGTGGGAAAATTTTGCAGAGGTTGTCATCAGGGTCGTTTTCAATCAAGGATTCATACAGTCTGAATCTAATGTTTGCCAAACGAAAGGATGAAATTGCGAAGCTTGACAAGAAAATATCGATAGATGAAATTAACCTGAGTTCAACCGTTCCAGATAATCTTTGCGCATATCTTGATCTAGGCTTTGCGCCGTCCTTCCATGATGTTCAGGCAGTCAAGAAAAATTTTTTTCATATTGATGTTCAACAATTGGCGAAAATACTTAAGGCAACTTTGCAAAGCTACACTATTTCTCGGGTTGGGCATTCATTATTAATTACTTGTGGTGAAATATCAGCAAATCGGAATGGTACAAAGGTTGCAGCTCCTGCGGGTGTTAATAATTTTATTGAAATAATGCCAGATGGAAGTGTCCGATGTCGGGTTTGTTTTGCACTTGAACCAAATTCTGTTCATGCACTGGTTCCACAAACAGTTATAATCAATTCGATTTTCTCCAAAATATATAAAGAAGTTTTTGGAGAAAAGTTTTACAAGAATTTTATTTCTGCTGAGAAATACGAAAAATTAGTTGTTCTCAAACAGTTTTCTCCTACCTATGATGGAGAGCAGGGGGCGGGAGCAAAAGCAAAACTGCAGAGGGTTGTTCATCACAAGAATGTTTTCGGTGGGAATATTATTGTTTCTAGCAACCGCATTCCTAAAACAGAGTATTTATTGATAGATAAGCGATACTTTGATAGGATTGGGCTTAAGTACAATAATGAAAATCTAATAGGCGAACTGTTTTTTGTTGAGCATTACAGTATGGGATTGTTCGACGATAATGAAAGTGGATATACGAAAGAGAAAACTGCAGAGAAATAAATTTACCGGAAGGCCTAGTGGTCTTCCGGTAAAATTTAACATATATTGATTTCAATCTATGTAACCCCAGTGCCAACTGGTACATAAGTACCAGTTGGGTAGCACCTCGCGCCCCCATAATTGGTGAAGGGCCTGGGGAGTTGCCAAATTCATTTGTTGCGAAAAGGATCGGGTTGTTTTGTGGCTGTGTCAATAATCTTCTTTGTAAAACCGTCTGTAAGTTCAAATAATTCGTTTCGCCACTCTATTGTATCATAAGAAACACCGGGTGGCAACTCTAATCCTAAAAAATAGCGCTTTTTGTTAAATACTATACCGTAGTTTCTGCCAAATGTGCCCGGCTTGCGATATAATCCTACTAACTGTGGAGCCCCTCCAACATATGGATCGGTAGTATTAAAGAGCGAGTTTATGAAACAGTGGAACACATTTCTGCTAGTATCGTGGTTTATGCCCGCTTGGTAATTCTTGTAGTTTTGTCCAAAAGCAGTGGATCCAGATCCAAGGACACAAAGAAGCCCTGACTCAAGAGGAATATTTATTGTTTCTTGAGACCATCCTTTAGTGTCGATCCATGAAAACTTACAGCATGAAAAGGAAGGATATTTTTTAAATAATGTATCCCTAGAGATGTGTAATACCTGAATGACTTTATTAGCACATTCAGTTGGATATTTTGAGAAAGAGTAGCAAAGCTTTTGGTATACGATTGCGTGTTTTTGCTGACAGGTCATTTGGGGTGTAAATAGGATGCCTGCATCTATCATCTCAATCAATTGTGATAAGACGGTTGAGGGGAATAATACATCTCCTGCATATCCAAACAACTCTGGGTATTGGCTAGATGCAAACACCTTTTTTCCGTAATCATAGGATTTCGTAGTTCCCCAACTGAAACGACTATCGCTTACGATATAGGCAGATGTTGGTCCATGGGTATCTACTCCAATCCAAGACGCTAATAGTGTCATAGATCCCTCCTGATGTTTCTTTTGTAAAATACTTACTTCTTATAGCTTTTACTATTTCGCATAGAATTAGTTGTTTTTCTCCTCTTTATTATAGCGTGGAGTTTTTGGATTTTCTACCACTATTCTGACGGCGGTATATGAGAGCATAAAACGGCTGCAGCAAACAAACCTTACTGCAGCCGTTTTGAAATTATGGAGTGCTGTTATACCTTAGTTAACTCTCGCTTTTTGGTGGGTGCATTTCTACGGACGGTGTAGTAATTGCTGTCGTATGGATAATCCGGATAATCATAAATCCATTCTCGCGCAACCAACACATCAAGGATCCGTTTGTTTTGATCATTCTTTGGTATTTTGGGTTTTGCGTGCGAGTCAAAGATTTTAACAAATTCACTTAAGCGCAAATGCTCAAAACAGGCTTTGCCCCACTGCTTATTGACTCTGGCAAGCATAGTATGCAACAGTTTGTATTTGTTGTTTTCGTTAACTTTGGGGGAACTAAGCATTCTAAGCTTTAGATTATCAGAGGCTTTTAAGGTTCCATTGATAATGCTGTCAATTCTTGGCTCTGCATAACTCATTACAAATGAGTTGACTTCATCTGCTAACTTGGGATATTTAACACATAGTGTTTGCATGTCTGTTGTATCTATGCGCTTTTGAAGAATATATAGTGTTATCGTTGTGGAGTATCCTTTATCAACAACAGAGATAGGAGAGCTTGAAAGTTTTAGAAGTGTCAGCTTAAGCTCATCACCCACCGCCCACGAAAGAATTTCTAGCACTTCATCGTGGACAAGAAGTTGCGTTGTCATAATATCAACATAATCTTCTATATTCTTCTCAATAAAACGGTAGAGCACATTAGGATAGTTTTGACGTATAGATTTTAGTATATCGGCTGTCATACAAATAATGCCTGCATCGATGAGTAACTCCATCTTGTCGTCTGGAATATCGGTGATTTCAAATCGCTGTTGGTAGCTGCGGTTCATCGATGTCAACATATCCATATATTTATCATTGTTTAGGTCTTCGCGTTTAACAATTTGGTTAAATAGATCCCTACGAACACTATCCTCAAATTTCTTTTGAACCAAACTTAAATCTACTTTTTGTTGACTATTGTTAACAAAGCTTGTTAGGTATGAATCAAATTCTTTTGAGTTGTTCCAATATTCGATGACATTCTCTTCCGAGAACTCAACAACATCACACTCTAGAAGATCGGTCCATAGCAATGTGTACTCAACAAGGCCAAGTTGAGAGATTTTTGTTTTAAGTTTTCTAATGTATTGCTGTTTTTGTTCTATTGAAATATCGGAGTGATTAAGAAAGCTTATTGCATCCTTCTCGCAATCCTGGATATCATTCTCGCAAAAATCCAGCATTGCATTAGCATACATATCAATGTTTCGATCGATATATTGTGCTAAGGCTGCATCAGGTTTGGAAATAATGGAAGAATAGTTTTTATGGCGAATGTCATTAGCATCTTCAACCCCATAAATGATTGTTAGCATTAAGGCAATGTTGTTGTAGTTAAGAGCATAACAAGAATGTTCATAGATCTTCTTAAATAGGTTGTGATCTGCCTTAGTGTAATCAATTGCTTCAAATTTCACACCCAATAGTAGCAAACCTTGGACCAAAGAGTCATGATTACCTGGTGATACATTCAGGAAATCCGGCTGTGAAGATATATACTTTTCAAGACAACGGCCAACATTAACTTTCTTTATGTCTTCGTCTGGTGAATAATATAGAGTGTCGTGAGAATATTCCCAAAGTTGTTGCTTTGATAATATACCTTTTTCCACTGCAGTGCCAAAAAAACCAGGCCAGTACAAGTTAACAGCAACTACAAATTTTGCTTTCTCTGATGTGCAGTCAAAATATTGTGCAATAAAGTCGTATTTTTCTGTTGTGCGTACCTGATCTATTAGGCGCTGCACACACTCTTTTGCCGGATCATACGTCAGCATATAGGTTAGTAACGAGAAATTAAGTGTTTCGGGTTCATCGAAACTATAAACGTTAAGTTTCTCGAAAACTAGTGCCGGCTTCTTAAGTTCGAAGCTATAATCTGCTGCCGTCCTATTGGCTACTCTTTGAAGAAACACTTTGTCTGCTGTTGTAATGCTGTGAGGGTAGAAATACGTTAAATAATCTGCATATGTTTCATCGATATATCCGTCAGTGATTAAATACTTTAACAGATTAAAATATTGGTTGCGCTTAACATCATCAAATGATGTTATTTCCCCTAAAGCATTTTGGCTAACAACAGAGAAGACCTGTTTACTGTTTTCTCTATCAATGATTTGGGAAAGTTTCTTTTGTTTAAGCCTTTGCTGCTCATCGATAATCTTGCTTCGTTTTTCTTCTAGTTGATCTAACGCAGCAGAAAGCTTCTTTTCCAAAAGATCTTTTCGCATTGTGTATTCAGATAACTCTGAACCAGAAAGATTGTCTTTTAACCAATTGGTTAGTCTCGTGTCATCATAATCTAAAAGACTATAATTTTTGAAGTATTTATCTACAAATACTGCGTCTACTTCACGTTGAGATATCAGATGTTCTTCCTTTATTTTGCGAATCTCTGCATCTATTAATTCGATTTTTTCTTTAAGTTGTTCAGCTTTGGCTTTTGTAAAGTCTTCTTTTTGGTTGAACAATGTACAGACAAAACCTTTATTAATTTGGAGTTCACTAAAGTCTCGTGGGAATATGTTTTTATATACAATGATTGCAAGCAATTTATTGGGATCAAGTTCAGTGCTTCCAAGACGTTTGTAATAAATGAGAAACTCGTTGCAAATATTTTTGAGCAATCTCATATCATCAATAAACAAAGAGATTCCTTGTAGGAACTTGTCCTTGAAGAGATTATTTAAACTATTTGCCGACGTGAGTTTGATAAATTGATCGTAGGAGTTGGAGCTATCTACAATAGGAATAACAGGGACTATATAATCAAAAAACTTCGTCCGGTCCTTTGATACAAACAAATCATCACGCAAAAGAAAAAAGAATTTTACAGGGCTTTTCTTTTTCTTCGTAAGCCGTATATTTGCAAGAGTGTTTACCTCATGCAATCTTTCAAATATCCCTTCCATATCGTAACGATCCATATCTTCAAAAACAATTGCGTTTACGCCTGCATTTTCAAACAGATACAAAACTTCGTTAAGATATTTGTCGAAGAATGAGTCGTTTTCACTCTCAAACAACTCTATGTCATTTCCCTGCAAACTCAGTTTTCTGACAGTGGCTTTGAATCGTTGTCTCTTCACTGAAGTTGCAATAAAATATGATATAACAACAAGACCGACACAACCACTTACAAAGAACGAACCTGGAGTTGTCGTCAACTCCAGTATATTTCTAAACCAACACCCTGGGGCAAATGAAGAAACAAAATTAATCCACACAGAAGAGAGCGCAAGATGTATTACTGTGACAACAAAAGAAATGATTGCTATTGATTGCCATACAATTTGTGCCTTGGTTAATGTCTTTTTTACACGGAAATTAGTCTGGGGGATATCTTCTGCGTTTAATTGATGGATTAATTGATTCAGGATTTTTCCTTCTAAAATAGATTCGCTAGGCTTAGAGTGGGTGGAACCCTGATTTTCTTCGGACTCTTCTGAAGCCATACATAGCGTTTTTTGTGGAGCTTTATCTAATTTGACTTGATATTCTTCCTTATGATCAGGTTCGAAATGCGCCAATGAAATGTGAATAAACGATTTGTCTGGATGCTTCTTTTTATATGATGCTAAGAGGCTGCTCTTACCTGATCCGTATGCACCGGATATAGCTATATTCCTTATATCACCGTTTTCAAACGCAAAATCAATTGCTTCCTCATAAATATCAATATCTGCAGTATCAATGGGTGCTAGTTTTTCAAAATGAAATTTCTTTTCTGGAGCATTTTCTGTGGGAGCATTTTCTTTTTCCTTATTTCTGCTACACATATATCATTACACCTACTTTCGTGTTTGTTTGACGTTCTTCAACGAGAAATTAAGTATATAGATAAATTATACCATATTCTCTAAAATCTTCAAGGAAATTACTTCCACTTTTGAAGTATAAAATACCGAGCTGGAATTGTGATTTGATACGAGCGTTGTTGCAATATAGTTCTATTATGTAATAGAAGTGTTGTGATATGTTTGATATGCAGTATTTCTAAGTGCTTTTTCGATTTTCTGCCGTAGTGGTAAAGCGTAGTTAGGTGCGGGTGACCAGTTTATATTGAGGTTGAGTAATTGAAAGATTAGCATGTTCTTATGGTAGCTTTTCTTGTTAACACTATAAGGAATGATTTATGCGATCATGATTGAGCTAATTAGCATAGACTGATCAGAGGTGAGGGTATGCGATGCTGCAAAAACAAACCGGATGCGGTGGCTCGAATTGCCGGTGGGGAAGAGGCACCGAAGTTGTCTGGTTGTGTTCAGTTTTATCAGGAGAATGGCTGTGTGCTGATTGAGGCAAAGATTTCCGGGTTGCCAAAGACAAGTGAATCAGGATTCTTTGGGTTCCACATCCATCAAGGCAGAGATTGCTCCAGAGTTGAGTTTTCCGGAACAGAAGGTCACTACAATCCGTTAGGTCAGGGGCATCCGGAACACGCAGGCGACCTGCCGCCGTTGTTATGGTGGCGAGGGGCTGCATATCTGTCCGTAAAAACGGATCGTTTTTCTGTGAGTGAAATAATTGGTAGGACGGTGGTTATTCACAGCGATCCGGATGATTTTCACACCCAGCCTGCTGGGAACGCAGGGAAGAAAATTGCCTGCGGTGTGATTCAAAGAACATGACAACAAACACAATAAACACCCGGCGGTGAGACAGATTTGGTCTCGCCGCCGGGTGGCTGTTTATGGTAGCAGTATGCATTTTTTCGCAGGCTGTCCGCTGATTTTCTCTACGCCATTTTACGCCAATTTTACGCCATTTTCCCGTGGGAAGGCATAGAGATGCATGGACTTATGTGTTTTAGAAATGTTGAAAAACCTAGTGTTTATCAAGCTTTATCGGCATTTGTGGAGATACATTGAAATATGGAATCGGTAGTTTCATCACCGATACCTAATTTCATATTTGTGCTCCTTGTTTAATTTGTAAATCTTTTGCTCAATTTGATATTCTAACATAGATTTTTGAAGGTTGCAATATAAAAACTTATTTCATCCTCGCGTAGATCTTAGCGAGGCCGCCTTCGCTGGTTTCACGGAAACGGTGGTTGAGATTGATGCCGGTTTCGTGCATTGCACGGCAGACCATATCATAACTGATATTACGGGATCCCGTAAGGAAGAAACTTAGGTTGCAGGCGTTCATAGCGCGCATTGCGGCGACTGCATTTCTCTCAATGCAAGGGATCTGCACCAGTCCGCAAATAGGATCACAGGTTAACCCCAAATGATGCTCCATAGCGGCTTCTGCAGCATATTCCACTTGATCTAGATCTTGTTCATATAACTCAGCCAAAGCCGCAGCAGCCATAGAGCAAGCTGTGCCGATTTCAGCTTGACAACCGCATTCTGCTCCGGAAATGGATGCGTTTCTTTTTGTAAGAGATCCGATAATTCCGGCAGTAGCAAGGCCGCGGATAACCTGTTCGTCAGTAAAGCCTCTTGTATCCTGCGCATATTTTAAAACCGCAGGGAGGACACCACAGGCACCACAGGTGGGTGCTGTTACGATCGTACCGTTGCTTGCATTTTGTTCAGCGACTGCATAGGCGTAAGATGCAATGCGCTTAAATTCCAGCATTCCGGGTGCCAAATTTTCTTCCGATTGCTCGTGAAGATATTTTGCTTTTCTCTGAACTTTGAGGCCTCCGGGCAATATGCCGTCTGTTGCAACACCCTCTGCAATTGCGTTTTTCATTACCTTCCACACTTCCATAAGGAAGTTCCAGATGTCCTCGCCTTCGTTCAATTCCACATAGTCACTGAGTTTTTCTATGTAGCGCCATTTGCAGAAATCTGCGATCTCAGCAAAAGAGTTTTCGGGATATACCTCCGGTGTGTCCAGTAGATTTTCACCGGGTACGCGAATATCACCGCCGCCAATGGATTCAATGCGAAGTCGGCCAAGTTCTGTTCCGTCTTTATATGCGATCATATCCATAGTGTTGGGGTGTGCATTCTCAAGCTGTTCTTTAGAAAAGACAATGTTGGTAGGTTTGGGGGAGAGAATCTCCTTGATCACACTGTCGGTACCGTGACCAACACCGGTTTTGCTGAGGGAACCATACAGGATTACCTCGTATGCATCGGCATCGGGATGCTGGTTTTTGAATAGTTTAGAAGCTCGTTCGGGCCCCATAGTGTGGGAGGAAGACGGTCCTTTGCCAATCTTGTAGATCTCTTTGATAGATTTCATTGATATTACCTCTTTGTGTATGTTAATTAGAGTATATCAAAGACAGAAATAAATTACAATCATAAATGTTTGATGAATATTATGTTCTATGAAATACTTGACAAATGTGTTACAATGTTATAAGTCAAATAAGGTATTTGAGAGGATGACAACTATGGCAAAGGATAAAAAAGTAGAGCAGATTACAGATATGGAAGTCGATTTTGCGCAGTGGTTTACAGATGTGTGCAAAAAAGCGCAACTGATCGATTACTCTTCCATTAAGGGTATATTTATTTACAGACCCTATGGCTATGCAATCTGGGAGAACATTCAACGTCTTATGGACGCAGAGTTCAAAAAAACCGGAGCGGAGAACGTATATATGCCTATGCTGATTCCTGAAAGCCTTCTTCAGAAGGAAAAGGATCACGTAGAAGGTTTTGCACCTGAGTGTGCCTGGGTTACTTATGGTGGCAACGAGAAGCTGGAAGAGCGTTATTGCATTCGTCCTACTTCTGAGACGTTGTTTTGTGAATATTTCAAAAATTCAATTCAGTCTCACCGTGATTTGCCTATGATGCTGAATCAGTGGTGCAGTGTTCTTCGTTGGGAGAAGACAAGCCGTCCTTTCCTGCGCCACAGAGAGTTCTTGTGGCAGGAGGGTCATACAATGCACTCCACTGCTGAAGAGGCAAAAGAAGAGACTGAACGTATGCTGAATGTGTACGCAGACTTCTGTGAAAATGTGCTGGCTATGCCTGTTACTCGTGGACAGAAAACAGACAAGGAAAAGTTCAATGGTGCAGAAGCTACCTACACTATTGAATGTATGATGCACGACCGTAAGGCACTGCAGGCTGGTACATCTCACTATTTTGGTGATGGCTTCGCCAAGGCTTTTGACATTACCTTTACAGATAAAAACAATCAGAAGGTGAATCCCCACCAGACTTCCTGGGGCGTTTCTACTCGTCTGATCGGTGGCATTATAATGACCCACGGTGATAACAATGGTCTTGTGTTGCCGCCTAAGGTTGCACCCACCCAGGTCATCATTCTTCCTATTGCGCAGCACAAGCCCGGTGTGTTGGATGCGGCTAACGAGTTGAAGGAGCGCCTGCTTGCCGCCGGTATCCGTGTGAAACTGGATGATTCTGACAATTCTATGGGTTGGAAATGTGCTGAGTACGAAATGAAGGGTGTGCCTCTGCGTGTGGAGTGCGGCCCTCGTGATCTGGAAAACGGTCAGTGTGTCCTTGTTCGCCGTAATGACGGGGAAAAGGTTGTTGTTTCGCTGGCAGACCTTGAGCAGGCGGTGGCTGAACAGCTGGAGCTGGTGCATAAAGGTATGTACGAAAAGGCAAAGAAAAACCTGACAGATCATATTTATGAGGCACATTCTCTTGAAGAGGCGAAGAAGCTTCAAGAAGAGAACGGTGGATTCATTAAGACAATGTGGTGTGGCGAGCTTGAGTGCGAAATGAAGATGAAGGAAGAGGCCGGTATGAGTTCCCGTTGTATGCCTTTTGCACAAGAAAATCTTGGCGACACCTGTCCTATTTGCGGAAAACCTGCAAAGAAGATGATCTATTGGGGTATTGCGTACTAATTTCTGTTCTTTTGATAGCAACGATGCAAACCATATAAGGTAATAAACGGCGTGCAGTTCAAAAAACTGCACGCCGTGATTTTATCTTGTTCGTGGGAAAATTTGCGTTTCTATCACATATGCTAATTTCTTCAGTTCCTCAATGGTGGTATCCTTGCAGATGGACACACGGAAGGAACTGTCCATAATTTCCGGAGAGAGACCCATTGCGGAGAGCGTATGACTGCGATGACCTTTGGCGCAAGCTGAGCCGGCACTGACGCATATGCTCGCATCCTGCAAAATATTAATGATATTTTGCGTTGGGATACCGGGAATAGATAAGGAAAGTATATGGGGAGCTTCGTGTGCACCATTTATGACCACACCATCCATAGCGGATAGAATCTCAGCCAATTCAGCTATCAGTGCTTGTTCTGTCGCTATGTCTTGATGAAAGGTTTCTTTGCCGGCAGAAGCGGCTGCGGAAAAACCAAATATGGCTGGTGTCGCTTCGGTTCCACTGCGTAGATTGCTCTCTTGTCCACCACCAAGCAGAAGCGCAGGGAAGGATTTTAAGCGTGGAGAGATATACAGTGCGCCTGCGCCTTTTGGCCCGTGGATCTTATGGGAAGAGATGCTGATGAGATCTGCGCCAAGTGTCTTTGCTTGAAATGGTACTTTTAAGAAGCCCTGCACCGCATCTGTGTGAAAAATAGCATCGGGGCTGAGCTTGTGGGTTAATTTTGCCATTTGCGCAATCGGCATAACAGATCCCACTTCGTTATTGACCATCATTACGGATACGAGGCAGGTGTCTTTGCGCAGCGCAGCCTTAAATGTATCCAATGGGATCTGCCCCAGAGAATTTGGCTGCAGATAGGTTACTTCGTAGCCGCAGGATTCCAGTTCCTTCATTGTGTTAAGCACTGCGTGATGTTCAATAGCGGTGGTTACTATATGCTTGTTCTTTTTGCCAAATCGTTTTGCTGTGCCCAGAATTGCCCAGTTATCTGCCTCTGTACCACCAGATGTAAAATACACTCTGTCGGGCTCAGCACCCAAAGCAGAAGCTACTTTGTTTCTGGCGCTTCTCAATTCTCGTGCAGCATCAATGCCGAAGTCGTACAAAGCACTTGGATTGGCCCAACAGGTCGTTAGTGCCTCCGTCATAGCGGTAATTGCTGCGCTGCAGGGTTTGGTTGTTGCGGAGTTGTCTAGGTAAACCATATCAATATCACTTTCCAACGCAAAAACGCTCAAATATCCTTGCGGTAATGTCCTCTCTTACTGTGTTTCCGGTAACTTCTCCCAGTGCTTCCATTGCAGTTTCTACATCCAGCAGTACGGCATCAGGGGTAAGTCCGGCGTGTAAGCTTCCAAGAGCTGAATTCATCGCTTCATAGGCACGGCGAATTGCGTCGCACTGTCTTGTATTTGTAAGTATTGATCCATCACAGGGTGTGCCGTCTGAAAACATTGTGTCGATGGTGTCGGTCAATAGATCCAAGCCTTCGCCGTTTTTTACACAGACCTGAATGATAGTCATAAAAGGAAGATCGCTGGGCTGTATACACTTTCCAAGATCTGCTTTGTTAATTAGTGCAATTACGTTTTGCGCATCTACGCAAGACGCTATGATCATTTCGTCCTCCTTTGACAAGGGGGAGGATCCGTCGCAAACAAAAATAACCAAATCGGCGTTTTCCATAGCTTTCTTTGAACGGTCTACGCCCATTGCTTCAATAATGTCGCCGGTCTCCCGGATGCCAGCGGTGTCGATTAAGCGCAGCTTTGTCTTGCCAACTAAAACAGTTTCTTCTACGGTATCTCTTGTTGTGCCGGCGATTTCTGTAACAATTACACGCTCATAGCCTGCCAGTGCATTCATAAGACTGGATTTTCCAACGTTTGGCTTGCCGATAATTGCCGCAGAGACACCGTCTTTTAAGATGCGCCCGTGCTCGTAGGTTTTTAGTAAACGCTGAAGTGAGTCCGCATCTTTTTTTAATATACCTTCGTAGCTTAACAGACCGAAATCTTCGATGTCTTCATCCGGGTAGTCCAAAACTGCGTGGAAGTGACTGCATAGATTTGTGAGGTCGTTATATATGGGTGACAGCTTTTGGCAAAGGGCGCCGCCCACTTGTCCGGCTGCATTGGCGGCAGCATCTACAGTATCTGCTTCGATCAGATCAATTACGGCTTCAGCTTGCGTGAGATCCAGCTGACCGTTTAAAAAGGCTCGTTTTGTAAACTCACCGCGAGCAGCGGGTCTTGCACCTGCAAGATAGAGCGCCTCCAGACCGGCAGCCAATACAGCAGGAGAGCCGTGACAATGAAATTCTACGGTATCTTCACCGGTGTAACTGTGAGGCCCTCGTGTATATACGGTCATACAACTGTCGATAACACGACCATCCTTGTCGTGTAATGTTCCCAACATCAACTTCCTGTTGGGAGCATCCTTCAATTGTGTGCCGCTTTTAAGTGTGAATACCTTTCCGGCAATCTCTGCACAGCCTTCACCGCTTAAACGTATTATGCCAATGGCACTGATTTGAGTGCCGGTGGATATTGCAGCGATTACTTGGGCCATATTAAACTTCCTCCAAAATGAGAAATGCCGGTCCGTATTTTTGCTTCCAATATGCCTTGTCAGCATCCGTTGCGTCTGGTGTTCGGGATTCATCGGAGTTATGCCGCAGATCTGCGAGCTTTACTTTTTTGGCAAGAGGGTTGGTCTTAATGCGTGTAACATAGTCGAGGTATGGCTCACTTTCGCTGTGAGTTAAGAGTGCAACGGCATCCACCACTTCTTTGGGGAAAATCTGGGAAAGCTGTTCCAGTGTCATATCCGTATCTTCTACTGTATCGTGAAGAAGCGCAACACAGGTGGAATATTCGTCATCCATTTGTTCTGCGAGATGGATGGGGTGCAGTATATAGGGGACGTTGCCCTTGTCCAATTGGCCGTGATGTGCTGCATATGCGATTCTCGTTGCTTCATTTGTTAGCTTTGTGTAAATCATGATATCACCTCTGTAAACATTATAGCACCAACTGCTTGGAAAAGCAAATCTGTATAAAGCTGTTTTTTTGAGAAATAATAAGCTTGAGGTGACAATATGCCAAATTTGGAATTGACAGATGAGAATATAAACAGTCAGTTTAGTAATGCCGCAGATTTTATTCGACGGGAATTGCGGTGCGGCAGCTTTTCTCTGTATGCCTATGCCATTGATGGATTGATTGCCTCGAGTTCCGCGTCGGAATACATCTTTAAGCCGATTACACAAGATCTGCGTGGCAACTCTATGGACGATCTTTATAAGTTTGCGCTGCATGGGATGGTCTACAATAACGTAGCGGTTGCCTGTAATGATCTTGAAAAAATAAACTTTCTACTGGTTAACGGCTTTTGCGTGGTGTTGTTTCCTTCTGTGGGTGCAATCGGATTTGAGGTTCGTACACCGGACAAGCGTGGAACATCGGCACCGGAAGTGGAGAATACGGTAAAAGGACCGAAGGATGCTTTTGTGGAGACGCTTCGTTCCAATACCAGCTATGTTCGTAGACATCTTAGAAGTCCGGACTTGCGGATCTATGAAACACAGATTGGAAATCGATCTCTGACAAACGTTAGTGTTGTGTGGCTCCAGGGAATCACAGATGAATCAATGGTAGAGAGAATGAAGGAACGGTTGTCAACCATCCATATTGATGGAATGTTGAGTCCTTCTTCTGTTGAAGAATATGTTACCGGATCTCGAAAAACGGCATTTCCGCTGTTGCAATATACTGAGAGACCGGATCGTTTTGCACAAGGGATCCTGGATGGACGAGTTGGCTTGTTGGTGGATGGGCTTCCTCTTGGTTATCTTGCGCCTGCTGACTTAATGTATCTGATGGAAAGTCCGGAGGACCGGGGGAGAGATTATGTTGGAGCGTCTGCTGTACGGGTACTTCGGTATCTTGCGCTACTGACAAGTCTGCTGTTGCCGGCTATTTATCTGGCTTTAGCAGCCTACCATCAGCATATGATTCCTTACTCATTGTTGATATCGATCATTGAAAGCAAGAAAACAGTGCCATTTACAACAACGACTGAAGTGATTGCGTTGTTGGTTGCCTTTGAACTTTTGCAGGAATCCGGCATTCACTTGCCACAGGCTGTCGGACAATCAGTGTCAGTGATTGGCGGTATTGTGGTAGGAACAGCAGCTGTTGAAGCAGGGTTAATTTCCCCACTGGCATTGATCGCAGTATCTGTGGCCGGTGTTTGCGGTTTCGTTTTACCCAATCGTGACCTTGCCAATGCGATTCGTGTTTGGCGGTTTATTATTGTGCTTTTGAGTGCTGTTGCGGGGTTATATGGCGTAGCCGGTGGATTGTTGATTTTGATTATTCACTTGTCTGGGTTGAAAAGTTTAGGGGTTGGCTATTTATCACCAACGGGTCATATCATTCGACGTAGATTGTTCAAAGATAAATACAGAAGTGATAAGCTTCATCCAAAGGACAGGAGAAGACAGCGTTGAGGAAAATACTATATGTTGCGATACTGGCTTCACTTCTGTTTGCACCGGTAAACAGAGTCGATGTGGGTAAGCTGTTGCCGATTCGTGCAGTAGCGGTCTATGTTTCTAATGACCAGATTGTATTGGAAACAGATGCAGGAAATAAGGGGCAGGGGAAAACTCTCGATGAGTCAATAGACAGATTAAAACAGAATGCCTCTGCAATCATATATTTGGATACGGTTGAATTGTTATTAGTCTCCCATGGCGCAAAAAAATGGTTGCCGGAATTGGAGAGATGCTTTAAACCCTCGGTAAAGGTATGTTTTTGTGAAGCGCAAGGTGATGTGGAAGAAGCTGCAAAATATGCGGATGTACACGGTGAGATTACGAAAATGCGCCCGTGGAGGACAAAATAATCAAAAACTGTCAGAATAGTCCTGGGATATTTTCGTTTTCTCACTATTGACCCGAATAAAATATATTGTATAATTAATAGATAACAGTTATCTTGGAGGTACAGGATGGTATCGCAGGAAATTTTAAAACTGGGTCAAAACAACTCTGTGATCCGTGAAATATTCGAGTATGGCAATATGCGCAGAAAAGAGATCGGCGTGGAAAATGTCTTTGATTTTAGTCTGGGAAATCCCAACGTGCCGGCACCTCATATAGTGTCTGATACATTAAAGGAATTACTGGAGACTGTTTCTGCGACGGAGCTTCACGCCTATACGTCAGCTGCTGGTGATTCTGAAGTGCGTAACACTATTGCCAAGCACATAAGCGGTAAGTTTGCAGTGCCTGCTGATGGCAAGCATATTTATATGACTGTCGGCGCAGCAGCATCCCTGGCCATTTCCTTAACAGCGCTTGTTGAGCCGGGGGATGAGGTAGTAGCCTTTACTCCCTATTTTCCGGAGTATAAAGTCTTTGCCGAAAAAGCAGGTGCAAAATTTGTTACAGCGGAATGTGCGCAAGAAACATTTCAGATTGACCCTGTAGCGTTGGAAGCAGTAGTTAATGAAAAAACAAAGGCCGTAATCGTGAACTCACCCAATAACCCTACCGGTGTTGTTCTGAATAAAAAGTCTATTGAGACTTTGTCGGAGATCCTAGGTAACGCATCCCAAAAATACGGTCACAGAATTTTTATCATATGTGATGAACCTTATCGGGAACTGACATACGACGGTGTTGATGTGCCCTACATACCTTCGTTCTATGATGATACAATTGTTTGCTATTCTTACAGTAAATCCCTGTCACTGCCCGGTGAACGAATCGGCTATATTTTTGTTTCATCGAAAATGAAAGAAGCGGATACTGTGTTCGATGCGGTTTGTGGCGCAGGAAGAGTACTTGGTTATGTGTGTGCACCGTCACTGTTCCAAAGACTTGTCAGTAAATGTGTGGATGTTATGCCGGATTTGTCTGTATATGACGAGAATAGAAAAATTCTGTATAGAGAACTGACGGAGAGCGGTTTTGAAGTGGTATACCCTAACGGTGCTTTTTATCTGTTTTTGAAATCACCGATTCCGGATGCGTATGCATTTTGTGAGAAAGCAAAGGAGTATGAGCTTTTGCTTGTTCCTGCGGATGATTTTGGATGCTCCGGGTATGTACGTATTGCGTATTGCGTCACGACCCGGCAGGTATTGGCAAGTTTACCTGCTTTTCGTAAGCTTGCCCAGTTTTACTTAGGAGACTGATTTTTATGGATGGTTTACAAGAAGCAAGAAAAATCATCAATGAAGTAGATGTGAAAATGGCGGAACTGTTCGTGCGACGTATGGAAGCAGCTGAGATGGTTGCCGATTATAAAAGGGAACATGGAATGCCCATATTGGATGCAGCCCGGGAATCTGAGGTCATTCGCAACGGTGCAGAGAGAATTTCGCAGGATGCTTATCGTGGCTATTATATGGATTTCATGCGGGACACAATGACGATTTCACGCCGGTATCAGCAAAAGATCCTTCAGGGAATGCGTGTTGCATACAGCGGAATTGAAGGTGCTTTTGCACATATTGCCGCGCAGAAGCTTTTTCCCGATGCAGAAAAGGTATCCTACTCCGACTTTAAGGATGCATATGACGCTGTTGTTAGTGGCGATTGTGATGCGGTGGTGTTACCGCTTGAAAATAGTTATGCAGGCGAGGTGGGTCAGGTTACGGATTTGTTATTCTCCGGACCACTCTATGTTAATGGGACCGTTGCATTGTCTGTTACCCATGATCTTCTGGCTGTGCAGGGGGCTTCCTTTGAAACAATCAAAACAGTAGTAAGTCATCCGCAGGCGTTGTCCCAATGTGACGGTTTTGTGAAAGAGTATGGCTTTGCGCAGGTCCCCTATGAAAATACAGCGCTTGCTGCAAAATATGTAGCAGAACTGAATGACCCTTCGGTTGCTGCAATCGCAAGCGGTGAAAGCGCTTCCTGCTACGGATTGAAAGTGATTCATGAGGGGATCAATCGTTCTAATATCAATACTACGCGTTTTGCGGTTTTGGCAAGATCTGAAGACAGAAACATCAGTAAGGCACACGGCGCACATTTTGTGCTTATGTTTACTGTTCGCAATGAAGCCGGTTCTTTGGCACGTGCACTGAATATTATTGGTGCGCACGGTTTTAATATGCGCACTTTGCGTAGCCGACCGATGAAAGAATTATTATGGCAGTATTACTTCTATGTGGAAGCGGAAGGCAATGTTCGTAGTTATGAAGGTAAGTGTATGTTGGAGGAACTTGCTGTTTGTTGTGACAAAGTAAAGTGTGTTGGCTCTTTTGCCTAAGGAGGAACAATATGCAGATCCCTGTAGAATTGGGAATGAATAGTTATTTTGTTACAGTTGCAAGGGGATCTCTATCCCGTGCAGATGTACATATGAATTTAAACCGTAAGGTGTTAGTTGTTACAGATAGCGGTGTGCCGTCCCACTATGCAGAAGCAGTGTCAAGACAATGCAAAGAGCCTACAGTTGTGGTGATTCCCCAAGGGGAAGAAAGTAAGACACTGGAGAATTTTGCCCTTCTTTGTCGCACTATGCTTAACGAAGGCTTTACCCGCACGGATTGTGTGGTGGCTGTAGGAGGCGGTGTAGTCGGTGACCTTGCCGGATTTGCTGCAGCGTCCTTTATGAGAGGAATCGATTTTTATAACATCCCTACTACAGTGCTTTCACAAGTGGATTCTTCCATTGGCGGTAAGGTTGCTATTGACCTGGATGGAATCAAAAATTGCGTTGGCGCATTTTACCAGCCGAAGACGGTTTTGATAGATCCGGATGTTTTGGATACTTTACCGCAACGACAAATTGCAAATGGCCTTGCAGAGGCAGTCAAAATGGCTGTTAATTTTGATGAATCGCTTTTGTCTGTGTTTGATTCGGATGATGTGCTGGGCAGTATTGAAAGAATCATAATTAGATCATTGCAGATTAAGGCACAGGTAGTAAAAGAGGACGAGAAAGAAAAAGGCTTGAGAAAAGTTCTAAATTTTGGGCATACCATTGGGCATGGCATTGAAGCTGCTTCCGGATTTGATAGCTTGTATCACGGTGAGTGTGTTGCTCTGGGTATGCTTCCTATGTGCAGTGATTCATTGCGCCCGAGATTATGCAGGATACTTAAAAAACTTGGGCTCCCAACAGCTTGTAATGTTGATCCGGATGCTGTTTGGGAAGCGATGAGACACGATAAGAAGCTTTCCGGTGACAACATTACGGTGGTTTATGCAGAAAAAGCCGGATCATATGAGCTGCGCACGTTGCCGCTTTCTGCGTTAAAGGAAACGGTATATCGTTTCTTAAATGGGGAGATGTGACCATTATGAAGAATACGTTTGGGAATTATTTGACTGTAACATTGTTTGGTGAAAGCCATGGTTCTGCAATTGGTGCGGTTTTGGATGGCTTGTGTCCCGGTATGATTGTCTGCGAAGCCAATATTCGAAGAATGCTTTCATTGCGCCGACCTACCGGAGCCATTTCTACAGCCAGGCAAGAAAAAGATGCATATGAAATAGTAAGCGGAATGGTCGATGGAGTTACTACAGGTACACCACTGACGATCTTGATTCGCAATCAGGATACTAAAAGCGGAGATTACAGCGCTATGAAATCTCTGATGCGCCCCGGACATGCGGATTTTCCGGCTCAGTGCAAGTACCACGGTTATCAGGATGTTCGTGGGGGAGGCCATTTTTCAGGCCGCATCACTGCTGCACTTGTGGCGGCAGGAGCCATCTGCTATGATGCGCTTGAAAAGAAAGGGATTGTCATTGGCTCTCATATTTCTAGGTGTGCCGGTGTGTGCGATCGTAGCTTTTGTGATATTTATGAAGATGTTGCAAAATTGCGAGAGGCTGAATTCCCTGTTCTGGATGAACGTGCAGGTCAGTGTATGCAGGAATGTATCCTGAAAGCAAAGGAAGAGGGCGATAGCGTTGGCGGTGTGCTGGAGACCGTGATATGTGGGTTGCCGGCTGGTGTCGGTGAGCCTTGGTTTGATACTTTTGAAAGTATGCTTTCCCATATCCTTTTTTCCGTTCCTGCAGTGAAGGGTGTTGAATTCGGTGACGGGTTTGCACTGGCAGATATGCGGGGCAGTCAAGCCAATGATTCTTTGCGTTATGAGGGTGATAAAATTGTCACTACCTCGAATCACAGTGGCGGTATTGGCGGCGGTATTACAAATGGAATGCCGGTGGTTTTCCGTTGTGCAGTAAAGCCAACACCGTCAATCTCCAAAGAGCAGGATACGGTGGATATTACTGCCGGAGTAAACGCAACACTTTCCATAAGGGGAAGACATGATCCGGCTATCGTTCATCGTGCCAGAATCGTTGTGGATGCCGTAACTGCTATTGCGGTTTATGATATGTTGGCAGGCCGTTTTGGCACGGATTATTTTGCAAAGGGTGATTGAGAATGCAGTATGGCTGCATCGGCGAACATTTATCCCATAGTTTTTCGAAAGAGATTCACGCCCAAATTGCGGATTATCAGTACGAGCTTAGAGAGATTCCTGTGGGGCAATTGGATGCTTTTATGGATGACCGTAACTTTCGTGCAATCAATGTTACGATTCCTTACAAGCAGGATGTGATCCCTCATCTGAAAGAAGTGGACATTATAGCACAGTCTGTTGGTGCGGTGAACACCATTGTGAACCGTAATGGCGAGCTTTATGGTTATAACACAGATTTTGGTGGTCTGAAAGCGCTGATTAAAAGAAAAGGTATTGTCCTTCAAAATAAAAAGGTGTTGATTTTCGGCACGGGAGGCACATCCAATACTGCCTATGCTGTGGCGAAGCATATGGGAGCGTCCAGTATATTCAAAGTGAGTCGTACAGCTAAGACGGGTGCTTTGACCTACGAGGATGTACTTAATGAACATCTGGATGCACATATACTGATCAATACTACACCCAAAGGAATGTTTTCCAGAGAAGCAGGAATGCCGGTTGATCCGGATCTTTTCCTTAAACTTGAGGGTGTTGTGGATGCTGTCTATAACCCTTTAAGAACAGAGCTCGTGAGAAAAGTATTGAACAGGGGAGTGCCGGCCGCGGGTGGCTTGTTTATGCTTGTGAGCCAGGCTGTGCTTGCTTCAGAAATCTTTTTGGACATTCGTTATCCCGCGGAGTTAACAGAACGAATCTATCGCAAGATCAAAGCGTCTAAAGAAAATATTGTGTTGACCGGTATGCCGGGAAGTGGGAAGACGACTGTAGGTAAGTTGCTTGCAAAAAGGCTTGATAGACCATACTTTGATACAGATGCGTTGATTACAGAGAAGACTGGCAGGACGCCTGCGGAATTGATAATGAGCCTAGGTGAATCGGCTTTCCGAGACGTTGAATCAGAAGTTATTTGCGAAATCAGCTCGAAAAATGGTTGCGTCATTTCTACAGGCGGCGGTGCTGTGCTGCGAGAAAAGAATGTGGATGCGCTGAAGATGAACGGTAAGATTTTCTTTCTGGATCGACCTTTGGAACAGCTGATCCCCACGGATGACCGCCCGCTGTCCTCTACAATAGAATTGATCCAAAAGAGGCATCATGAACGATATTCTGTTTATACCGGAACATCTGATGTGGTGATTTCTAATAAAACTACACCCGAGGTAGCGATTGCGGAGATTGAAAGGAAATTCTTTGAATGAAGATTTTAGTTATAAACGGACCAAATCTGAATATGCTAGGTATTCGTGAACCTTCCCTGTATGGTTCCGGTACGTACGAGACGCTTTGTGAAAAGATTGGTAAGTACTGTGGTGAAAAAAATGTAGATGTTTCATTTTATCAATCCAACCACGAAGGCGCATTGGTTGACCGAATTCAGGAAGCTTTTACAGATGGTACGGAAGGTATTATCATTAACCCCGGTGCATACACCCACACCAGCATCGCACTTCTGGATGCAGTAAAATCTGTGTGTATACCTACTGTTGAAGTCCATATTTCCAAGGTTGAGGAACGTGAAGATTTTCGACAGATTAGTTATATTCGTTTGGCTTGCATTGCAACCATAACCGGTAAAGGTTTTGACGGCTATTTGGAAGCGGTGGATGCTTTGCTGGAGAATGCAATATGAGAGTTACAATCAATCCGGGAAAGGCAGAAGGAACTGTATCAGCACCGTCTTCTAAAAGTGTGGCACACAGGCTTCTGATTTGTGCGGGTTTGTCTGAAGGGGAAAGCTGCATTCGTGGCGTTGATCTCAATGAGGATATATGTGCCACTATCGACTGCCTTTGCGCTATGGGTGCTACTTGTTTAGTTGATGGAAACAATGTGTATGTTCGCGGCGTTGATCCTCGTAAGATGCATCCTGTAGATGTGCTTTGTTGCAGGGAAAGTGGAAGTACACTTCGCTTTTTTATACCATTAGCACTTTTGTGTGGAAAAATGGTGTCTCTAACAGGTACAGAAAAACTTCTGTCCAGACCCTTAGATATATACGAGAACCTGTGCGGAGAGAAAGGGATGACCTTTTCACGGGAAGATAATTTTATTCGGGTTTGCGGAAGATTGTCTGGCGGAGTTTTTACTATTCCCGGTAACATCAGCAGCCAGTTTATAACAGGTCTTCTGTTTGCGCTGCCTTTGTGTGAAGAGGACAGTTTGATTCAGATCACACCGCCGGTGGAAAGTCGAGGGTATATTGACTTGACATTACAGGCGCTGGAAGCGTTTGGTATTTGTGCGAAATGGCAGGATTCCTGTACTCTTGTTATTCCTGGAAAACAGAAGTATGCGCCTGTGGAGATAACGGCGGAAGGCGATTATTCCGGAGCCGCATTCTTTGCAGCACTAAAAGCTCTGGGTAATGACATTGAGATTACCGGACTGCGCAAAGACAGTCTGCAGGGAGATAAGGTGTATGAAGAGTATTTTCCTGCTGTGTGTGCGAGTAAAGCTTCACTTAATATAGCAAATTGCCCGGATCTTGGACCGATTTTATTTGCGCTGGCTGCTGCTAAAAACGGTGGCGTATTTACCGGTACGAAGCGGCTGAAGATCAAAGAAAGTGACCGTGCTGCGGCTATGGCAGAGGAATTGTCGGCATTTGGTGTTAATGTGGTTGTAAATGAGGATGAAGTGATTGTTCAACCCAATGATTTTCACGCACCAAATCGGGTGCTCTGCGGACACAATGACCATAGAATTGTTATGTCTCTGGCGGTGCTTCTTACGCTTACCGGCGGCAGTATTGAAGGTGCACAGGCAGTACGCAAAAGCTTCCCCGATTTTTTTGAAAGATTACAGAGTTTGGGCGTAGAGGTATCTACATATGAAACTGACCAATGAGAAACGTGTATTAATTGTAGGCTTGGGCTTGATTGGTGGCAGCTATGCCAAGGCGTTGACTAAAAAAGGCTATTATGTCAGTGCCATTACCAGAAGTGCGGAAACGATTGATTACGCAATTCAAAATAATATTATATGTGCAGGCTCCAACCAAATTGATCCTGTGATAATCGGTGAAGCGGATATTGTAGTATTTGCGCTGTATCCACAGATATTTATTCAGTGGCTGGAGGATCATCAGCAATATTTGAAGCCCGGTGCGATTCTGACGGATGTGACCGGTGTGAAATGCAGTGTTGTTTATCGTGTCCAGGAGATGCTCCGCGACGATGTGGAATTTATTGCAGCTCACCCTATGGCCGGTAAAGAGGTCTATGGTATAGAAAACAGCGATGAAACGATTTTCCAAAAAGCAAACTACATCGTCACTCCTACAGAAAAGAATACAGAGGCTGCGATCTCCCTTTGTGAACAACTAGGCTGGGAATTGGGTTTTGCAAGAGTCTCGCTGCTTTCTCCCGAACAGCACGATGATATGATCGGCTTTTTGTCGCAGTTGACGCATTGCATTGCTATCTCGCTGATGAACTGTAATGACACACCGGGAATGGAAGCGTACACAGGCGATTCATTCCGGGATTTGACAAGAATTGCACGTATAAATGATAAAATGTGGGCGGAACTGTTTTCCTGCAATCGTGAAATGCTTTTGCATCATATGGATGCATTTAGTGCATCCTTTAATGCGTTCCGTACGCTGCTTGAAAACAACGACGTGGAAGGTATGCGTGAGGAAATGCGAAAATCTACTGCTCGCAGAGCGCTTTTTGATAAAAAGTAAAAGAGGTATATACATATGAATATGCAATTCATTGGGAAATTACCGATTCCACAAGAGATCAAGGCGCAGTATCCTCTGTCTGAGGAAGCTGCGGATATCAAAATTGCCAGAGATAATGAGATAAGAGCAATATTTGCAGGAGAAGACAGTAGAATGGTTCTTGTTATTGGTCCGTGTTCTGCGGACCGGGAAGATGCTGTCCTTGCATATATAGAGAAGTTGCGCACAGTTCAGGATAAGGTTACGGAGAAGTTGCTTATCATTCCAAGAATTTATACGAACAAACCTCGTACAACCGGTGACGGTTACAAAGGTATGCTTCATTATCCGGACCCAAATGAAAGACCTAATCTTATCAAGGGTGTCATTGCAATCCGTAAAATGCATATGAAGGCTTTGACGCAGTACGGTATGACAAGTGCTGACGAGATGTTATACCCGGAGAATCATAGATATTTAAATGATCTTCTGGCATACGTTGCGGTGGGAGCCAGATCTGTTGAGGATCAACAACATCGTTTGACAGCCAGTGGTCTTGCAATTCCGGTTGGAATGAAGAATCCCACCAGTGGCGACCTTTCGGTTATGATGAATGCGATCCATGCTGCGCAGCATTCCCATACCTTCTGCTATCGTAATTGGGAAGTCAAGAGTGCGGGCAATCCCTACACCCATGCGATCCTGCGTGGATATGTGGACCAGTATGGCAAATCCTATGCAAATTACCATTATGAAGATCTGGTAAGATTGAATGAACTGTATGCATCCTCCAATCTTGCGAATCCAAGCGTGATTATTGATACAAATCACAGCAATTCCGGAAAACAATTTATGGAGCAGATTCGTATCACAAAGGAAGTGCTGCACAGCTGTCGTTATAACCCGGAACTACGGAAACTTGTGAAAGGCTTTATGATAGAGAGCTATCTGGTAGATGGTGCACAAAAGATAGATGGAGATGTATTTGGACAATCAATTACAGATCCTTGCCTGGGCTGGGAAAAGACGGAACGCTTAATATATGATATAGCAGAAAGCCTGTAAGGAAATGAACGATAAGACGCTGTTTTTGACAGCGTCTTATATTATATTTGCAGTGCAGAAATAAATTTAAGAAAAGAAGAAAAATGGCTTGACAAACAAGGGAGTGTTTGTTATTATATGCAAGCGCTTCCGGCAGGGGGCGCAAAAGTCTGCCAAAGACACGAAAAAAATGTTGAGAAAACGAAAAATAGTTCTTGACAAAATGAAATGGCTGTGGTAGACTAAACAAGCTCTCCGC
>JAZRRS010000111.1:0-1649 GCA_045651005.1 Faecousia sp.
GGTATCATATTCAGTGGCACAACTCAAGCAAAATTGTCCACAAAATGGTTTTGTATTTCCTATTATCCTTAGATGCTGTATCATATAGCTCATACTTATGCCGCTTTATGATAATTACATCAGAACCAATGTTTTCTTAAAATCGCCCCAGAGGAATTCTTTATCTGTTCCGAAAAGCTTCCATGTTCCTGCTGCAAGAAATGGAAGCTTTCCTAAGTTCGAATTTTTTGTTTATATCAAAGACATCTCATGTTAATATTTCTTGATGAGATATTAGGTTTGACATACACGATTGGGAAACAGAATATTTTAGGACAAACTGATGTGTAAAACAAAAAAGACAAGAATATTGACATTTACAGCATATTAGTGTTTAATTGCGCCACAGGCGGTGTCTATTCCAGCCTGCGGTGGAAAGGATCTCAAGACGGATATATCGGGCATTGTGCCGGACGAAGCGGATGATCTCTTCCCCACGGAAGGTGCGGAGGACGCCTTCCGCGCGAGGAGTAAAGCTCTCACTATCTGTAGAGGTGGAAACAGCGTAATGGAACGGACTGGAGCCATCGGAACGGGAGGTTAAAATGTTTCGGGCATCCTTCTTGCCGCAGGCATTGGTGGTATGGACGTGCATATCTCCGATGAAATATTCCATTTTGTCATAAGAAGAGGCGCGCTTCATTTCGCGGCTGACTACATGGCAAACATAGTCTACGTCCCGGTAGGTTGCAATTACCTTTGCCTCTCCCGGGGCAAGGAAAGTCAGCAGCACACCGTCGGTGAAATCACCTTCATCCCACTGGTTGTAAGAGGGTTTCGTGAAGGTCCTCAGATCCAGACAGTCGCCTTCCAACTGCCATGTGATCGCCTCCATACCAAACGCCTCCACACCCAGCAGCCGCAGGGGCAGGCCATTTCTGCAAAAAGACTCGATCCTTTCTTTTGACAGGCAGACCTCCATAGGTATACACTCCTTTGGGTTATTCAAAAATTATACAACAGGAAATCAGAACTTGCAATTTTCAAAAAACTATGATAACAGTGGTTGGAGGAACAAATATTTAGAACGGTTGCGGATATAGGATTCTGCTTGCTTTTTTCGTGTTTTTCTGTACAATAGGTGTAGATAACAATGAAAGGATGGTTCCTAAATGGATTTCAATACAATTCCTCGCCTGGAGCATCCCAACCCCCAATGGGAACGTAAAAACTGGAAGAATCTCAACGGCACATGGCAGTTTGAGATCGACTATTCCTGCTCCGGTGAGGAGCAGGGTCTGCCGGAGGCAGAGAGCCTTTCCGGCACCATTACCGTTCCGTTCTGCCCGGAGAGCAAGCTGTCCGGTGTGGAGGTAAAGGACTTTATGAACTGTGTCTGGTATAAACGGACCATCACACTGACGCAGGAAGACCTGTGTGGCAATCGGGTGCTGTTCCATATCGGTGCCTGTGACTACGAAACAAAGGTCTGGGTCAACGGCAAGTCTACCGGTTTCTCCCACAAGGGTGGCTATACGCCCATTGATCTGGATATTACCGACTATGTGCGCTCCGGAGATAATCTGATCACCATTGCCGCTTACGACAATGTTCGTTCTTTCAAACAGCCTGCAGGCAAGCAGTCTGCCCGGCACGATTCCTTCCGGTGC
>JAZRRS010000112.1:0-23578 GCA_045651005.1 Faecousia sp.
CCACAGCACTGTGAGACGACCGTTTTATTTTATAAATTCCAATTTATCGGGCTGTTTGTCGGATGCACCGACCCAATACCCTCTCCCGGGGAGAGGGTCTCAGGGAAGCTGACGGGAGAGGAATGGCGTGCACTGAAACTTAATAAAAAGCCTGCAGCTGCAAGCAATATCTAAGATGATCGCCCGCATTCCTCTTCAGTCACGGCTTAGCCGTGACAGCTTCCCCCCGGGGGAAGCGATGGTGCGAAGCACCATCCAAAACTGCCCGCTAAATTGAAATTTGATATATAAAAAAGCGGTGGAGGTCCACCGCTTTTTGATTTATTAACCAAGTAAGAGCTTGTCGTTAGCTTCATCTGAGCCACTAACTTTACTAAACAGAGCCAGCAGCTGTTCCACTGTCAAATTCTTCTTCTCTTCACCGGAAACATCCACCACCACGTGGCCATCGTACATCATAATCAGACGATTGCCATAAGCAATGGCATCACGCATATTGTGGGTGATCATCAATGTGGTCAGGTTGTCCTTTTCCACAATACGCTGGGTTGCGTCCAGCACCTTAGAAGCCGTCTTAGGATCAAGTGCTGCAGTGTGCTCGTCCAACAGCAGCAGCTTCGGCTTTTGCAGTGTCGCCATCAACAGCGTCAACGCCTGACGCTGTCCGCCGGAAAGAAGACCCACTTTAGAAGTCATACGATCCTCAAGACCCAGCTCCAGGATCTTCAACGCCTCCCGGTATGCTTCTCTCTCCTTTTTGGTAATGCCGGAGAGCAACGTTCTCACTTTGCCTCGACGAGCAGCCAATGCCAGATTTTCCTCGATCTGCATAGTTGCTGCAGTACCCATCATAGGATCCTGGAACACACGGCCAATAAACTTAGCACGCTTATACTCCGGAAGTCTCGTTACGTCGGTGCCGTCAATGAGGATCGCACCCTCATCCACAGGATACACACCGGCGACCGAGTTCAGCATCGTACTCTTACCTGCACCGTTGCCACCGATGACTGTTACAAAATCACCGGGTTTCAGATGCAGATTCAGTCCGTGAAGTGCCACCTTTTCATTCACAGTGCCTCGGTTAAACACTTTCTTTACATCACGAATCTCAAGCATGGTGTTTCTCCTTTCTCTTGCCAAACACCATACCGCGGAGGTTGGGTACTGCAAGGAAGACCGCCACGATCAAAGCGGAAATCAGCTTCATATAGTTGGTGTTAATATCCAGCAAACTAATGACGGCTTGGATGACCACATAGTAGATCACAGAGCCGATACTCACCGCCAGCAGCTTCAGTGCAAAATTCCGGAACAGCTTTCCGAAAGCCACTTCACCAATGATGATGGCAGCAAGACCGGTAACGATGGCACCACGACCCATATTGATGTCAGCAAAGCCTTGATACTGTGCAAACAGTGCACCGGACAAAGCCACCAGACCATTGGAAAGCATCAGACCAAACACCTTGTTCATATTGGTATTGATGCCCTGTGCCCGTGCCATATTGGCATTGGCACCGGTTGCGCGGATGGAGGCACCCAATTCCGTACCGAAGAACCAGTACAGCACGACAATGATTGCAACAGTCAACAAACCAACCGTAAACAGAGGATGCTCCCAGAAAGGACGCACACCTTTGGCAACCTGCTTCAAAAAGCGAGAGGAAACCAAAATATCAATTCCCTTTTTTGCCAGTGCATCTACATTCACAACCTGGTTTGCTTTCATACCCATAATGGCAAGATTCACAGACCACAGACCCAACTGCGTCAAAATACCGGAAAGAATGGCAGGAATGCCCAACTTGGTGTGGAAAAAGCTGGTTACCCAACCGGCCAGCATGCCCACAAGCAACGCTGTCAGCATTGCAACCCAAACATTATATCCGCCAACCAGCATCATTGCGCAAACTGCACCACCGGTAGTAAAAGAGCCGTCCACGGTCAAGTCGGAAAGCTCCAGTATTTTATATGTAATAAACAGGCCAATGGCCATAATGCCCCAAATCAATCCCTGCGACACAGCACCGGGCAGAGCATTGAGAAAGCTTTGCATTTGTTTCTTTCCTCCGCTGAATTAGAATAAAGGGCGAGATGGCATCCACCTCGCCCTTTCCTATTATATCACATTTACTTTTGGATTGCAACATAGCCCTCGGGAACGGTCAGACCCAATTCCTCGCAGCGCTCTGCATCGTACTTCTTAGTTGCGTCAGCATACTGGATCTCCATAGTGGAAATGTCAGCACCGTCGCGGAGGATAGAAACTGCCATAGCACCGGTTGCGATGCCCAGGTCATAGTAGCTGATGGACAGAGTTGCAACGCCACAACCCTTACAAAGGCCCTCTTCACCGGCAATGACAGGAATACCTGCATCCAGGCAGATCGCATCAATGGTCTCAGCTGCGCTGGCAGCAGTGTTGTCCGTGGGGATGTAGATCACATCGGACTCATCAGCAGCAGTCTGGGTAACAGCAGCCAGATCGTTGGAGTCTGCAAAAGAGTACTCCTTGCAAGTGATGCCGTCAGCTTCCAGCTTAGCCTTCACAGTGTCTACCTGGTACTTGGAGTTTGCTTCTGCGGAGCAGTACAGCAGGCCAACATTCTTAGCCTCGGGGAACCACTCCTTGATCATAGCAGCCTGCTCTTCCAGAGAAGCCAGGTCAGAAGTACCGGAAACATTACCACCAACAACGCCGGCAAAATCAGCAAGATCCAAAGCCACGCCATACTCAGTGACAGAAGTGCCCAGAATGGGGATGTCGGTAGTTGCAGCTACAGCAGCCTGCAGTGCAGGAGTAGCATTGGCCAGAATCAGATCAACTTCCTTAGCAACGAAGTCGTTGATGATGGGTGCGCAGGTAGCGCTGTCGCCGCTGGCAACTTCCACCAAGATCTCAACATTCTCTTCGCCCAGCTCTTCGGTCACACGAGCGATGAAGCCCTGAGTAGCAGCGTCCAGTGCCTCGTGAGGAACAAGCTGGCAAACGCCGATTACAAACTTTTCCTGTGCAGCAGTACCTTCCGTCTGCTCGCCACCCTGTGTTGCAGCAGTAGTGGGATCAGCAGCCGTCTCACCACAAGCAGCCAGAGACAGTAGCATCACAGCTGCCAACAAAAATGCAATGATCTTTTTCATAACGATTATCTCCTTTTCGTTCCCCACAAGGGGGTGTTTGATTGTCTTACTATACCATTGAAGTGCCTGCTTGTCAACACAAAATTCCACCGTAAACACACATTTATGCACGGTAGAAATACACACAGCCTTTTATGGTGCTTTTCTTGTGCATAAAGGCAAAAAACAGCTTGTGTTTTTTTAATTTGTGCACGGCAGAAAAATACCTTGGAAACACGCACAAGATAGTTGTTGACACACAATTATATTAAATGTATGCTAAAGGTAACAACAAGGATAAGGCGGACATCAATATGAGAAAACAACCTCTCTTTTTTATTCCTTTGCTTTTGGTGGCTATCTTGCTCTTCGGCTGCAACACAACCGCAAAAAATACTGACTTTTCTCCGAATTATCCCACACGCTCTCCTACTGAGCCCAACGACCCCGACGAGATCCTTGCCTACCGGCGGGACGTGGTGGAACAAGCAATGCGAGAACAATCCGCAATTTTGTGGACACCGGATGAAACCTTCACCTACTCCCGGCGCAACAACTCCCTTGGCATCCTTGTAGACGAACAGGAAGCCCCCGAAGATGTGTCCACTTTCTATGCCGGCAGGATCTATCAAGGTATCCCTTATACCCACGGCAGCGGCAGCTACTATAGTTTTCTTTCCTTTGCCACAGAAAAGAGCACTAACGGCGTTTACACCCTTACCGGACTTACCGCAGAACTTCTCTCTGGCAAATGTGCTAGCCAAACATACCGCCGGGCGCGGATCGGCAACGATTGCGCTGACCAACTGTTTTGGGCCTGGGCACGGGTCTCTCCCTCCATTTACTTTTCTTACACCGCCCATATGACCGAGTTCTATGGTTGTCTAAAGGTAGGCGACTACGAGTATGTTGGTCTGAAGTTTTCCGCAGACAATAACACCAAAGACATTGTAACCCAAAACGGCAACCAACGAATGTACGCCGCCTATGCCCAACTCCAAAAAGGCGACGGAATGGTATTGATCAACAGAAGCGGCGCAGGCCACGCTGTAATGGTGGTAACCACCAATCCGGTGTATCTGCCCGATGGCACGATTGACGGCGAAAAAAGCTTCGTTACCGTACTGGAACAGACCTCCGGAGAGGAAGAAAAACAGCAGCCTTATTTCCACGAAGAATTGAATCAGCCGGTTTACCCTTGTGAAATTATGGATAAGCAGTGGTCTTACAACACTATTTTTACCAAAGGCTACCTTCCTGTTACCTGCAAGGAATTGGTCGATCCCAGCCCTCTGCCAGAAGAAGAGCTCACCGACTACACGGACAACCCCACTTTAAAAAATATGTTTTCCGGAGTCATTAAAGCAAATTACCGTATCTCCTCTGTAACCGTAAATATCTCCCAAAGCGGCAAGACCATACAGGAAGCCACCTGCTTCGGTCACCAAAATGAGATGTATGAATTTAATCTCCACCGTTTCTCAACTTCTACAGAGGCGCCGGTTACGCAAGGAGAAATTGAAACTGACGATCTCGCTCCAGGTCGTTATCAATGTACCTTCACCGCCAAGCTCTCCACCGGAGTGGATCTTGTCTTCCGGAATTTCAGCTTTACAAAATAACCCTGTGGATGCCTATCCCCTGTATTGGTATATAAAAAAATATATACCCCTATACAACAAAAAAATGTCCCCTGCCGGATATTGCAATCCCCATTTCCTTGTGCTATAGTATCTTTATAAAAAGGAGGTATCTCAATGGCAAAGAAGGTTTTGTTCTTTCGTTTTCAGCACGAGACCAATGTACTCTGTCCTGCTCCTGCGGATATGACCGCTTACCAAAACGCCTGGTTGGTTCTGGGTAACGATATACTGAATGTTCCCCGCACTGCTGCCACCGAGGTTACCGGTGCTTTGAACGTACTGGAAGCTTATCCGGATATAGAGATCGTTCCGGTTATGAATATGTTCGCCAACCCCTCCGGTCCTGTAACACAGGATGTATATGCGTTTGCAGAAGATCTGCTTTTGCAAACCATCCGGGAAAAAGGACCTTTTGACGGCGCAATGATCCTGTTTCACGGTGCTATGGTCGCAGAGGGTCACCCGGATGCGGAAGGTGACATTATGGAAATGCTGCGCAACCATATGGGCTGGGATATTCCCATTGTGGCTTCCCTGGATCTTCACGCCAACGTTACCGCAAAAATGGCTCGGTGTGCCAACGCCCTTGTGCCATTTGAGAACTACCCCCATACGGATATGTACGACACCGCAAGAGTAGCCGCACTGATTTTTGTAGACGCGCTTTACGGAAAGACATCCCCTGTAATGGCATACCGCAGGATCCCCCACTTGATGCCCCTGTATCCTACAGAGCGCCAGGAGATCCGTCCGCTTTATGAACTATGCCATCAACTGCAGCAGCAACCCGGTGTGTTGTCTGTCCGCTTCACCCACGGCTTCTTCGCTGCAGACATTGCAGAAATGGGTATGGCTGTTTTGACCGTGACTGACGGTGACCAGGCTTTGGCAGACGAGGTGGCCGATACCCTTGCGGCCGAAATCGTCAAAAGAAAAGAAACACTTCACGATGACTATTTAACACTGGATCAGGCACTGGATATGGCAATGGAGCCGGCCGACGCACCTGTAGTCATAGCTGACACCTCTGATAATCCTGGCGGCGGTGGCATTGGCAACACCACCCACATTCTCCGCCGTGTACTGGAGCGAAAGCTCACCGGCTGCGCCTTTGCCGTGATCGTGGATCCCAAAAGCGTGGAGATCTGTGAAGAAGCCGGTGTGGGCGCTACAGTGCATTTGCGCCTTGGCGGTTGGAGCGACCCCACCTATTCCGGTGGTCCAGTTGAAGTCACCGCTTATGTGAAGATGATCACCGACGGCACCTATGTCAACAAAGGCAAAATGGCCCAAGGCGCAAAAATGAAAATGGGCAAAACCGCCGTATTGGACATTCAGGGCAACTGGGTCATCGTCACCTCTCTGTCCTGGCAGCCTTATGATCTGGAAGTATTCCCCAGCCATGGTATCACTCCCACGGATATGCGCCTCTTAGTGGTTAAATCTTCTATCCATTACCGCGCCACCTTCGGTCCCATTGCCCGGGCAATGCTGCCGGTCCCCCTACCCGGCTATATGGACCCACGACCCAGTAATTTCCCTTTCCGCACATGGAAAGGGCAGTAATAGAAAGGAACTTGCATTATGAGTAATTTGAACGGAAAATACGCCATTGTTACCGGTGGCGGTCAAGGATTGGGTGCCGCTATGGTCAAACGTTTCATTGCAGAAGAAGCTGCAGGCGTTGCCATTTTGGACTACAATCTTGAAAAAGCACAGGCAACCGCAGCAGAGATTGGTGGCAACGTCATTGCCATCGCTTGCGATGTTTCCAAAGAAGATCAGGTCAAGGCTGCCGTTGAGCAGGTTTTGGCTGCCTTTGGACGTATTGACATCCTGGTAAACAATGCCGGCATCATCCGGGATGCTATGTTCCACAAAATGTCCGATGATCAGTGGAATCAGGTCATCAATATCAATCTGAACGGTTTGTACTATTGCTGCAAGTATGTGGTGCCTCTGATGCGTGCCCAGTGCTACGGCAAGATCATCAATGTTTCCTCCACTTCCGCCAACGGCAACGCCGGTCAGTGTAACTACTCTGCCACCAAGGCCGCAGTGGAAGGCTTTACCAAAACTTTGGCAAAAGAATCCGCTCGTAAGAACATCACCGTCAACGCCCTTGCCCCTGCCCACATCGACACCGAGATGCAGCGCAGCGTGCCCGCTGACATTCTGGCAAGAAGCATTCAGAACAATCCCTCTCAGCGTTTGGGCACACCGGACGAGTTGGCTTCCGTTGCCTTGTTCCTTGCCAGTGACGATTCCAGCTACGTCAATGGCGTGGTGATCCCCGTTTGCGGTGGTCTCAGAACTTAATCAACAGCATAAACAGCAAAGGGTTCTGTCTCACTTTTGAGACAGAACCCTTTTTTTAGCAAATGCTCAGTTCCGGTTGCCGACTTGCACCTAAACGCCTGCCAATCTGTTTCCTTTGTTGTCCAGCCACAGGGCAATGCCATCTTGATTATTGGTAGCAGTAACAGCATCCGCAGCAGCCTTTACTTTTTCTGTGGCGTTTCCCATTGCCACACCCACACCGGCCGCTTTCAGCATAGGAATGTCATTTTCCGCATCGCCAAAGGCCACTGTATCCTTGGCTTCGATCCCCAATGCCTTACAGGTATCCAAAAGTCCCTGTCCCTTATTGATCACAGAGGGGATCACTTCCAGATAAAAAGGCGCAGTCTGCACCACTGCAAGAGAATCCGGCAGCATCCTGGCAATGGTCTTTTGCACCTCTGGGAGCTGTTCCGGCAGCACCGACATCAATATTTTAATGGGTGCAAAAGAGAGAAACTTCGCAAGATCATCCACCACATTACACTGCATCCGGTTATTTTGGCATTCATACGCCACCTTATAACCGTCCTTATCCGTCACAAAAAATTCTTTTCCGTCATCTAAAATAGGGGTCACCGGCAAGGTTTTCAAAAAGCGCAGCACACTTCGGGCAGACTCCATATCCATAGCCGTTTCAAACAGCACCCGATCTGTAGCCGCATCTACGATCTTGCCTCCGTTATAGGACATCAGCACCCCGCCGTACTGCTGTAGCAGCAGTGCATCCCGTTCCTTAAACAATCCCGGTGCAGGACGGGCAGACGCCAACACGATTCGGATTCCCTTTTCCTGTGCTGCCATCAATGCCTGTTTTGTGCGTGGTGTGATAACCTTTTGGTCATTATTCAATGTTCCGTCAAGGTCTAAAAAGATCGCTTTCATAATAACTCCTCAAAGTGCAGATACCGAAAGCTCCATCAAACGGTAATAGCCGTCGGCCTGCAAATATTCCTCCTTCACCGCCAGCTTGATGGGGCGTGTCCCCTCAAAAAGTCCCAGTTCAACAAAATAGTTGCCCACCGGAACATTTCGGTAGTCCAAACGGAACACTTCCTCACTGACAGACTCTCGCTCCCAACGGGTGCTATCGGGGTATCGATGATTCAAAGGATATGTGTTTCCCTTGTCATCACGCAGCCGCAGCTTCAAATCATACTGATGATAGCACTTGGAGAAACCATTGTTGCGGATATACACTTTTCCCATCTCCGTGCATCCGGAAGACGGTGTACCCATATCCAAGCCATCAATAAAGAACCAATATCCCAATCTGTTTGCACAATACTCCGAAAGGTAGGGAGCTTTCGCATACCACTCCTCCTCATAGCCGTGGTAACCGGCATAGGTAGCGTGGGCGTGGCGAAGTGCCTCAACAATGGGATAACCGCCTTTCAGAAGATCCTCTTGATTGTGATAGACGTGGGCAAACTCAATATCCACAGGGGCATTTTTCGCAAAACCGGCAAAAAGCGTTGGCAGCCGAAGAGTATCGTAACCAAAACGCTCACTGAAGGAACGAACACAAATGGAGTCATCCCGGATACCCAACCCCTTATTAATGCAGTAATCGTAAAGCTGCGATGCCGCCTCTTTATCACTTCTTGCTGCATGGGCAATAAAATCATCGTTAATCAGCAGCACCTTATTGGGGAAATGCTTCAGATGCAGATCAATATGTTTTTTGATCACTTCCGCAGGATACAGCTTCCGGGAACCGGAAGAGGTATGACCTTCTCCCCATGTACCGAATGTGCCAATGTCCATATATTCCACTCTGGGGTCATTCCCAAATCGCTTTCCGCATTCTTCCAGAAAGGCATCCAGCTTTTGAAGGTATAGCGGATGACCGTAATCCGGCTCATAGGCACCTGCCTTCAGAGCCTCCGAAGAAAGGTTAGGATCAGAGGAGGGCGGTGTCTCCGGAATCACAAGGGTAGCGTTCACCCCTTGGTCAATCAGCCATTTGGGTGTAGCATAGGTAAGGTTTGCCCCTTCAAAGGTACAAATACGCAAAGTGAACTGATACCCCAATGCGCCCCACTTTTCAAACACATCCTCTATGTAAGACCAGTCGTATCTGCCCTCTTCCTTCTCAATATCACCCCAGTCAAAGCGCAGATACATATGATTTAAGCAAGGGGTGCGCAGGCGCTTGCCCTCTGTCAGTCGGTCACGGTAAGTCGGTCGGCCATAGCCGTTGTCTAAAAAATGGTAATACCATCCCTTATGAGGATTTTCCAAAACAGTTTTATCATCCGCCAAATGGCGCAGATCCTGATAGGTTTTGGATATGCTGACTACCTCATACTGACTCTGTGTATATAGCGGCATAAGAGATACCTCCCTTTCGGTTTTGGCATTTCAACAAAGTGATTGTACCACAACCGTTACAGAGTCACAACGAATATTTTGCTAATATTGGCGCATTTTCTTTTTGATATGACAAAAAAGTGCGTGTTGCATATAAATACGCAACACGCACAGTTGATCATTTCAAATCTTTCCGATTAAATTTCCATATGCCGCAACCCAGTACAGCAACCGTCCCCACCATTGGTGGCAGCACATAGTAAAGCACATCTTTGGTTTCATAGGATGTGCCCAAACCGATGGTAGCAGAGGAATTAAACACATTGATGCGCTGGACAACATCCAAAACAGCAACATATTTTTCCATATCCGGATCGACTCTCATCACCACCAGCACCACCTGCAGAATACCGGCAACCATAGTGGCACCAAATACAATGGCGATGTACATCACGATCACCATACCCACATTTTTCATTGCTGTACATAACCAACTGACGATTGCCGCAGTAAAGACATAAACCAGCAGTTCAAACAAAAGGGATTCTAAAAAATACCACAAGTCCGCAATCTCAAACGGTGTAGACTGATAAGGGAAAAAGGGCAAACTGATGACAAGTGTCAACAGTGCGTGTGCCAAAATGATCCCAAACATAGTAACAATGCACACAACAAACATAGACAAGAAGATCGATGTCCGGGAATGTCCGCTGATAATCTTATTGCGCACCGTACCAAAGCTGAAATCTTTGCAAAGAATGATGCCGATGAGCAGCGGTGCGATCAACCCCAAATTGTTACCAAAGGAAAACGCACTGAAAAACTGCCCCTTTGCAGACACATAACCTGCCAGCATCTGTTCTGTGATGGGATCCATCTCTCCTCCCACGCCCAACAACACAACATACAACAGGGGCGTGGAAACAGCGAAAACCACAGCTAAAATACAAACCACCAGAAACAGCTTATCTTGAAAGAACTTTTTGAAATCCGATCTTAGCAATTCTCTCATATCCGCTTCCCTCCAATGGTCTCCAGATAATAATCCTCGAAGCTGGATTCGTGGCAGTTGATGCTGATAATGCGGATTCCCGCACCGATGATAGCACTAAGCACCGCATTCAGATCGATCTCACCCACAAGGCGGACACCCCCGGAGATATAGGCAAAAGCACCCTCCGGCAACAAACCGTTCAACGCCTCCGGTCGATCCACCTTAATATCCGTGGTCTTTTCCAGCTCTGCCTGCAGCTGAGCGGCAGTAATTTCCTTCACAAGATGACCTTTGGAGATAATGCCGTATTTTGTGGCCACCAGCGACAGCTCACTCAGAATATGAGAAGAAATCAAAAACGTGATGTTCCTCTCCCGGTTAAGCTTTAAGATCAACTCACGGATCTCTACAATACCGGCAGGATCCAATCCGTTCATCGGCTCATCCAGTATGAGAAATTCCGGGTCACCCAGCAGTGCCATTGCAATGCCCAGCCGCTGCCGCATTCCCAAAGAAAACTCACTTGCGTGCTTCTTCTCCGTCAGAACATAACCAAGACCCACTTCATCCAAGATCTCCGGGATTCTCTCGTCTGAGATTCCAAGGATAATGCATTGCATCTTAAGGTTGTCATAGGCAGACATATTTTGATAGATAGACGGACTTTCCACCACTGCGCCCAGCTTCTGCCGGGCAGTGCGGATCTCCGGGGCGTCGTGGGGAACGCCAAACAGCTCAAACCTTCCGCCATTGGGGAAGATCAGTCCCGTAATCAAGCGGATAATGGTAGTCTTTCCTGATCCGTTTTCACCCACAAAGCCGTAAATATCACCACGGCAGATGGTCATATCTACATCATTTACCGCCAAATGCTTCTTATACTTTTTGACCAACCCAAAGGTTCTGAGAACGTAGTCCATAGGAATCATCCCTTCCTTTCCACCGTTTCCTCGGGATCGGGAAACAGCATAACATCGCTCCGCTTACTCCAATACAATGTGTTTGATTTTCTTGATATAATCGTTCATAGCGAAGAAGGTGTTGGACTGGTCATAGTAGCGCTCGATCTCCACCTCAAATTTACCAAATTCCTCACGGAAACGGGTATGCAATTCCCTCGTACGGAAGTTATCCCCTGCAGCTTTTGCCAGAAGCATATCCGAAAACAGCTCAATGTAGGTTGCGTGGTAGCCCAGCAGACGCCAGGATACGGTTTGCGGACGGGTGGGCATTGCCATATGCTTAGAAACCAATGCACGTTCTTCCGCAGCAAGCTCTTTGATCTTTGCCAATTGAGGCACATGATCCGGGTTATAGAAAACAGAAATTTCCGGATCCTTAGATTTCATACCGGCGGTATATTCGTAGTCAAACGCCATACCGATCCGCTGGAGCAGGCTCACCGCCTGTTTCCAATCCTCACCGTAAATGTGAGAGAAGTAATCTTCCTTCACTGCATCAAAATCACAATCACGGTTCATAAGAGTCTCTGCGTAAATATAAATAGCGAAACCGTTGGGGAAGAAGCTTCTTTGAGAACCATCCTCCACAATGCCACGGAGATTCATATACTTCAGCGCACGGATATCCTCATAGATCCGTCTTGCAATGTACATACCACCGGGATCACGCACCTGATGACGCCAGAAATGATACTCGTAAGCGAAGTTGTCGCCCTTCCACAGCTCAAACCAATAGTTCAGCAGTGCCTGATTCTCCAAGGCAGAAGCAGGTGTCTTCCACGCATTCCGCTCATACGGCAATGGCTCGGGCAGCACGCTGTCCTTCTGGAAGGACTCGCAATAGGTGCGAGTAATGGGTGCGTAGAGAAGAGAGAACCGCTTGGGATTCTTAATGGCAATTTTTTCGGGACCCCAAAGGGTGTCCACGTAAGCAATGAATACGATACGTGTATCCAGACCCGCTTCTTCCAGCTTTTCGTCGATTTCGTTCATAATCATCATATACCAGTCAGAGGGACGCATCTTGCTGCACTCCTCACACTCGCAATGATTTCGAGTTCCGTCGGCAAGCCAAACGTGCAGGAAGTCCACATTGCTGTGATTTTTTGCATACGCCACCACAGCTTCCGCCATAATGCTGCGGACAATAGGCTGGGACATACAAGGGTTCGTCCACTGAGGATCGGAATTATAGAGTTCACGCACACCGCCACGAAGCGCAATGTATTTGCGGCACTCATCCGACAGTTTGATGGTACCATCCTTCCATTTCGAGCGATCAGAACTATCCATACCGTAGGGATCCGCAGTCCAGCCGTGACCCATATCGTGGAACTGCAAACCACGCTTGGCGATCTCTGCCTCGCACTGCCGCTTCCACTGGAGCACCTGTTGGGTGCTCACAGGCTCCGGAGCCCGGTTTGTATCGTTAAATCTGTGGCTGTAGTAGTTGTTGTAATAGGAATAAGGAATCCGGAACTCCATCATATACACATTGAGTTCCTGCTTGGCATAAAAATCGATGGTCTCCAGCATACATTGCTGATATTCTGCACCTTCGTTGCAATGACCGCGGAAACGGTGATCTGCCAGCTTGTGATAGGAAACCGGCTCAATATCCTTCATAGGAACATATTCACCGTCCACACCGGGGTATAACCACCGACAGCCGTTTTCACGCAAAAAACGATAGACGGAGAACAGCACACTTCTGGAATTAGAGCCTGCCAAAACGCCGCCCTTTTCATCTGTTTCTACGTGAATGACATCATCCAGCACCGCGTCCTCACCCTCAAAAGGAAGACCGAAATCTTCCAAAAGGCCCAGACGGAAGCCCTCTGTTGCCTGAGGCGCATATTCAATGGTCACATCACCGGCTTCGGTCATCATCATTCGCAGGTACTTCTTCAGTTCCTCTGCCGCAAAATCGATCACGTGATCCGCACGCATTTTTTTGATAGCAAACATATTCTTTCCTCCTATGTTTTTAATTCCAAAGCGTAATTTCTCCCACAGTGAGTTTTGATTCTGCTGCCTCCTCTTCCCCCCAAGCTTTTCCTGTAGTGGAGAGAATCTCCAAACGAATAAATCTCACCTTGTTTTTTTCAAACCGAACGGTCTCTTCCGCTCCAAAAAGACGGAAAGCGCCAACAGCCACACGACGAAAAACTTCCCCGTCATCGCTGACAGCCACCCGGTATTCGCAAGGGAATTCCGCAACAGCGCAATGCTCTCCACCTTTTTGTTTCATAACTTGACGGTCCACCCAGAAAGGATAATGACTCAAAGCGGAAATACTCGTTTCTTCTCCCAGGTCAAAAACAAGGTCCGCCGTACCATATTCAGATTTCCACGGCTTTAGAGGATCATCATTGATTATTTCAGAAATCTCTTTTTCGCTGATTCGGTCATAGACTGTGATATTTCTTTTTGCAATAGGCTCAAGCTTCTTTTCTTTTTTCTTTTCAAATGCCTTTCCTGTCCATACCGGGCAAGACCAAGTCTTTCTCCCCTTGGCATCTATGAGATATAAATAAAAATAATGAGATTCCGGTGCGGTCACCGTAAAACTAAAGCTGTCGCCCATGTTCTCCAGTTCCACAAGGGAAACGCCCCCGTCGGTGATCACCTTGCATTTTTGAATATGGGTATCCGGCTCTCCCATACGGAAATAGCTCAGCTCCACGCTGAAGCGGTATATGCCCTCATCATCGAGCGTGGCAGGTGCTGTTTTTCCGTTTACCGTATAGAAAAGCTTCACATTCCCGGTAGAGGAAGCATACATACGATTATTTAAAATCGCATCCATAAACGCTTCCTTGCTTTTTTCCGGTGCCATAATAATGGTCTTACCTTTAAATCCGTCATAGCCCCATCTATTGGGTCTGTGCCCGTCACTGGAGCAAGTAGGTGATACTCGCAATCCCGCATCCAGTGCAACAGAATAAATGAATCTGTTAATAACATTGGAACTACGGGCACCACCGTCGCCCATTTCTACAAAGCGGAAAAGCTTTTGAAATCTCTCATCATTGTTCTCTCTGTGACGAAAATCCCAAATACCGGGCACAGAAATGCCCACGATCTGGGGATGAGGATAGCCACAGAAAGCGAAAGGACTGGTTTTCAGTCGTTTGAAAAAGTCATCCCAGGAATGGGTTTCAAAAACAAGGCTGGCATTGAACATCAAGATCTCACCGCCATGCATATGAACAACGCCATAGCGATCCGGCTCTTTTTGGGTCACCTGACCCTCCGCCCCGGGAAAGAACACAACATCCTCCCCCATTTGATCCACATCCGCATAACCACGATAGAATTCCCGGGCATTCATAATATCTGCGTGATCGGAAACCACCGCAAAATCCATTTTCCCGTCTTCCGTCATTTTTTTCATATAATGGTTGATGGGATAAAATTCCGGTGGACGATTGGAAAACTCCGCAAGCTTATGGTTATCCCAGGTATGATCGTGCATATCGCCCACAAAATACTGCATTTTTTCAGAAGGCTCTGCATGCCGCATTTCCCGCACTGAAATTTTGCAATTATAGGTCTTTCTCCCGTATTTTGCAGTAACGGTAGCTTCGCCCACATCTAAAAACGTCAGCAAAACACCGTCTGTAAATTCACCACCGGTAGGATACTTCTTTGAAAATTCCGTAATTTGAACTACCGCCTTGTTGTCCGTAGTCCAGGTGATCTTCTCCGCTGCGTATTCTATCCCTCCCAGAAGACGCAGCGGAAGCACATTTCCTCGAAAAGTAGAAATGCTTTCATGTGATAAACAGCGTGTTTTTACCATAGCAACCACTCCAAGCTTTCTCAAGGATTTTCTGTATTATACCATAGTGTGTCAAGCATCTTCAAGTGTTCATACCATCTTCCGCCCTACCGTGCTCATAGCTTCATAAGCTACCTTTGCTGCCTCCAATTCCTTATTGCAGGACATATGCCACAAAGGAACTTGCTGCAGCACAACATCCACCAAGGACAACGCTTTTTGTGCCAAGTCCGAATTTACGGGAATGTGCGTTTCGTGACGAAGGAAGTCAATCAGGCTGTTTTCAGTTGCCGTTTGGATTTCGTTTTGCGCTCCACGACGCAGGAGACATATCCCCTTTAAGGGTACACAAATATTGGACGCAAGACCGTGTTTTCCGCTCCAGGGAGAGCCATAGGCAAACACGCCCTCCTTTGTGATCTGTAAAAATGGCTTATCATCATTTACCATCACAGCCCGCTGACCAAGCAGCTCACGCCAAAGGCGCGTGTGGGTGGATTTTCCCATTCCGCAGGGAGCTGTAAACAAATAGGCGCTGCCGTCTACCGAAACAGTGCTTCCATGGAGCATCAGAGTGTTTCGCTCCACTAAGCAATCTGCCACCTTTCGTTGGATCGCTGTGCGCTCCAAAAAAGGCTCTGTAAACTTACGAAGTTTCAGCCCTTCCTCCACCGCTTCTTCGTCCAGCATTCTCTGTTCAAACAACAGATCTTCCTCCGTTACATTTACAAAAAGCTCCGGCTGTCCTTCCCACAGAAAAGGCTTACAATATTCTTTTGTGCTCAGAAACATAGGCTGTACACATACCACCAGTTGCGCTATTTTCATTGTAAATGCTTCCATAGATATCACCTCCGGGCAGCCATTTGATCGTTATCCCAACAGAACACATTTTAATTGGCAGGTGCTTCCGTATACCGGGACTGAGTTATTTTCATAGGGTTTGCCAACGCATTGTTGACAGATTCCAAAATGATGGCTTTCTCTGCTTCCGTGAGCACTCTATCCTGCGTCTTGTCTGCGGTCGATTTCAGGAACTGCTTAGGGATGGCATCCAGTTTCACTTTTTCCAATTTTTCGATGCCCATAAGCCGGCAGTACCAAACATAAGCGGTCATCACACGGGCAAGGTCTGTGGAGTGGGTATAGTCACGGTAGAGATCCTTCTCCGTCAGGTAGCTGGTGGCAGCATTCTGGACGGCAGTGATACTGCAGATTTTCAGATCAAAGCTCTCATCGGTAAAGATAATCCTTTCAACACGACCGGCACGGGCAGCAAAACAAGCCTCCCGGTCAAAATTGTACTTTTCATTGACTTTTTGATACGGATTGGGGGTATAAGGATACATAGCCGTCAGGTCGGGATCTGCCGGAGAGATGCAGGTAAAATGCCAACCAAACGGTGCGAGAGGGTTGAGCTTTTTTTCTCTTACATAGTTTTGAATTAACTGGATGTTGCCGTTGGTCAGCGTCTCATCGCTGTCGCACTCGCCACCGTTTGCCTGCATAAAGATGATATCCCAATAGTCAAACTTTAGTGCAGCCTCCATAGTTACCTCCTTCATAATCGCAGGGGGCGCATCCGGTGTTTTGGAGCTGCTCAAGTACAAGCTGTATTTCGGCGCATTCTCAGTCATAAACTGCACATGCTGGCTGAGCTTGCAGCCGGAATAATAGAGTGTTCCAACAACAACCTCCTCATAATCTCCAATATCTTCCGTACCAAGAACAAGGTTGAGAAGATGACAAGAATCCACGGTCGAAGAGCTTCCCAAAGTAATAAGCTTCAAAACCTTTGCTTCTGCAGCAGGTTCTGTGGGAACAGGCTCTGTAGTAGGCGCAGGCTCTGCTGTGCAGGCAGCAAAAGTGCCCATTGCCATAGCAGGAAGCAAGCAGAGGGATAACAACTTTTTAAAGATAAAAGACATAAAAACCCTCCTTATGAAATAATGAAGATATAAAAACAGAAAACCGAGTATTCGCTGCGCACCACCATCTAAAAAAAGTGGTGCTACCTATGTTCCGATAGTTCATTGGCACAAATACACTGACCCGGTGGTCTTGGTTACATACCGGACACATCAATATGCGGTGGGATCCACTCATCATCTTTTGCACTGCTTGTTCTATTCGTGCCATAGGCATCATATATTGTTAGATTTACATAACAAAACAAAGCAGCAAAGAATCCTCATCGTCTCAAAGTGATTCTATCGTAAACTACCAAGAAAGTCAACGGGTGTGCAGGTTTAGATTCGCAGTCAGCCTAACTGTTGCGGTGACCGACAAAATTTCCGGGGTTACGCTTTTCCTCGATCTTGTCGACCGCGGCCACTCGCTCAGTCGGTAAAGAGGCAGCTTGCTAGTCTGCAGTTCTTTAATGCAGACGCATCAAAGAAAACAAAAAGAAACACACCTTATGGTGTGGTTTCTTTTTGGGCTCATAGTACAAAAATGCAACTCAATCGCTTATTTATTTAACTCCTCAAAATACAATTCCATCTGCCGTTCGGTGGGCTTGTAATCGGGATGCGAGCAGCAGGGCAATGTTGGTGCTTCTCCGTTATCGCCCCAGAAAGGCGTTAGATCATCATTTTCGTACAGATTTTGATCTTCCTTGCGTCGAAAATCGGGAATATCATAAGGCTTTCCGCCCTCCAATACCGAGCGGTGTCCCAAAATCGCCACAGACGACATCGCTGTTGCAGAATAAATATCAAATGGGTGAGGGGGCTGCTTGCCCTGCTTTACACAATCCACGAATGTGCGCACCGTGAGATAGTCTCCGCCGCCGTGTCCCGATGTTCTGATAATTTCCTCATCCTTGTCATGCCACGAGGGATTATACATCTGCACACATTCCTTGCCCTCCGGAGTATCCCATTGATTATAGCGAAGCATCACTCTATCGTCAAAGCCGCGCAAATTTTCGATCTGCCCCTTTGTACCGCATATGCGGTATGCGTTATGATGCGCACCGTACTGTGACCAAGCCGTGATGCGAAATACCGAGTTATCGTCGTTCAGAGTGGTAATGTTCGCCGTACGATCCGCGTTGTGCGAAGCATTGGGAACATCACCCACAATCGGTGCATACATAGCAAATGCCGAAACCTTTTTCGGTGTCGCTCCCGTTATATGCATCACAGGGCCGAGCGAATGCGTAATATAATAGGTTGCAGGCACGAAATGACGCCAATGTTTCGGATAAAATTTACATCTTTTTGTAAAACCCGTATCCCACGGGTCAACGGGGTGATTGTACTCTCCCTCCGCATACAAGATCTTTCCGAGCGAGCCGGTGTCCGCTATGCGCTTCATTTCACGGTTAAACCGCATTTGCGGATAGTTTTCCGCAAGCATATAAATGCTCTTGCTCTTTTCAAATGCACGGACGAGCGCTACCCCCTCCCCCATCGTGCCGTTAGAAATACACTCACTGAACACGTGGATGTTTCTCTCAAAGCATTTGATGGCATAAGGTGCGTGCTGATAAAAGTTGTTTGCCAGAATAACGGCATCCATCGGATGCTCGACAAATTCATCAAAATTCTCATACACAGCAACAGACTTATCCAATTTTGCCATAGCAGCCTCGCGACGCTCCTTATGGTTATCGCAAATAGCAACGATCTCCGCATTGAGAAGCATAAAGTTTTTTGCCAGATCCATGCCTCTGCCTACTCCAAATACACCAACTCTCATTTTTTTCATCATCATACCCCATCTTTTTTAATTTTATATTGATCATTCCTTTACGCAGGAATCAAAAACAACGCAAGCATGCCCAAGAACGCCAGAAGGATGCCAAGGATCTCCCCCTTATTGGGCTTTTTATCTCCGAAAAAGCTCAGCGCGGTGGAAACGATCATGGTTCCGCCCGTCACCATCGGATATTGGACGGACGCATCTACGTGTACAAGTGCAAGCACAAGCAAAAAGTTTGCCACCTTATTGATAGTCCCGCTTAATACCCCTATCCCGTATGACTGCCACCTTACTTTTTTCTCTATCTTCTCTCTCTCAGCTTGATCAGCCAAGGCCACGTGCTTTTCTCTTCGCGAGAGAACAAGCCATGCAATCGCCGACAGAAAAATGGTTGCCGTGGCACTCCATATGCTGTATCCCGCCGCACTTGCCTTTGGTAAGGTACTGGTCGTGAAAATTTTGGATATCACCCCTGACATGCCGTTCAAGACGAAAATGCCTACGTAAAAAACCGTTCCCTTTTTCTTTTCTCCCTTTTTGAGTGTGCAAAGCAATGCCGCGATGATAAACGCCACGCAGATTCCCTTCGCGAGCGTAAACGCTTCACCATAGAAGAGTATGCCCTGAAAGAATGGCAACACCATGCCGCCAAGCATCGAAAAGAGCGAAAACAAAGACAGATTGATGTAGTCAAGGGCACGAAAGGCGCAAAACGTAAATGCCATGCCGTTCAGTGCCGCCCAAGAAGCCATCAGCAAGGTAAACGGAGTATATTCAAACGCAAAGCCGTTGATCGCCAGCAAAACGGTCAAGCCCGCAACGGCTCCTATACACGATGCCTCCATACTGATACAAAGACCGCTTCCGCGTTTTTTTCGGTACAGATCCTGAAATGCAAATCCTCCGCCAAACATCGCGACGGAAAGCAGTATCAAGCCATAATAAATCCACATCATAAAAACCTCTTCCTTTTGTCAACTTCATTTTATCATAATTTTTGTTTTATTAAATTCGCTTTTTCCATGAAATTATAGAAAAAAGTTAGCACAACTTGTTTTTCATATTTTATGTGGTATACTAAAGCCATCACGAGCATTGGAGCAAAATATGAAAAACAACAACGTTTGCAAGTTCCCGACCTACGCCCCCTCAAACGATCTCTCCATCGCCTGCTTTGTCCTTGAAACCGATACGGAAATTATGCGAATCAGGAAAGTACTGACACACGATTGCATGATCTTAGTCGAGCAAGGCGAGGGGACGTTTTCATTTGATGATATTCCCTACACGTTTTCTGCAGGCACGCTGATTTTCGGGTTTGAAGGCGAGTCCTTCTCGCTTCTGAACGGTGACGGCATACGATACCTGTACATCAAATTTCGCGGTGCCCGCACCAAGACTCTTTACCGTCGATTTGATATCTCGCCCCGCTCACGAAAAAAAGAAGGCTGCAACGCCTTTGTTCCCTTCTGCAAGGATTGCCTGTTGAGTACACAGCAGGAAAATATTGATATCGTAGCAGAAAGCGTCCTTCTCTACGTATTCTCCTGCCTTTCCGCCAACCGATCGGCGCAAGACGCCACCATACAAAAAATAATAGATATAACCGAGGAGCACTTCCGTGACCCCGATCTTTCCCTGGCTCAAATTGCCAAAGAGATCGGATATAATCCCAAATATCTTTCACATTACTTCAAGAAAAAAATGAACGTAACCTACAGCGAATATCTTCGTTCATTTCGTTTTAAATATGCCATTTCTCTTTTTGAACTCGGTATAAGCTCAGTTAAAAACGTTGCTTTGCTATCCGGATTTTCCGACCCACTATATTTTTCAAGTACCTTTAAAAAAGCAATCGGTATCTCACCGAAGGAATTTATATCAAAACAGATGGATACCATTGAAACATAAAAATTCTACTATGTGTTGATCAAAAACAGCGAGAAGTATCAAAAAGTGAGCGATTGTCGCTACACGCAACGGCAAGTTGGATTCGCAACCGTTGCTGCGTCAAACAAGGCACGTGCTCATGCTATCCGGACAGTCTATGTCTAACAAGGATAACTAAAACGAAAAGCAGACCGCAAATGAACAGAACCAGTAAAAACGGACAATAGACAAAAAGCCCCCTGATGTAGGATAATAACTACATCAGGGGGTGTTATTATGTCTGGTAAGAAAGGCATGAAAAAGTATCCTATAGGGATACGAGAAGAAGTTGTTATGAGGATCCACGCAGGAGACAGCCAGTGTGCGTTAAGTCGGGAGTACGGGATAAGCAGATACGCAATCCAAAGCTGGCTAAAAGAGCCTTCCATACCAAAGCAGCGAGGTCGCAAGCCAGCAAAGACATTGCAGGAATACAAATATGAGAACAAGCGATTAAAGATGGAGGTAGAGTTGTTGCGGGATTTTCTGCAGTCCGTGGAAAGGAAGTGAGACCTAAAATCAAATATGCAGTTATCTACCGTCATCGGAACGAGTACCCAGTGTCCGTTATGTGTAAGTTCTTTGGGGTATCCAGAAGTGGTTACTATGATTTTGTGAAGCGGTTTGGACAGCCTGAGCGCGATGCAGATCTAGCTGAAAAGATCAAAGAATGTCAGGATATGAGCGACAAGACTTACGGCTACAGACGGGTTTGGAAGTGGCTGAGAGACAGAAAGATTGATAGAAACCCGAAAACGGTACTCAGAGTTATGAAAAAGTATGGTCTGTTGTCAGAAATTCGTCGTCGCAGGAGATGGGTAAACCTCGGTCAGCAGGTACATAGGTATGAGAATCTGCTTAAACGGCAGTTCCGGTCTGACAGACCTAACAGTAAATGGGTCACAGATATTTCCTACATTCAAACCAAAGAAGGTGTGCTATATCTGTCTATGATCCGAGATCTGTATGATAACAGCATTGTGGCATACAAGACAGCCACACAACAAACGGTGAATCTCGTCTTGGATACAATTCGGCTGGCAATGAAGAAGGAGAAAAAGAGCGTCGCTGCGGAGTTGCAGCTCCACAGCGACCAAGGCTTTCAATATACATCCACAGCATATTTTAAGCTAACTCAATCTTACGGGATAACGCCGTCAATGTCAAGGAAAGGAAATCCTTATGACAATGCAATGGCAGAAAACTTTTTCTCTATTCTGAAAACAGAGTGTATCTACCGGCACAAGCCAAAGACATTCAAGGAAGCAAACGATCTGATTGATAAATATATTCACTTCTATAACTACGAGCGTATCCAGAATAAAACTGGAGTGGCGCCGCTGACGCTGCGCCACTCCGCTTGAAACTAATATTTCCTACATAGGTGCTTTTTTGTGCTGTCCGCACAAATTGGGGCAGTTCAAAAAGCGGTCTGCTTTTTGTTGCCTAAGAGTAACCAAACGGAGCGGAATCGGGGTAAAAGTAAGTAAAAGTAGTGTAATGATTATCGCGATTGAAAGAAAATAACTCTTCGCATTTAGGACATCTTTTCAGATAACTGTCTATTTTTGAAAGATGCCCCCAACATCCCTGAAGGTGAGGATAGATAGAAAGAAGCCGTTCAAATATGGTGCACCTTCAGGGATTCGAACCCGGGACCCACTGATTAAGAGTCAGTTGCTCTACCAACTGAGCTAAAGGTACATATAAACTTGAACGGCTTGGCTCCCCTTGTTGGACTCAAACCAACGACCTGAAGTTGCGATGGTGGTCGCTTCGAGGTGCATCGAAAAATTTGGCATTGTACTACGAACTGTTGCGGTGTCCGGTGCTCTCCTTGCCGACGGAGCGGCTGCGTCGCTCACCGACCGCGGCCACTCGCTCAGGTCGCTCCCCCTGCCACCGGCAGCGCTCCCTTCGCTCCCTACCTCCTTCGCTACGCTTAGTCGGTAAAGGGGCAACTTGCTAGTCTGCAGTTCTTTAATGCAGACGCATCAAAGAAAACAAAAAGAAACCACACCATAAGGTGTGGTTTCTTTTTGGCTCCCCTTGTTGGACTTGAACCAGAAGTTATTACTCGCACTATACATAGAAATATAATCAGACTGTTCTATGAACGTTTGCGGTGCCCGACAAAATTTTCGGGCTTACGCTTTTCCTCGATTTTGTCGACCGCGGCACACAAACCAACGCCCCTCCTCCTGCCACCGGCAGCGGGGCATTGGTTTGGCTACCTCCTTCGCTACGCTCAGTCGGTAAAGCTACGGACTGATGATCGTAGATCATTGATGCAAATGCATCAATGAAAGCCAAAAAGAAGCCCACCCAAAGGGGTGGTCTTCTTTTTCGCTCCCCTTGTTGGACTTGAACCAACGACCTGCGGATTAACAGTCCGTCGCTCTACCGACTGAGCTAAAGAGGAATCTTTGTGTTGGCATTACCTATCTTCCCGGGCAGTCGCCCGCCAAGTATTGTCGGCGCACATGAGCTTAACTTCTGTGTTCGGGATGGGAACAGGTGGACCCTCACGGCAATCAATACCAACTATGTTGATGGGATGAACCATCTTATATATGTCAAAAGCCGATTGGCTTCCAACGACAAATAAATTATAGCACCTTGGATCGTGCATGTCAAGAGGAAAATGGTGACCCGTACCGGATTCGAACCGATGTTAACGGCGTGAGAGGCCGCTGTCTTAACCACTTGACCAACGGGCCATGGTGCACCTTCAGGGACTCGAACCCGGGACCCACTGATTAAGAGTCAGTTGCTCTACCAA
>JAZRRS010000113.1:0-5031 GCA_045651005.1 Faecousia sp.
TGCCTGTTGACCTGTATGTGGGCGGCCCGGAGCATGCGGTGGGCCACCTGATCTATTCCCGTATTTGGAACCGATTCCTGTACGACAACGGTCTGTCTCCCGTGGCAGAGCCTTTCAAGAAGCTGGTCCACCAGGGTATGATCCTGGGCGAGAACGGCATCAAGATGGGCAAGCGTTTCCCGGAATTCGTGGTCAACCCCTCTGATGTTGTCCGGGAGTACGGCGCGGATACCCTGCGTCTGTACGAAATGTTCATGGGCCCCCTGGAGGTCTCCAAACCCTGGAATACCACCGCCGTGGCCGGCGCAAAAAAGTTCATCAACCGTGTGTGGAACTTCTTCACCGAGCCTGCCAACCTGACCGATACCGATGACGGCAAGCTGACGAAGATCTACCATCAGACCGTCAAGAAGGTCACGGGTGACTTTGAGGTTCTGGGCTTCAATACCGCCATCGCGCAGATGATGGTCTTCGTCAACGAGGTCTATAAGGCCGGCACCTGCCCCAAGGAATTTGCTGAGGGCTTCATCAAGATGATCTCCTGCATCACGCCCCATGTAGGCGAGGAGATTTGGCAGCTGATGGGCCATGACAACACCATCGCATATGAACCCTGGCCTGTCTACGACGAAAATAAGTGCAAGGACAGCGAGGTCACCATCGCGGTGCAGGTCAACGGCAAGATGCGCGGTACTGTCGCCATGGAAGCCGACCTGGACAATGATACCGTTGTGAAGAATGTCCTGGCCGACGAGAAGATCGCCAAGTTCCTGGAAAAGCAGGGCGGGTCAATCATCAAGACCATCGTGGTCAAGAACAAGCTGGTCAACGTAATCGTAAAATAAGCAACAAGGGAGGGTCGTTGACCCTCCCTTTTGCGTTGCAATTTGACAATTTTCCACCGATATGATATACTTTTTGTGTGGACAAATGTTTGCGAGAGGGGGAGTCGTGCGTGGGGAAGAATATACTCAAAGCGATAGTAGTCGCTTGTGGCATTGCTGTGGGCCTGTATATTGTTTCGCTTTTGATTTTTTTATTGCTGATTATTGCCTTAAGCAGTAATGTGAAGTATAATGGCGACCATCCTGCCCTGTATACTGTTGCGGTCAACAGCTTTTTTGGCTGTGCCGGACAAGGAAGCAACGGTGAGATTTCAGTTCCTTCGACTGTGGAGGTCATTGAAACAGATGCAAGCGGACGCGTGTTGTTCTACTACCATGAGGGGATCATTGGGGAAGGTTGCGGATACGGCATCCTGCAAAAGGAGCAGGATGGGTACGCGTATTTTTACGAGGATATCTGCGTACTTTGCGCAGACGACGATTGGGGCTACGGTTCTGTCACCCACGAAGAGTGGTTTACTCAGGAGGAGATTAACGCATTTAAGCAGCGCAATGACTGGGGTAAACCCCTCGATGAAGGGAATTGCATAAAGAAAGAGATCATAACCCGCAAGGGAAAAAGCAAGATCCAACCATCCGATAGCGACTACACCCGAGCAGCAAAGGCTTGCTTTGATCAAAGCGATGTTGTTTACACAATGGATACTCGCGTTAGATACGAAAGGTTCTTCACATCTGACGCTTATGGGCGTGAGATCCACTATTTGCGTTGCTGTAAAAAACGAAGTTCCGGAAGTTATGAGTATTTTGACATTGCGGTAATTTTCAATCCGGATGGTACATTTTCCCGGGATACCGGGGTTGTTATGATCGAAGACATGGGGAATTATCAGGAGGCCCTGAAGGAACTGAAAAGAAACAACGATTGGAATACCGAATTTCAGGGGAGTTAACCTGACTACTCTACACGAGATTTTTACAGAAAGACCGCAAATTCCTAGAAAATTCCCTTGACATTTGGGGAAAAGCGGCGTATAATACTCTAGCTTGCATAGCAAGCCCTGAACGCATCCAGGATCTAGCCGGATGCCATCGGAGGGAGGGAAAACCATGTCTGAAATTCGCGTTAAGGAAAACGAATCTCTGGAGAGCGCTCTGCGCCGTTTTAAGCGTAGCTGTGCCAAGGAGGGCGTTATTGCTGAAGTTAAGAAGCGCGAGCATTATGTCAGCCCCAGCCTGAAGCGTAAGCAGAAGTCTGAAGCTGCCCGTAAGAACAAGAGAAAGTTCTATTAATTTTCCCTTCGACTTTTTATGCTCTAAACCGCCGCAGGTTATCCTGCGGCGGTTCTTATATTGTGAAACCCTACGCTTGCGAAGTGCCCCTAAAAAAGTTAGAAACTATGTCTGTCTTTTGGGGGCGTTTTTATATGCAATTGATTGTTTTATAAATGTTGACGGCAAGCGAATTTTCGTGTACTCTATGAATAGAGAAAGGCAATTATTTTTGCTGATATTTAGGAGTGAGTTGCTATTTTTGTTAATTATCATACCCATACTTACCGATGCGGACACGCCCGGGGTACGGAAGAAGAATATGTAAGGGCTGCGATTGAAGGTGGCATAAAAATTCTGGGTTTTGCAGAGCACTGTACCTATCTGATGCATCCCGGCACAACGGACAAGCCGCATTTGGATATGGAAGGTTTGTCTTGCTATGTGGATACGGTGAAGGCCTTAACAACAAAATATGAAAATGAGATCGAGATCCATTTGGGCATTGAGGCGGAATATTTTCCCAATACACATATGGAGCTTTGCAATGTGCTTCGGGATCACGGTGTGGAATACCTGTTATTGGGACAGCATTTTCTGGATAGTCCCATAGGGCAAAGAACAAGAGATGAAATCTATGACCCGAAAATACTGGAACATTACTGTGATCAAATCATAGAAGGTATGCAAACAGGAACCTTTACCTATGTTGCGCACCCGGATTGTATTTTGTTCTTAGGAGACAGAAGCCTTCTGAAACAGCAGCTTCACCGTATTTGCCGGGAGGCAAAAGCTTGTGACCTCCCAATGGAGATTAATCTTTTAGGTATACACAAGCAGAAACACTATCCCTGTAAGGAATTTTTTGAACTGCTGGCAGAAGAGGGGAATACGGTAATTTTTGGTGCAGATGCGCATCAACCGGAACGTTTTTTAAATGATGAAGCCGAGATAAAAGCTATGGAGCTTGTCAAACAGTATGACTTGAAGCGAATTGAAACGGTAGAGTTACAAAGCTTTTAACAATTGAAAGGAGAATAACAATGGGACTTATTAAAGCAGGCTTGGGCGCCTTGGGCGGCGTGTTGGCAGATCAGTGGAAAGAATTTTTCTACTGCGAAGCTTTGGATATGGACACCCTCGTTGTTAAGGGTGAAAAGAGAGTAGGCGGTCGCAGCTCCAATACAAAGGGCAGCGATAACGTCATCAGCAACGGCTCTGGCATTGCCGTTGCCGACGGCCAGTGCATGATTATCGTGGAGCAGGGCAAGGTGGTAGAAGTTTGTGCTGAACCCGGCGAATATACATACGATGCCTCTACTGAGCCTTCTATCTTTGCAGGCAACTTTGGCGAGAGCTTGAAGAATACCTTTAAGTCTATCGGCAAGCGTTTCACCTACGGTGGTGATACCGGCAAGGACCAAAGAGTTTACTACTTCAACACCAAGGAGATCATGGGCAATAAGTTCGGCACTCCCAGTCCCATTATCTTCGAGGTTATGAACAAGCGCATCGGCTTCAGCCGTACCGTCAATGTGCGCTGCAACGGTGTGTATTCCTACATCATCACCAACCCTTTGCTGTTCTATGCCAAGGTTTGTGGCAACGTGGAGCAGGCCTTCACCCGTGACCAGATCGACGAGCAGATGAAGACTGAGTTTATTTCTGCATTGCAGCCTGCCTTCGGTGCGCTGGCAGAAATGGAACTGCGTCCCGCTCAGCTGCCTGCTAAGGTGGGTGAGCTGAAGAAGGCCATGAACGATGCTCTGCAGTATGAGTGGGTGGAGTCCCGTGGTATTTCCGTTGAGAAGATCGCACTGAATCCCATCACCCTGAATCCTGAGGATATGAAGAAGATCCAGGAGATGGAGGATTCCATGTCCTATGGCTCCAATGCTGCTATGATGGCAGGCCGTATGACCACCGCCACCGCCAACGCCATGGAGACCGCAGCCGGTAACTCTGCCGGTGGTATGACAGGCTTTATGGGCATGGGTATGGCAGGTGGTGCAATGGGCGGCGGCTTCAATGCGGCTCAGAATTTCTATCAGATGGGTCAGCAGCAACAGCAGGCTGCACCTGCCCCTGCAGCCGACGGTTGGAAGTGCGCCTGCGGCGCAACTGCCACCGGGAAGTTCTGTTCTCAATGCGGAAGCCCCAGACCTGTGGCAAGTGCAGGCTGGAGTTGTGCTTGCGGTGCGGTAAATACAGGTAAATTCTGCTCTGAATGTGGCGCAAAAAAACCGACACAATATAAGTGCAGCAAATGTGGTTGGACACCGGAAGATCCCACCAAGGCACCTCGTTTCTGCCCTGAGTGTGGAGATCCTTTCAATGAAGAGGATGCAATCTAAGAAATCGTTCTTTTGCGGACAAATAACTCCGCCACCGGATATTGTGGCTTGTAGATGATTCTTCGTTGATATGCTTGATAAATATGAAATACAAAGGGAGAGTTAGACTCTCCCTTTGTAATGTTTCGGTTGACAAGCGATGTTTTTTTCGTTACAATGCTAACGTAATTTTTATAAGTTCTAATATGCGTCCGTAGCTCAGCTGGATAGAGCATCCGCCTCCTAAGAATCAGAAGAGGTTATTCCATTTCGGTCAATTTCATAGATATGCCCCCGTAGCTCACCTGGATAGAGCGCGCGCCTCCTAAGCGCGAGGTAGTGAGTCCGAGTCTCGCCGGGGGTGCCAAACACCGTGATTTCACCGCAAATCACGGTGTTTTCATAACTATTGGTCCCATTATTAAATTGTTATCTCTTGTCCATTTGGCAGCCCCAGCTCTTACGAGCTGCCAAATGGATTCGAACACTTTTTAAGATTTTTGCTAACAAAATCGCATTTTTGCTAACAGACGGTTTTGAACGGTTTGGAATTATCCGGACACATTTGCATTCGCAAGCCC
>JAZRRS010000114.1:0-15929 GCA_045651005.1 Faecousia sp.
ATCCCAAGCATATTTTAAGCTAACTCAATCTTACGGCATAACACCGTCAATGTCAAGGAAAGGTAATCCGTATGACAACGCAATAGCAGAAAATTTCTTCTCCATTCTGAAAACAGAGTCCATCTACAGGCATAAACCTAACACTTTCCACGAAGCCAATGATCTGATCGACAGATACATTCACTTCTCCAACCACGAGCGCATCCAAAACAAAACAGGAGTGGCGCCGCTTACGCTACGCCACTCCTCTTGAATTGAATATTTCCTACATGGGGGTGTTTTTGTACTGTCCGCACAAATTGGGGCAGTTCAGAGGCCGGGGGATATTTTTCTTTAGGGAAAAATATTAACCCCCAGCCATCCCGCGGGCGTGTCCGCAGCGAATAGGTGGAATTAATCCACGAGGAAGATGCCGCTGGCCTTGGCAGAGAACTGGAGCTTGCCCTGAGACTCATAACCAGTCACGACCAGGTCAGTAAACTCCACATCCACAAAGCCCTCCGGCTGTTCCATCTGCTGAGGTCCGTCGATGCGCACACTCAGCTTCTCCAGGCGATGTTCAACCAGGCACACTACATAGCGGTAACCGGTAACGGTCTCAGTCCGTTTGCCGTCCTTATACTCGTAGGCGGGCATCACATCAACCAGCAACATCTTACGGCCCAAACTGGCCGGGTCGATCCGAAGATCACGAAGGTTAAGCATATAACCAACTCCTTAAAACAGAAGTACTGCCATCGGCCGATAGCAGCCTAAGTAGTCATAGCGCTCTTGACTGACTATAGTATAGCAATTTAAAAACCCTCTGGATTTCACCTAGGTGCAAGACCGTGATAAAAATAGCAAAAAATTTACCGCCGCCCCAAATCAATGGGACGGCGGCAATTCCGAGGGAGTTATAGAGGGGGTTTACCATTATCGTTTAGCATATCTTTCAAATGGGTGTAAGTGAGGCCACAACCGAGAGCCTCAAACAACTCTGGGAAAGCGATCTCCATCAGTTCTAGGTAACCCTTTTTTCCAAGATTCAATCCTAGAGCAATCTTATACACCATACGCTCTGTTAGATCAAAGGTATCTCCTCTTCCGTTTGAATTTCTGAACATCCTGGAGACCATTGCTTCCGTCAAACCTGATTTAGCAGCAAGAGTCTTTTGTGTCCAATTTTCTTTTGCAAGATATGGTTTTACTGCTCTTACAAAAGCTGTCGTGTTACCAAGTCTCGTAGTGGGGCTTTGCTTTGGCAGTTGCTTGGCCAAAGCGGTACCCTAAGACCGTTGGTTTTTTAATTTATGGCCGTGCGGCCGGAGGTGGTCTGCGCGGTTTGTTTACGAACGGTATGGCATAGATCATTGAATAATCGTTGTACCATATCAACCACCTCCTCTCGAGAAGTACGTCTTGGTGAATAGTCTTACTACCCACCTCCGACGCGCAAAGCCCGCTAAGCTGTCAAATTATTACGTTGTTATGGAACGGAACCATAACCTAGCAGACGATCGAGGTTTTGTTGTGGAGCTAAGGCAGTTTCTTATCTCCACACTCGATATTTGTGATGCTTTCGCACCAATCAGCGTGGATACATTTTCATAAAAGTTGCAGGGCAAAAAATAATAAAAAGATGGCAAAAAGATTGTTGCCTCAGACTTGCTGAGAGCATATAGAAAGGAAACTTTGTGCACGTTTACTGCGTGCCAGAAAAGATTTGTGCAAGCCCCCGGACACCTGCAAGAATATTTTACCATAACATATAGCATAGGAAAAGAGAATTTTTTGTAAACTTTATTCAGTTTGCAGCATTTTATTAAACCGAATGTAGATGTATTTTATACATTTGCTGTGTCATTTGATTCTTTCTAAATTTTGAAAAACGAGGCGATTAGTTTTACTTTGTCTTTTTGCTATGTGTCACCCAGGATAAGAAAAATCGAATAACATCAAAACAGATACAAACCGGAGCGTCTTGTTATTTATCCCAAAACAAGCAAGGCTTTAAGCACGATGGATTTTAATAAATTTGGTTTTGATCAAGAATTCCTTAGCCTCGACAGCAGAATCAAAGGTTTTGTCTTGACCAGTAAGATATTCCACCGCACCGTTCCATTGCCCTATTGAGAAACCCCGTGGCAGTAATTATCACAGATTATGAGTTTAGTCAACAACTTTTTTGGCGACTAAAACAAGGCGGCCATTGGTATTGGAATATTCGCACGTAGAAAGTGTAATGAGTTTGTCCCCGTATTCAGCAGATACACCTGTATCATAGAGTGCTTTTGCCTTACACTTTGCTATATACTCGTCAAACTGTTCCGGTGTTTCTGCATCAGAGAAATGATAGTATCTAAACTCGTCTGTGGAATTCGAGTAAACTACGGTTTTAAAAACAGCTATCACTTCATAGGTTTGCTTTTCGTAAAGTGTGTTGAAGCTGAAGGTTTTGTGGTTTTCCCAGAAGGCCTGTTTCTTGAATTTCTCCAGGGCAGCAAACATTGAGCCGTCTTTCATATGGTGGCCGTAGATTAACAGGTTGTCTGATGGCGTTTGCATATCGCAGATTTCTGCCACATAGGGACAACCATAATCAGTATAGCTTTTATCAAAGCCATGCTTTAGGTAAAAATTGGGATTGGAAAGGGATTGCATTACAGGGTAATTAATTTTCGTATCCTCGATGCAGATCCAACCAACTAAGTCGCTGTTTTGGGCATAGAGTTCTGCATATTCAGGAAGCATAACCAATTCAGGTCCATCCGTTGGGGCGGAGGTAGGGTCTGTATCCGTGTCGGTATTTGCTTCTGCATTTTTCACGACTTCAGCCAGATTTTCATAGAAATTTGCCTGTTCAGTCGATTCTTGAAAATGGCGGTATATCATCATTCCGCTGAAGATGGCAATCAATATGAAGAAAGAAAATAAGAATACATAAATAAATCTGCGCATAGCGGGTTCGTGCTCCTGACGTATTGGACTTATGGTATATGGATGTTTGCATAGAGGCGCTAGAGTTTCCAAAGAACGAGACAAGTCACTCCTCGTTATATTCTTTTAGTTCTAAACCGTTCGCCTCAAGGAATTCGCCAAAGTAGATATTCTCAGCTTCTTTGCGTGCAAACACAGCGTCCTCGAAACGGGTAAACGTTCCGCAGCTCATGGTTTTGCCCTTGAACCGTAGTCTTGTACGCCATTTGTTGATTTTTTTCTCATAGTAAACACCTCGAACACCGCTGGTGTTGGCAGCTGTTGGTGTCACATCTACAATTTTCGTTAATTGTGTTCCATCCTTAAAACCTGCATTGGCGCGAGCCTTTGACGCGGCATACTTGTTTGCGCAGTCCTGACACATACTGATATCCGGGTTTGTTAGGGTGTCTGTTGCTTTGTATGTAATGGCACCACATTCACATCTGCATTCCCAGAGTTGTGTCTTCCGCTTGCCTCTGGATCCGTACTTATTAGAACGGCCAATTACAGTCAGTTTCCCAATCTTTTGCCCTTCAAGGTTTCTGTACCGTTTGCATCCGCAACTCACGGTCGTTCCACGTTTAAGGTTAGAACCCATAACGATGCGTTCGTTTCCACAATCGCACCGGCATACCCATCTGCGCTGCCCTGTTGCAGTGGACTCAGCCTGGGCTGTAACAACGAGCATGCCAAAGCGTTGCCCTGTTAAATCTGGCCATTGTCGCATTGGTTTTCCTCTTTTGCGGTTAGCAATTGTTCAATTCTAGTAACTACATCAGGCACCTCTGAGAAGAGAGGGCAGCTTGTATCAGATACTAGATGAAAATGCTCGCATGCAATCTTTAAGGAAAGATCTGGTAAGTTATTGCAAAAGCAGCATAGATAGAGATCTACAGAGCGGTCTCCATCGCAATACTTCATAATGTGCGGTGGTAGTGTAGCTGACCGCACTTCATTTATTTTAGCATCATAAGATCCGTTATTTGGAGGTGTATTTCTTTTGTTCATTTCTTTTCTCCTATTAAGTAATCGTAGCCCACCCATGCCGCAAGTGCGTACACGGATGGGCTACTCATAATTGTTATTCTGCTACAGACGTTCTACGTTTTTTCGTCAACAATAGAACAACCAGACCGGTAAGGCTAAAGATCATCAAGCCAATGTAGAGAGATAAAGAAAAGGTATCGCCTGTTTTGGGAGGCGTAGGATCAGTGGGTTCTACGGGCAACTCTTCCACTTTGAATTGCCAATCTACAAAACCGACTTGTTCCTGGAACTCATTTCCCATGGTGATGGGCACATCCAGAGTGACATCCAGTGTGATCTCACCACCAGAGTAGATCGTACCCAGATAAACCCAGTCGGTGAGTTGAGCAGTCTCGTTTGCCGGCGCGGCAAACATAATGGAATCTCCATCTTGCTTCACAGTCAGATTCATTTGGGAGAGGAAGGCATCCGTGCCCTGCTGAGCGCCCTGAGAGCGAATGTAAAGCTTGATCTTCACTTCGTTTGATCTGCCGTTGCGGATCAAGATCTTCTGTGTAAGACTATCTCCGGGCATCACATTCTTAAAGTCAGAAAACAGATCTGTGGGAGAATGGTTGCTGCCGGGTTCAAAAATAAACTTTCGTGCAGTACCGTCATATGTAACAGAGCCGGCCGCAGAGACTGTGACCGCCATGCTTAGCATGATCCCCAGCACACAAAGGAAGGTAATGATTCGTTTCATATCCGTACCTCCTTAGTCATTATTGGCGGATTGTTGTGCCTTCGTCCAGGCATCCTTCGCAGAGGCTGCGTCCATACCATTGGACTGGATAGCAGAAGCCACGATCTCGATGGAGAGATAGTACTGGGTATTATCTGTGCCAACAGGACCCTTTTGGGTCAACTGCGTAGCGCTGGTGATAAGGATGTCGGTCAGATCAGACTTGGCAACAGGTTGTGTGAAGTAATAGTAGCCATCGCCGCCGTCGATCCAGCCATTAGCTTTCAGGTTATAGGTGATCGTATAGTCACCGTCGGTGCCATCGGTGCTTTTGACCGGCCTTGTGGCCCAAACCCTAGTGCCGTCTGCGCTCATCCAGTTGACCACCACGGCAACACGGATATAGGCATCCGTGTTGCCGGTGTTTTTGATTTTTACGTCTTTTTTTGTGGTGCCGGTTTCTACAATGTCGTCTGTGTTTTCGGTCAAAGAACCATTTTCCACCACGGCGCAGGCAACTTTGGAAGGCCTGAAGGTGTTCTCCACAGAATCTGTATTTGTGAAGATATAAGCAAGCGTGGTACCAACTGCAACCAAGAGAAGGAGTACTATTGACGTGATGAGTACGGGCTTTCTGTTGATATACTTTTTCATGTCATGCTCCTTCTTACTTGAAGATGTTGTTGCACCAGCTGTCGCCGTCGAGCCACTGTTCGTTGCTGCGCTCGTTGGTGAAGGTGATGATGCTGTTTAGGCCGAGGGTAATGCCTGCCGTATGTCCCGATCCGGTGACTCTAGCATAGCTGCCGTCGTATTCCCAACCTTCGCAGTTATAACGCCAGGACCAATCGGCCTTTTCGGTGATGGTGTAGTTCTTTCCTACCGTCAAGCCATCAACGACTACCTTCCAGCCGGTAGCACTGTTCACAGTAACCGTGGTAACCAAAGTGTTGCCATCATAAATGTCGAAGATAAAGGACTGATTGGGATCGATATCCGTGTAAGCCACTGCGCCGCTCTTAACGATGGTCAAGCTAGTGAGGTTGTACTCAAACTTGGCGAAGTAGGTGGCTTCTACATGGACACCGTTGACCTTAGAGGGAACAAACTTATTGTTTGTCGTATCGTAGGTCACGGGAATTTTACAAGCATCATCGCTATACCATCCAACGAATTTGTAAGCATTGGAGGAAGGAGTTGCCTGAGAACCAACTACAGTGCCATAATACGCGCCTACGGTTTCCTGATACAGAGAAAGAGAGCCGCTATTGCTAGGGCCTTTCACAACATAGTTGATCGTTACGCTTTCTTCCTCATAGTACAGGTCCACCGTCAAGCCGGGCTTGCCGTCTACGGTCTTTCCAACGGTATTATCCGTAGGATCGATCTTAGTGTGCGTATAAGTTACGTCGGGAAGCGCAAGAGGAGGATAGTTGCTGATGATGTCACCAACATGAGAAGCAAAGTCTTCAGGATCCTGAATCAGAATATATTCATTTGAACCGTACTTCTTTACCCAGTGACTGACACGATAGAAGCTTGCGTCTTCATCAATGGTGTAATTGAAAATGATCTTGTTCTCACCTTCAAAGACAACATAGAGCGTCTTCTGCGCTGCATCGGGCATGTATCCGGGGATGATCTCTGCATTTTCTACAACCTTAGCATAGTAGTTGTCAGCGACATACTTGTCATCGAGCAGTTTCTTGACGAAGTTACCATCCGCATCCACTGCGTGATACTCTACCGTGTACGGAATTGTGGGTCCGTTTACATAGTAGAATGTGAAGATATGCGTGGAAGTGGCTGCATCCCATGTGCAGTAAGCATAGGGAGGATTTCCCGAACAGGCTGTTTCACCCATACTGATCGAGTGAGAACCACTCATGGGGAAGTAACCGTTACCGAGCTGCTTGTATTCATCGTAGAATTCTTCTGTTCCCTTGGGGCTCAGGGTTACCAATTCGCCATAAAGCTCTTCACCGTACAGACGATCCGCAATTTCGATGTCTGTGTATTGATTACTATTTTGATCGTATACCTTGTAGCGCACCTCGTAGTTGACATATACGTTAGTACGCCATTTAGGATAAAGCTTCATGTCCTCGGTCACAGGCATGCCGAAGTTAAATGTCTTTTCATTACCGCTTGCATCCTTATAGAACCAAACAACTGCCTCAAAGTCCATGGGATGTCCAGGCAGGCCGGGGTCAGCACCGTACTCGTTATGCAGGATCAACTGGGTGGGGAATGTGTCTTCATCCAGAGGGGTCGTCAGCGAGCTATCGAAGTAGAACTCGATTCTATGGGTTTTGGGTGCCCAGTTTGCAAACAGCGTCAGATTGTTATTAGGCATGGTCAGCGTGCTGAAGTCTACCTTTGTGCCGGGGAAGCATTCGCCGGTGGTATACCAACCTTCGAAGTAGTAGCCACTTGCAGGCTTATCCACAGGGTTGGTAGTGGGAATGATGGAAGTAATGTACTTACCGTTTGCATCCAAATAGTAACTTAACGGCTTTTCGAAAGGAATACCGTTTTCTGTGTAAACATTCGCGTTGTCACTTTCGAAATAGAGATTCGATTGATTGCGGTTATAATACAAATTGAATGTGTAGACTCCTCCAACCGTTTCACGTCCAGCACTATTGCTTGTAGCTGCAGTCATACCGGTAATCTGCTTATGACTCCATGTACTAGTACTACCGTAATAAGCCACCTGTGTATATGTATCATTCAATACATAATACTTGCCGTAAGTGTTATTGTATTTACGAGTACTACTTGTGGTGGTGGATGTTTGGTCAAAGTCTTCAAACCAATAATTCAATTGATATTTTGTGCTACTATAATTTGCATTAACTTTGACCGTTGTTGTCTTTGCCCAACTGCTGTTCATGGTTACAACACGGGAACTTTGCTGTAAAGAATCATTGCCTGACCAATAAGCAAATCCAGCCAATCCAGGAATACTATCGTTTGCAACAGGCCATTCTTTGGATATATCCGCATCATACTTGGCTCGGATGATTTTCAGGAGACGTCTCGTACGATTATTCGAGCTTCCATTCGTACAAGTCGATCCATGGGTATGCGCAGCCTTGGTGCAAGCGCTGTAGCAAGCATCGGTGTGCACATGGGAAACAGATGTACCGCACTCCCACTCATAACAGGCATCGGTGTGTTCCCGGTGCTCCGCATCATTATAGCTACAAGTTCCGTCATCGTGGGTGTGAATTGCCTTAGCGCAGGTACAGTTTCCGTCGCCATGTGTATGAATACCCGGGCAGTTATTATTCGGCTGGACTACCGTTCCAGAGGCTTCATTACCACTATACCTATACCAGATTCCGTTAATATAAATAATACGATTGCGGTTACCACGTTTGTAAACTTGTCCGTCGACAGGATTTGCAGGAGCACCTTGCCGATCATCATTGCTCACATTTTGATTTGTGTTAACATTGTTATAACAACGGGTAGTATGATTGGCATGGACAGTTTTGGTACAGCAAGCCGATGTATGCGTTGCATGCACCTCTTTGGTACAGCACGCATTTTCATGGGCATGCAGCGTCGTACCGCAGGTCAAACCCAATTGTGTACAGGCCTCATCATGCTCATGTTCCTTCTGTGCGCAAATGGGATAGGTTTCGCAGGTTCCGTCCCTGTGGGTATGGGGTGTTACAGCGCATTCGGTGGGCGCGTTACTATTATTTGATCCATGACCATAGAAATAAATCTCATAGTAATTTCTTAGATAATAGACATTGACAACAGTAGAGCCGTTACCCTTAACAACAACATTTTTATCCGTTGCAACATTGTTAAAGGTAAAGTATTGGGCTTCGGTCTGGGTAACATCGGTAGCAGCGACGATATTGTTCGAGCCGCTTACAACTGCACCGGTGAAGGAATCCACCTCATCGTGTGCCCAGTAAGAATAGCTGTATACAGGATCACCGTTGGCATCCCTGACGATCTCGCCATTTTTATCCTTATCCGGATCCGCATTTTCCTTCCAGTATACGACAGTGTAAGTTGTATTGCTCTCTCTCCAAACTGCCTTAACCGTTGTATCTTTTGCAGGGATTTCAAACACATAAGGCTTAGGATCCTTAGGCATTGTGGAACCGTCTTCCAGCTGCCATCCATTGAAGATGTAACCACGGCGAGTGGGCTCGTTTGCAACTTCATATTCGACCCCAACGCGGGCGTAAATCGGATCTACACCCATACCATCTTCACCGAGGTCAAACATTAACAGATACATATAACGCTCGTAATAGACCTTTACGACCGTATTGCCGCTTGCGGCAATGGTATCGCGCTTATAGGGGGTCGCATAGAAACCTGCTGATTCCCAGTTCAAAGCCAAAGTGTTGTTCCCGTAATTCTGGTCAAAAGCAGGAATATATGTGTCGGTAGTACCTTCGCGTGCTTCTGTTTTAACTAGAGTCCAACCGTCATCATAGATATTCTGAACATAGTGTTCTACCGTATACTTCGTATCTTCATTCGGATAGTAGCGCACATACAGAGACATATCGGATGTGGGCTTAAAGTTTTCCAGCGTGTATTCCTCATCTATGTACTCCGTACCATTTTCCTTCCCAATATTGGCATTGGTGCCGAAATAGTAGGCTGTATAGCCTTCTCTCTCAGGGATTGGGAAAGAAGTGGTCTTGGCTTCTTCATTTACACCGAATTGCATGGTGTACACTTCGCGGTGCATCACAGTACTGTCGCCGACATAGTAATACACGGTAACAGTGTGCTTAGTCATACCGGGATTTCCCGTTTCATCAGCCAAAGGAACAACGGCATAGGAGCTGCTCGAAGATGTGGAGCGAGTGAGGCTGCGCATGGAGTAGGAAGCAACACTGGCAATGTTCACGGCGATAGGCTCACTGGGAATTTCAACGCCGTCAACTGTGGCGACGCAGCGGATCTTCGCCATGTCGTCAGCATCAAGGCGGTTGGCTACCATGCCATAGTTGATCGTGCAGTCCGCAGTTGTCTGACCGGAGATATTGACCCACATATCGGCGGCGGGAATGAGGATCTGCCACTGATAGGTGATCACTGCCGCATCGACATTTGTGGGTGTGGCAGTTACTGTTACCTTATCTTCAATGGAAACTTCAACTTCAGAAACCGCAGCGCCATCAACGGTGATACCGCAAGAGGGCTCGGCAGGTTCTTCGGGTTCTTCGGGAGTCTCCTGCAAGATCAGCGTGGCAAGACTAGAATCCTCGTCCTGTTGACCCTGGTAAATCCAGGGATACTCAATCAGGAAATCGCATAGCTGCTCAGCGTTCGTGACTTCGACCTTGTAATAAATATTGTAGGGATAGGTGCCGGAAACATAGACATCAGTAATGGTAATCTCGATGCCGGCAGGATAATCCTTGCCCTCGACGGCAATCTTCTGCTCCTCGACGGTGGGATCCGCAACGGCGGAGAAGTAATCATACATATCGTTAATGGTAGCAGTCTTTCCAATATCACTCTGCAGATCATCGGTAAATAGCGTCTGCTCTGCCAGTGCGAACACAAACTTGGAGAAGCCGTCTACTTTAAAGCTGACGGTGTCATTGACCACCTTATAGGAGCCAAGCACTTTGACTTCATCATTATGGAAGTGGTATACCACGAATTCATCGTCGTTTTTGAGGCCAATCTTAGATGCTTCCAAAGTTACAGTAACGATCTCACCGGACTCAGGCTGCCACTCGCTACCGTCAGCATTCTTGATGGAGATATCCAATGCCGCCACAACTGTTTCGCCGGGTTTTACATCCACACCTGTGGAATCGGTCTGTCCTAACTGAACAGATGCATCCTCAGGCAAAGCGCCTGCAACAGTTACGGTTACGGTCTCGCCGGAAGAGGTGATAAAGCTATCGGAAACCACGATATCGGGTGTCTCAGGCTGATACATTTCAATTGTAACGGTGATAGGCTGGCTGTATACAACCTGTGTGCCGGTAGTTGTCTTGCAGCGGATATCCACCTTACCATCATCGCCGAGCAATGTTGCGACCACACCGTAAGACAGCTTCACTGTTTTAGAGTCTTCGCCGTAGATGTCGACCCACTTGCCCTCTTCGTACTCGATCTGCCACTGGTAATCTACGTCAGCAGTGGAAAAAGGCGCGTTTGCGGTCAGTTCTGGTTTGTCGTACTGGCCCATGGTAAGAGAATTAATGATATTCCCGTTTTTATCTACGATAGCTGTTTCAGGCTTATCCAAGGTCAGATAGACGGATTTAACATAGTGGGCACCCTCGTATCCCTCCGGCCAGGTGTAGCCCTCGGCTGCATCAATACGGTAGTATTCTCCCTCCACCGCAGTGATCACAACATGAGGAATAAAGGATGTATTAATAATCTGAGACATCACACCGGGTGCGGTGTACAACCAAACGGAGGACGTATTAAATGTGGCCGTACATCCCACGACACTATTGGACATGGTTTCCTCATCCACCGCGAAGGTGGGGGCAGGAAAAATGCTCAAGACCATCAGGATGGCTAAAAACAGGGATATGACTCTTTTTTTCATCGTTTTCAGTCTCCTTCCTTATTTCTCAGGCCAGCCTGCGGCATCCAATGCGCAGGTGCCATTATTGGCCACCTGTGTGGCCTGTGCAGTTACATCAATAACTGCCTTGCTGTTCTGATACATGTTGCTCATTGTTGTGGAGAAAATTACTTTCGTAAACAATGGTTCACTCACTTCATTTGGCTGAAGAATGGTGTTATAATAGTAAAAACCATCCTTTTCAGTCCAAAAAGCGGTGTTTAGGTCATAGGAAAGTAGGGAAAGATCCACATCACCATCGACACCTTCGGCAAGATGAATGGTCTTATCTGCAGATACGCGGACCCATGCAGCCTGTTCGCCAATGTTCTTAACCTGAACGATCTTTGAAACTTCCATTCCTGGCAGCACACCGTCAATATCTTCGAATTGCACCAGCCCGTTGCCGGTATCTGACCATTCCTGCAGCTCTACCTTGATACTGCCGGATGTGATCACATTGGTTGCGGTTTCTTCATGCGTAAAATATGCAGAAGTGCCATAGGCAGCAATGGCCAGGCAGATAACCAATAGGGCTACCACACATAGTTTCTTCTTCATTAATAACACCTCGGTGAGAATAGTATAAAAAGGAATCAATAGATCTTTACATGCCATATGAGAATATCCGAAGGACTTGCCTTCGGGTACTCTCATATGGCCTGCCCCCCACAAGACTGAAAAGGGGGGCAGACTGAAAAGAGGTAGATTACTGGGCGTCGAAAGCGGCCCAGGCAGCAGTTGCATCAGCAAAGCTGGCAGACTGAATACCATCGGCTTCAACAACGATGTTAAATTCGCCGGTTGCGCCGTTGATCAGACCTGCGTTGACAGCAGTGGTAATGTCTTCGTTGGTAACATCCTTGTCCATGGTGATGCTGCCCCAGACATTCCAGAAGGTCATTTCGCCGGATGCTAGAGGATTCACACGGGTGAAGGTGTACTCGTAGAAGTCGCCGTTCAGGACCTTTTCATAGGTGAACTCGCCGCTGGACATTGCGGTACCGGTGTACATGGAATCGTCCAGCAAGCAGTCCAGATCCTTGTGAATGATCACACGGATGCGGATGTACGCATCGTTCTTGCCGGTGTTGATAACATAGGGCATCTTGTGGTAGCCGGTGCCAGGAGCAATGTTGGCATCATCCAAATACTCGCTTTGATAGATCTCAGCGTCTGCCTTAATCTGATCATCGGTGTAACATGCACCGGTCCAGAAACCGTCTTCGTCATACTTATAACCAGCGGCTGTGCCGTTCATTTCAACATTGCTCCACAAGGGAGAAGTGCTGGTCTGACCATTGGGAACACCAGCATTAACACGGTGCAACTGAGATTCGATCAAATCAATATCAACATTGCCAACGACGAAAACATTAGTCTCGGCGTCGGTATCGGTGAAGTATGCCAGTGTTGCGCCGGCAATGGCGATAGCCAGCATGGCGACACACAGACACATAGCAAGAATTTTCTTCTTCATGGTCGTTTATCCTTTCGGTTTGAATTTCGTTTTGTTTTATGCAAGACTAAACTTTTCAAGTAACAATTAGTTATTGCTGGGATTCAGGTTATACCATGCATCAGTAGCCCCGAATTCCTGACCGTTTGTTTTGTACAGCTGATGGGCATAAGCAGTGAAGGTCAAGGTGGGTAAAGCCTTCTGCTCTTCGTCAGACAGACTGCCATCCTTATTTGTATCAAAGGCATTCATCATATCCTTAGTTACAGTGTCCTTTACCAAAACCTTATTGGCAACAAATGCATCATCAGTTGTCTCAGCCGTTCCTTTGGTATCGATGTAACCGATGATGGGGAATTCCTTGGCCGAATCATTCTTATATACCTTGCGGGCAATGACGATTTCACCATTTGTATTTTCATCAGAAATGGTGTCCCACCCATCAGCAATCGCATAGCTGATATAGGAATCCAGATCAGGATTGGTGGATTCGGAGATCTTAACGAACAGCCAGCAATCCTCGCTGCCAGCGGTAACCGTGGCCTTGGGATCCTTTGTAATTGTCCAGCCCGGGATCATTTTGAGATCCAGATTCTTACTTTCTGATAAAGTTATGCCGATATCGCTAGTAGTGAACACGTTCTTGACTTCTCCGGATTCGGCAGTCAACCAAGCAAGGGTTCCACCGGCAACGCAACCCATCAAAAGCACGAGGGAGAGCAGCATAGCTAATCCCTTCTTCGAGGTATGATGCTTGGGCGCACAAGGTACCTCGTACTTTCCTCTTTTCATTTGAGTATCCTCCTTTCTTCGTGATTCATGGTTATTTCAACAGATGTAGGAACACGGATTCAGCATCTGATGAAAACATAGTAAGGATCAGCCCTCCTGAGTGGTAAAAACAGTGGCCCAGATGTCAGCGGGAGTTTCGTTCTCAAAGCCGTCCTTCTGAACCGCATAGGCCTTAATGACGATCTGTGCATCCTTCACAGCATCCAGATCGTCGTGGTCTGCATCATACTTAACGGTGAAGGCCTCAAAGACAACCAGATCAGTGGTCTTGGCGACAACAGTCTTATCAGCGTTTTCGCTGACATCGTAGATATACAGGCCAGTGTAACCTTCAACAGCCACCCAGCCGTTCTTGACCATCTGAGCAGCGATGGTGGTATCGCCGGTAGCCTCGATGTCGGAAATACCGTTGGTAACGGTAACGAAGACATAGCAGTCCTCACCCGTCACCTGGACAGTAGGATCCTTGGCATAGGTGTGACCGGGCAGCAGCTTGTACTTGTTCCCAGTAACGCGCTCCTCAGGAGTGACTTCAACACCGTTTTCATCGGTTTTGGCCTCGTCCAGCTTGATGGTGACATCCTCACCGACTGTGAATGTATTCGTGACAGTTTTAGTGTCGGTCAGGTAGGCCATTGTTCCAAGCACAGATGCGGCAACAAGCAATACCGCACAGAGTGCCAGGAGCAAAGCTTTGCTTTTTGTTTTCATATGAAAACCTCCTTAAAATATATAGGGAGCCTTGCGGCATTGCCCTCAGGAATGGTGAGAAGGTTCTTCCTTCTCGTGTGCAGGCTGCTTTTTCTTGTCATCCGTAAATAAATCCGGAAGAAATACAAGCATCAGCAAAATTGCACCTGCAGAAATGGCAACATACATGCCCGGTGGGTTCTGAATGTAATTGGAAACATAACCCATATAGGGAATTATGAACACCGGAGTGCCAATTATATTTTTATAATGTACGGACTTTGCATCCGGGATCCCGTTCGCATCGCCTTGCGTGAAGTATCTGATTGTATTAGGATCTTCCTCGTCAACCAAGACCTCGATAATACGGTGGGTTACAACGGTGTCCTTGTCGAGGAGAAAAGTAATGGGATCCCCAACCTTAAGCTCTTTGTAGTCAACTGCCTTGACATAGATCAGAGAACCTACTGGATATTCAGGTTCCATAGACCCGGAGCGTACGGAGTAAACTTGCAGGCCGAACAGCCTCACACCAACAAGCATGATGGCGAGTATCACGACCATAACGACAATGATCGTTGTTAATGAGTTCAATATCTTTTTTGATCTGTTTTTCATTCTTCATTCCTCCTTCCTGCCGGAGCAGGTATGCGCGTTGTTTAGGGGCGCAGTTTGTTAATCTACCGCATCGGTAGAAATGTAAAGAATATTTCGGACCGGAATGAAGGCACGCCTTGTATGCTGTGTTCCAACGATGAGAACATCATCAGGCTTGCTATTTACAAAGCGATTATGTAACTGAGTTTCAGCCGGTTCTGATTTCGGCTCGGTTACGGTAATCACATTTCCGTCGGTAAAGTGGATTCTGTATTCATGTGAACGCATTTTGTTAAACCTACCTAATATAAAGATGTTTGGAAGCGGTTTGATTCCGAAGTGTACCTATCTGCGGAAGAAAGGCAGAAGTGATAGCCAGAGGCGCCGTTTTTCACGTTTCCAATGTTCGCGTTCTGCGCCCTCAGTCCGTGCAATTTCCCGGTTTAGATAATCTAGCTCGTGGCTGAACTCATTTATCTTCATTGTTAGGCCAACCAGGATCAGAACTGCAAAGAACGCAATTACGATTGCTAGGAGCACATTTGTGAATGGATCAAGTTCAGGGTTCATTTCTGCGCTCCTTTGAAAAGCCAAATAGTTTCTTTAATTTCTTCACCGGTTTGATCTGTGTGGACGGAGCAACCGGTTTCCAATTCATCTCACAGGAGAGACAGACCATACGGCCTTCCGGAACTAGTTCGCCGCAGCATACACAGAAATCAGCATTTGTATTGTTTTCAGGTTTCATAGTTTCATCTCTTTTAATTCGATAGGCAAATTATGCTCAGCGCTTTCTTCATATTTGAGAATCACGCTCCTCATCCGTATCTAAAATATTGCTTTCCTCTTTTTGATTTTCCAAAACAGTTTTTGTTGTTTTGCTTTTACTCCAAACAAGGAACGGTTCAAGGGCCGAATAAAGCACCCTAAAAACATCCTCTGCCGTTTCATCGTTATCCGGAATTTCACCACGCAGAATTTTAATTACAGTAGAGTAAACAATATCAAGAATGCGATTAAATATCCTCCATACATCCGTGCCTTTCTTAAAAGCAGGGGTGAAACTCTCTATAACCTTGGAATATGCCTTTCTTCTCTTTAGCGGGGAATAGGAGTTATAATAGTGCGAGTAATAGTAC
>JAZRRS010000115.1:0-78632 GCA_045651005.1 Faecousia sp.
TGACTACATCTACTTTTACAACAATGAACGTATCCAAACAAAAACAGGAGTGGCGCCGCTTACGCTACGCCACTCCACTTGAATTAAATATTTCCTACATGGGGGTGTTTTTGTACTGTCCGCACAAATTGGGGCAGTTCACTTTGCTGCAGATTGTGCGAGAGCAGAAGGCAGCTAAGATGACCGGCGGTATCTATCATAAGATTCAGATCGATCTGACCTATAACTCTAACCATATTGAGGGCAGCCGCCTTACCCATGACCAGACTCGATACATCTTTGAGACCAACACCATTGGCTTTGAGAATGAGTCTGTGAATGTGGATGATGTGATTGAAACATCCAACCACTTCCGCTGCATCGATATGGTGATAGACCAGGCTGGCTCTGCCTTAACAGAGAAGTTTATCAAAGAGCTGCATTTTGTGCTGAAGACCGGCACCAGCGACAGCCGCAAGGATTGGTTCGCTGTGGGCGATTACAAGAAACTGCCCAATGAGGTGGGCGGCAATGACACCACACTCCCCGAAGATGTTGCCGGTGAGATACGCAAGTTGCTGGCAGACTATAATGCATTACCCGCTAAGACCTTTGAGGACATCGTAGCCTTCCATGTAGCATTTGAACGCATCCATCCCTTCCAGGACGGAAATGGCCGCGTAGGCCGCCTGATCCTCTTCAAGGAGTGCCTGAAGAACAATATCGTCCCCTTCATTATCGAGGACAATCTGAAACTGTTCTACTACCGCGGTCTCAAAGAATGGGATCGAGAAAAAGGTTTCCTCATGGACACCTGCCTCACCGCCCAGGATCGCTTTAAGGCTTATTTGAATTACTTTAGGATTGCGTACTGAAAAGCATTATTTGACTCGGTTTATACTTTAAGTATTGCGTATCTTTTTTGCATAGCCGATACAACACAGCAAAACTCAACAAAAGAATTGATGTTTTATTCAATATTTACCTAATATCAATACCCGCCTAACCATGTCAAACGCAAAAGAATCGATATGTTGCCATTGCCAAAAACATATGATATAATTTGAACAGTATCCAAAACAGATTAGAGAAAGAAGGCAATTTCCATGGACGAAAAAAACATGCAATTTGCAAATTTCAACATTACTTTTGGTGAAAACGATTTGCCTATGCTTGAACACCTTGAGGACATTATTTTCCCTGCGTTTACTAGCGGTCTAATTCGTGGCAAAAAGGGAGAAATACCCTTCTATTCGTTTGATGATGTCAAAATCAAGGAAATTGACAACGAGTATGTATTAGTTGGCAACTACATCAAATCCACTGAATATAAAGTTATTACGACCGTAACAGATGGCGTTTTGGTCAGTTCTCCGGCTGATGTCCCCACCGCACCCTACTCACGTTTTATTATTTTTCTGAAAAACCACAGAATGGTATTAGTTCGTAACGAAACGAATAGCCCTGACATTCGTAGTTTCCAGAAGACCGTTCGTGAAATACTCACAAAGTACATCCGCGAAGCCAATAGTAATCGCCCAAAAGAAAACAAGCTTCCGCTCGCCATTGTTCATATCGTTGATATACCTTTGAAAGATAGCATTGATCAAGTACTAAAAGATGTGAATAAAGTTAACTGGCTTAAGCTTAGATTCTTCCCTCTTAACAACGACTTAGATCCCATGCCTCTTGCACAGGTAATGAAACAGGATATGCAAAAAGTTGGTAGTAAAACCGGAAATTTGGTATTCAACTCTCCTGGCTCTAAGCAAGGCATCAAGGATGTCCTTGAAGCAACAGGTGGCATGGCCGTTGCAACATTGCAGGTAACAGATTCCGATGGCGAGAAGCGGCGTATAAAAGAAGGCGCATTTTCTTCCACAACAAAAGTTGAATATAATGGCAACTTAAACGCATCAGGAGATCTGTACTTGGTTGCACAGGCAAAAAAAGATCATACCGTTACAGTAACCAGCCCTGAAAATCTTAGCATATATAATCGAATGATTAACACCATCAAAAAGCTCATGGGTCAATGACAATGCTAGAGAGGAAAGGAGCTGTATATGGATAAGCAGGATTTTGATTATTCGTCTGCTGCCAATGCGTTCACTGAAGAACGTTCCGTATGGAAACAGATATGGGACTCTATTTGTACAGAACTTCTTCCTAATAGAAAGAACTGGTTTGGTGCCGTCTTTTCAATTATGTTGTCGTTAGCTCTTAGCTTCATTTTGGCAACGTCCGAAGAAACGGTTTCCTTATCTCAAAACATCTGCGGAATCTTAATGGATGTTCAAATTGCTATTTTTGGGTGCATCTTTGCAGTGTACTCAATCTTGTTAGCATTTCTTAGTGATAGCTATGTAGAACGTCTACTGCGGATTGACTATCATAATAAATCTAGTTATTTACAAGCTAGCACTAGATACTATGAAGCGGCCTTGCTAATTTATTTTGTAGCAATTCTTTTGTCGTTAACATGTAAGTTGTTATTAGAGTGCATGCCAAAGTATTATGTATTAACAAATAACCACATGCTTAACGAAGCTATTGCGGGTTTTCTGCTTTTTGTTTATTTTCTTTACTCTATTAGGACTATCTACGAACTGAAAAGTATTATTGCCAACACACTCCTTCTGTTTAGAACGAGTATCCAATTTAAAATTCTTGGGTTTAAAGATAAATCATCTGATGAGATCGTATCTGATTCCGACGACGACCAATAATGCTATTTTAATAAATACGATATCAATCTCAGTTTGTCAGGCAGGGTAACCATAGTTACCCTGCCTTTCATTTATTGCATTTTACCTTAGACATTTAGTGTGCTTCATACATAAATCAGTTCCTGATTCACAAGCTCAGTAACACAATTGCAAATATTGTTCATCTGCTGTATCCATTCCACTTGATCCGTTGCTTTTAGTTGTTCTGTGATACCCTCCTGATTTGCTAATAGTAAGGTTAAGTGATCGTACATTTGGATAGCGCTACGGTCCACTTCCTGAAGATGGATGTTAAGTGCGTCGCTGAGCATCATCGCAGTGTAAAGTGCTTTTTGATGCTTACGCAGATACCTTCGTCTTCTCTCACCCCAAGTACCGATTTGCGGAATCTCTGGCACTTTGATATTCGGTAATAGGTAATTACCCTCTTGTCGGTATGTGCCACCCGTTTTTTCAAAAGTTGTTTGCATACGCATTTCCTCCTTGTGTTTTATTTCTGCCTTAATTTTAGGAAGAAAGCACTGTCGTTTCAAATGTATGGATAAAGCAAAAAGAAAACCCAGAGGACAGTTAAATCCTCTGGGCAAAACAGGCTGTATTTTCTGTTGATTAAGATAGCATTTCATTTAGTAAGCTTTGGTATTTTTCTTCCAACGATACCATCATAAGCTTGTACCAGGTTTCCTTGCTAAACTCCCCATTCTCTATACACCAAATTTTATAATGTAAATTTCTAGACTCTGTATACTGATCGATCGTCATTCCGTTCTGGCTATCGGCATATTTCCGTAAATATATATCGCCATTATATTGGTTCTTTGTGTAGTCAATGTGGGTAAATACATTTTTATCAGGATAATACATTCCATGTAAAAAGGTTGTAATAACGTAACCACGATCCGTATCTCTATAAGGTAATGTTTCGATCTCGATATGCCAAAAGGACTCGTTAGTGTTCTGATCTATCTTCTGCTTAATTACCATAAGCAATTTGTCTAATGTTTTCTCGTTGTAATGAACAATAATGGTTTTTTCTCCGTCGAGATTACATTTCTTGAAATCAAATCGAGGACCACGATATCTTGCGTACCCAACACCGGTATAGTCATAATACTCGTCTGCTGGCACAGAGAGTCTTTCGTCAATACGATACAGTATATCACAATTGCTAGTATTGTCATGAATGATTTTGGCAAAGCCAACCATTTTGTCATATTGATCTAATAATGTTTTGTTTGTAAAAACATTGTAAAAGTAGCCTTTTCCATCAAAGACTAATCCATCCCTTTTAAAGGTTGCTCCGTTGACCTTGGTTAAACAATATTGATTTATGGGATAAATAAACTCCTCTTTTTTTACAATCTCTCTGATATCAAGTTTGCGATCATATAAGTTATCGCAGACAAACGAAACAACAATCAATGCGAGAATATCCAAATCTACTGTCTCAACAAAAGGTGTGATTATTTTGTGTTTAGCAATTGCGTTAAAGAATTCATTCTCAGATAATGTGCTTTTTCTTTTAAAAAGTGTTGCTGCTAAAAAAACAGAGGATTGAGCCTGATCATTATCAATCATATATTTCAGCAAAGTGTCAAGGTCTATTTTCTTATCGTACATTTGCGCCTTGACAAAATCCCTAAAGGGTATCATGAATGGGTCTATACAGCCTTTTTCGGGTTTCATCAAGTAATATAGTCCAATGAGCATCCCAATCGATAGCCGCTTATATGCAATTTTTTGATACGCTTCAGATCCCGCCATTTCTATAAGGAAAGATTCTACGTCCATACACATCTCCTTTTCAAGCACAACATGTAATTAACCCCTATCCTTTGATATTATACACCAATCTTTTTTCTTTTTCCATAGGAATGATAACTTGCCTTTTCGATAATCTGAACTAAAATCCAGAGGGACTATTATGTTGTGCTTGCAGATATAGCCCACATGTTATATAATTGGCATAGGTGCTCGAAGCGCCTATAATAGGTTGTGATCAGTGTATTGTTAGCTGTTGCAGAAGGAACTCCAGTCGCGTGGCTCTCCGTGTTCAAATCATCGCTTGACTTTATTCAGGCTGTGTTAGAACTAATTAAGGAGGATGATGTGATGAAGAATGTATTGGCAATGGTGGGTAATGGCGTAAGTGGGGTGGCCTAAGCCGGACCGCTCTAATGCAGCAGCTGTATCAATATACCGGTTCAGCATTTTACGCCAGAAGAGGTTCAAATCCTCTACGCCCCGCCAAGCCGCCGCAATTTACCTGCGGCGGCTTTTTCTTGGAGGTATTGTGATGAGTATTGAGTCTATTACCGCGGAAATAAAGGATTTGCTAAAGGATATTACTGTTGTTACAGAGGAAACTGAGCGTGATGACAGTGTTCGGGAGAACATTGACCTTTTCGAAAATCCGCTCGACCCTAACCTTTTGGCATATTGCTTTGATATTATTTTAGGGTTTGATGTCCGATACAGAATTTTTGAAAAAGTCAACTACATTATCGAATTCTCTTATAAGGGAACATTCGCTACCGTTGGTCATTTCAAAATGAGCTATGACCTCTCAATCGACAAGCGATACAAAGCGGAACTTATCTTGATTTTTAAGAAAGTACGTTCCCTCCTAGAGGAGTTGTTTATGCTAATCGGTGAAAAAGCTCTGGCTGATAACGAGTTTTCAATGAAGAACGAAACGCCAGATTATTTTAACAAGTTAGCGTTTTATGAAAAGAAAATAGAAAACCTTCAACGGAAGGCAACAATCATCCAAGCCAAATGCCGGGGAAAGTACGATATTACAAAAGACGAACACGGGTGCACTCATATACGCCAGAAAGGGTCGGATTATCTTCGAACTCTTCATAAAGAAATTATTTATGATATCGAGGCTTATATTGATACCTTTTTTGCAGCGTTAGAACATGTGTTAACCTTACTTTATCCGTTTGTTTGTAACGTGGAACCTCAAAAATCGTACTACAAGGGCTACATTCGGAACACCAAATGGGATTGGATGACCAAAATTCAAAGTATTTTTGGAAGTGAAATGCCGGTGACGGTTGTGAACGAACTTCGCCGGATTAAGGAGATCTACAGGAACCATAATGCCCACGGCGGTTTTTCTCGTGAGATGATGGCATATGTTCAGATCCCAGGCTTTGGAAGGCTTCCGATGTTTGTTGGCAAAGAGTATCTAAAGGGTTTCATTAACGGCAAGAAAGATTATATCTCCTATGATCTATACGAAGATGCTAAGGATGTGTTTAGTAAGTTTTGGGAGGCACTGGACAACAATTTCCAAATTCCTATGATGTTTGTACGAAGCGGTCTTGCAATTCCTATTGATACGGAACGCTACACCGAAAATATAGACACCCCGGAATCGGCACTATGGGAAATCGATAGAATGTTGTTCGATATTGACAACCAACTTAATATGGACTGGTAGCAAAAAAGCCCAGAGGATGGGTAAATCCTCTGAGCTTTGGCATCAATATGTAATGTCTTTGATATAAACAAAAAATCCGAACGCACTTCCTATCGTGAAGTAGTTCGGATTTTTCATGTATGGTGGAGACTACTGGACTCGAACCAGTGACCTCATGCGTGTGAAGCATGCGCTCTAACCAGCTGAGCTAAGCCTCCATACGATGCTAATGTATTATAGCATATCCTTCTAAAAAGTCAAGCCTTTTTTCACTCCCCATACACTTTTCTTTTTGACAAATACCCACAAACTATCTATCCTGTTCAGAAAAATTATGCTATTATAAAAATATATATCGTAACAGGAGGTTATCTGAGATGACTGCCATTATCAACGCGGAACTGGTTATGCGAGATCACCTGATCCCCGAAGCCGTTTTGTTCATTGAAGACGGCAAGATCGCCGGCTACGGTGAAATGCGCACCACGTCCATTCCCGAAGACTGCAAAATTATTGACGCACAGGGGGCTTATGTAGGACCCGGTTTTGTGGACATCCACTGCCATTCCGGCGACGAGATTCGTTTCCAGCTGGATCCTCTGCGAGCTGCTCGCTTCCATCTGACCGCCGGTACGACCTCCGTTTTACCCACCCTTGGCTACAACTCCACCGCCCCCGAATACCTGGAGTACATCCCTCGTATTCGCGAAGCTGCGAAAGATCCCGATGGTGTCAACATTGCCGGTATCTATATGGAAGGCCCTTACATTAACCCCAAATTTGGCTCCAACAGCCATCTGAATCCTTGGAACAAGCCTATTGACCCTGCTGATTACCTGCCTGTAATCGAAGAGGGCAAAGACCTCATCCGTGTTTGGGCTTTGGGCCCTGAACGTGAGGGCATTCTGGATTTCGTCAAAGCTGCCAAAGCTGCGATTCCCGATCTGAGGTTTACCGTAGGCCACAGTGAAGCCTCTCCCCAGGAGATCGAAGCGCTGATCCCCTACGGTCTGTGCATCGGCACACACCACACCAACGCTACCGGTGATCTGCCCAAGTATCCCGAGTGCCGTGGTGTCTGTGTAGACGAGTGTGTCAACTATAACGACGCCATCTATGCGGAAATCATCTCCGACAGCATGGGCATCCACGTAGCGCCTTATATGCAACGTCTGATCCGTAAGATCAAGGCCGCCGACAAGATCATTTTGATCTCCGACCACACCGATCACCCCACCATCATACCTCCCGGACTGGAACACGTCACCGATCTGAACTTCACATATATGGCCAGCGGTGGCATTGACATCTCCGGTTCTAAGCTGACATTAAATACCGCTTGCCGCAACTGGATGAAGCACACCGGTGCCTCTATTGTAGATGCCTTTAAAGCTGCTTCCTACACGCCTGCTAAGGTGGTGGGGCTGACTGATCGTGGTGAGATCCGGGAAGGCTTGCGTGCGGATCTGGTGATCACGGATTACAAAATGAACATCAAAACCGTTATTCTTGAGGGCAAAGTGGTCAGAGAAAGCTAAAGTAAAGCGGTCGGTTTCTTTTAAAAAACCGACCGCCTTGTTATTTACTTGCTAAGAAAACGGGTAAGGAACTCTTTTGTTTCCTGTTTCTGAGGATTTCCGAAGACCTCCTCCGGTGCACCCTGCTCGCAGATCACGCCATCAGCCATAAAAACAACACGGTTGCTTACGTCCCGGGCGAATGCCATCTCGTGAGTAACCACCAGCATAGTCATACCCTCCTGCGCAAGGTTCTTCATAACCGTCAGCACCTCACCCACCATTTCGGGGTCAAGTGCGGAGGTGGGCTCATCAAAAAGCAACACCTCGGGGTTCATCGCCAGTGCACGGGCAATGGCCACACGCTGCTTCTGTCCGCCGGATATCTGCCGGGGCTTGGCGTTGATATAAGGCGCCATACCTACCTTATCCAGATAGTACATTGCCGCTTCCTTTGCCTCCGCCTTACTCTTCTTCAGCACCTTGACCTGACCGATCATACAATTCTGCAGCACTGTCAGATTATTAAACAGGTTAAAGGATTGGAACACCATACCCACGTGGCTACGGTATTCGTGCGCCTTCACCCTTCTGTTTGCCACATTGGTACCGCGGTATAGGATCTCACCGGAGCTAGGGGTTTCCAAAAGGTTAATACAACGCAGCAACGTAGACTTACCGGAACCGGATGCACCAATCACAGAGATCACGTCACCCTTATTCACAGTAAAATCAATATCCTTCAGCACCTCGTGCTTTCCAAAGGCTTTGGAGAGGTGGTTGACCTGCAAGATCATTTCACTCATCAGCGTTCACCCTCCTTGCTTCTCTCATCAAAGGGACTTCCCTTATGCGGATGGTTATACGTGCCTGCTGTCATGGTCAAGGGGTCTACCTGCACCAATTCATAGCTGGAGTTGCCATCCAGCTTTTTCTCCACCCAGCGCAGCAAGAAAGAAGCGATCAGCGTCATACACAGATAGCCCACCATTTCCAAGGCCGCAGAGGGGAAATACTTAAAGCTTGCTCCGGCCACCGACTTATGCACAGCAAAGAATTCTGTAAAGCCGATAATAAACATAACAGAGGTATCCTTCAGATTGATAATAAAGTTATTGCCAATCTGAGGCAGGATGTTGCGAAGTGCCTGCGGCATAATTACGTGCAGCATTGTTTGCACGTGGGTCATACCGATGGCTTTTGCGCCCTCTGTTTGACCGGGGTCTACAGAAATGATACCACCACGAACAGACTCTGCCATATACGCACCGGTATTGATGGAGACCACCAGCAAGGATGCCAGCCAAATACCTTCGTTACCCTTGAACTGAACGGCATCGTTCGTAAAATAGGGCAAGCCAAAGAAAATAAACACCGCCTGCAGCACCATAGGTGTGCCACGGAACACCTCCACATAGACACGGACAACACCGCGAATCAGCGCCAGAAAACAACGCTTGATAAGCGGATCGTTTTTGCTGTGGGGGATCGTATTGAGAATACCGCAAATAAAACCGATGATGCAACCGATCAACGTAGCTGACACCGCAAGGATCAGGGTATTGCGCATACCGGTTATATAGGAGTCACCATACTTTGCCCAAAGCTTTGTGACATCCTCAAAAAGCTGAATTAGCTTATCCATACTATCACCTTACCGATGGCAAGCCGAGGGAGATCCCTCGGCTTGCTTTCTGTTTCTTATTCTTCGATGGGCTGAATCGCAATTGCGTCTGCCATCAGATTGTTGAAGTCCTCAGCATTCATCTGGTTCAGAACGCTGTTCAGAGCTTCCTTCAGCTGGGTGTTGCCCTTCATAATGGAGATGCCGATGTTGATGTCCTCGTCGGAAACCTCAAAGTCATCCTCTGTACCGGCAAAGTCCAGAATCACCATATCCGGGTAAGCCACCACGGCACCCTGTGCGGTGGGCATATCGGTACACACGAAATCAACAGCACCGGTCTTCAAAGCCATCAGCATAGTAGGTGCAGATTCTGTCTCAGCCTGAATTTCAGCACCCTTGATCTGGGGCAGGCAGAGCTCGTACCAAATCGTACCCATCTGGCTGGTGCAGCTGCCGGTGAGCTGAGAAATACCCTTGGCCTCTGCCTGTGCAGTACCCTTCTTAGCAAGGCAAACGATTGTTGCATACAGGTAAGGACCTGCAAAGTCGACCATTTCCATACGATCGGCAGTCATAGACTGACCGGCGATGACTGCGTCCACAGTACCATTCTGCACAGCAGGAACCAAAGAATCCCAATCCAGCTGCATAACTTCCAGCTCCCAACCGTTGGCGGCGCAGAGCTTCTTTGCCATCATCACGTCATAACCGTTGGCGTAGTTGCCGGGAGCGTTGACAATGGGAACAGCACCGTTACTGTCATCGGGCTGAGACCAGTTGTAAGGAGCGTATGCACATTCCATAGCAACGGTCAGAACACCGTCCTCAACGCCGGTGGGAATCGCACCGCCTTGTGTTGCTTCTGCTGTGCCTTCGGTTGCATCTGCAGCGTCGTTGGTAGCTGCGGGTGTAGTTTCAGGTGCGTTTGTGGTGCCGCAGGCTGCCATAGACAGCACCATCAGAGCGGCAAGGAGCATTGCAATAATCTTCTTCATTTTGTTTCTTTCCTTTCTTATTAGAAAAATTTCCGTTCATACGGCTGGGGCATTTTTTGAATTGTTCCCCAAAACAAAAAATTGGATCGCTTTGATCAGCGATCCAACAGTAAAATGCAATACAGTTACAAAAACACAACCATACTGTGTCATACTGCTTCGATAGCGCTTCACAAAGGTTTGTGACAGTCCGGCAGATATTCTCTGACGACCCAGCTTGGAAAATTCAGGCATTTTCCGCGCTTCGGCGGTTTCCCCTTTCCTCTTCTGCGGCTACCTGGCCTTGCAAAAGAGTACTGATGAAACCCGCGCCTCTATCTGAGCGATTCAATTTTCAAGTATACTACCACGCAAGACTCATTCTGTCAAGCATTTTTATATATTTTGTCACAACGCACAAAATCCACAGAACATTTGACATATATCCCGTAATTTGATACTATTTGTCAGGTGATTGTCATACGGTGCATTTGGGAGGGTCTTATGAATCAGGCAAAACTGAAATTTTTAAGTGCTATGGGCATTTTTGGCACTGTGGGTATTTTTGTGAAATTTATTCCTCTACCATCCGCCACTATTGCTTTTTTTCGTGGTGTACTGGGTGTCTTGCTTCTGCTTTTTATCATACTATTTGGCAAAAAGGGCTTTGACAAAGCAGCAGTTAAACGAAATTTCCCCATTCTCTGCCTGTCCGGTGCTGCTATCGGCATCAACTGGATTCTGCTTTTTGAAAGCTATAACCACACCACCGTTGCCACCGCCACCGTATGCTACTACCTTGCACCGTTGTTTCTGCTGCTGGCTTCCCCGCTTATCGGTGAACGGCTGACCGCAAAAAAGCTCTGCTGCATTGGCGTAGCTCTGCTGGGTCTCGTTTTTGTTTCCGGTATGATGGAGGGCGGTCTTCCTGCACTGTCTGAGCTTGCCGGTGTGGGTATGGGCATAGGTGCTGCCCTGTTTTATGCCACCGTAATGGTTCTGAACAAAAAGCTCTCCCCCATTCCCGCCTACGAAAAAACGATCATACAGATTGGTATTGCTGCCGCAGTGATCCTGCCTTATATTCTTTTCAGCGGCATCCATTCACTTCTGTCCTTAAATCTGACCGGTCTTTTGCTGCTTCTTGTGGTGGGTCTTATCCACACCGGTTTTGCCTATGCCCTTTACTTTGGCTCTATAAAAGACCTTTCCGCCCAAAGTATTGCTGTATTCAGCTATCTCGACCCTGTGATCGCTGTGCTACTTTCTGCACTTTTCCTCCGGGAGGAAATCACCCTTTGGGGTATCATCGGTACAATTCTGATTCTTGGCAGTGCCCTGTACAGTGAACTGCCAACGAAACAACAGTAAGGAGCTTTTATGGACAAACTGCACCTAACCGAGAATCTCTCCGGTTTTGTAAAAAAGAATGTGGTTATGCTGGTAGCAATGGCCGCCGCCTTGATCACCTGCTTTTTTATTCCTCCGGATAATGAATATTTGTCATATTTTGATCTTAAAACGCTGACCTGCCTTTTCTGTGTTTTGGCGGTGGTCTGTGCCTTAAAGAACATCAATTTCTTCTATATGCTGGCAAAAAAGATCGTGGAGATCTTTCGAAATACCCGTATGGCGGTGCTTGCCCTTGTGTACATCACCTTCATCGGTTCTATGCTCATTGCCAATGATATGGCACTTTTGACTTTTCTCCCCTTAGGGCTTTATGTGCTCACCACTACGGAAAAGAGCAAATATATGGCCTTTACATTTATTATGCAAAACATTGCCGCCAATCTGGGTGGTATGCTCACCCCCTTCGGCAATCCCCAAAATCTTTATCTGTACACAAAATTCGAGATCCCTACGCCGGAATTTATGACCATTATGGCACCTCCCTTTGCATTGTCGGTTATGCTTATTACACTATGCTGCATCATTTTTGTGAAACCGGAGCCACTGGTGTTGGCATCTAAGCCTATTAAAATGCCTGTGGGAAGGACTGTGGTATATCTGCTTTTGTTTGCCCTGGCAATTGCCATTGTTTTCCGCAGCATTCCTTATTATCTGGGACTTATTATCATCCCCGGCGTACTTATTTTTATGGATCGCAAAGCACTGAAAATGGTGGACTATCCCCTGCTTCTTACCTTTGCCTTCTTCTTTATTTTCTCCGGCAATATGGCACGCATTGAAGCGGTGAAGCAGCTCTTTTCCCTGCTTTTGGACAGAAGCACCCTGCTTTTTTCCGTCATCTCCTGCCAGGTCATCAGCAACGTCCCCTCTGCTATTTTACTTTCTCAGTTCACCGAAAACTACCGGGAACTGCTTTTGGGCGTAAATATCGGCGGTGTGGGCACGCTGATCGCTTCTCTTGCCAGTCTTATCACATTCCGGGAATACACCAAGCAAAACAAAGGAAAAAGCGGCTATTACATTGCCCTGTTCTCTGCCTTTAACTTTGCCTTTATGATCATTCTTGCAGCGTTTGTTATGCTGTTTTAATGCTGTACGCGTCTGCGAAAAACCTTGACAAAGACGCCCTTTCTCTTGTATAATTTACAGTAGAATGCGGTACTGCGGATTCAAATATTTAATTGGAGGAACACACAATATGAAGAAGCTTTTAGCCCTTCTGCTTGCCGTGGTAACTGTCCTTGGAATGACTGCCTGCGGTGGCGAAACCAGCAAAACCCCCACCGAACCCGTCGAAACCGAATACACCGGCTACATCGTCCCCGAACCCCTTAAGGAACGCCCGATGTACACCGTTTCCGAAAACCCCACCATTGAGGAACTGCGTGAAACTGCTGTAAAGGCTATGCACGATATGCTCTCTATTCAGTGGAGCGTCAGTGCCGGCTTCAATTATAACAAAGAAGGCGCTGTCAGCCACAAGGACTACATCTATCAGCCCGACACCGTCTACTGCGGTCTTCCCTATGCCGACGGTCAGACCAATATGTACGTGTGGCTGGAGTACTACGATTTGGAAACCGGCCATCTGACAATGGAAGGCGACGGACAGTGGCTCAACAGCATTTTGGGCAACACCTGTGCCGGTAGCCTTATGTGGGCATGGTCCACCGTTTGCGACTCCCTCACCGGTCGCTATGTCAACACCAGTATGGTACCCAAGTATGGTTGCCTCCCCGTTGGCTCTTACAAGATCCAGAACCCCGAGTTCCTGGACGAGTTCAAAACAGAAAAGTACTCCACTGCTCAAGTCTGCTCTGAGAATGGTTTGGATGTGATGTTTGAATCCTACGCTCAGGCAAAGATGGCAGACGCCATCACCAACTCCAACTCTGAGCACACTATGATGCTCATTGAGGATGCCACTGTTGTCCGCAATGCAGATGGCACTATTGATCCCATCCAGAGCTATGTGATGCTGCAGGACCAGGCTGCAGGCTCCGGTGAAAAGTTCTTTGAGCACACTGGTGAAGACGGTGTTCTCTATCAGTACACCGGCCGCACCGGCCCCATTGCTGTGAAGATGACCTTCAAGGCGCTGTTTGACGCAACCTACATCCCCGTCACCACTGCTGAATTCCTGGGTTTGGAGACCTACGCCAAACCCGAGGTCAAGTTCTCCAACGAAGCCATCGCTTCTGTGGACGAACTGTACAGCGGTGTTGTCACCTGTAACTATCCTATGAGTATGTTCAAGCTGATCGCCACCGACGAGAACGGCAAGGAGATCGATATGTTTGAGGTTTATTTCAACCGTAAGGATGTTCAGGGCAGCGCACCCGGTGCTATGGACGGCAAGGCCAGAAACTACAAGCTCTCCTACGATCGCCTGTTGATCGAAGCTGCTTTTGAGGAACTGGCTTCCGGCACATACACCATCCGCGGCGAAGCCACTGCTCCCAACGGTGAAGTGTTCACTCCCTTCTCTTTTGAGCACAAGAAATAATTATTAACACGAGCCGCCGGCGGCACAGTCGGCGGGTTTTCGTGCAAGTTTTGGAGGAATGAATTATGGCATTCAAAGTACCTAATCCTATGACCCAGCGTCCCTGTTATGCGCTGGATAATCCCACCAACCGTCAGCTTCGTGAGACAGCTCTGAAAGCTATGCGGGATATGGTCACCATTCAGTGGAGCACCAACAAGGAGATCCGCTACAACAAAAAGGGTGCTGTCAGCGGCAAAAACTATTTCCATAACCCAGAACAAATCTACTGCGGACTTCCCTACGCTGATGGTCAGACCAACCTGTACGCCTGGCTGGAGTACTATGATATGGAGACAGGAGAACTGTCCTTAGATGGCGACGGTCAGTGGCTCAACGAATATCTGGGCAACACATGCGCAGGCAGTCTGATGTGGGGTTGGAGTGCTGTTTGCCGTTCCTTGACCGGTGTGTTCATCAACTACAATATGGTCAAGAAGTATGGCGTTCTGCCCATCGGTGACTACAAATACAACACCGACATCACCACTTACAAAGATCATCCGACACGAAACATTTGCGACGAAACCGGACAGGAAAAGATGTTTGAGTGCTATGCCAAAATCCAACTGGCCGACGGCATTACCTCCACCACTACCCTGCACACAATGATGTCCACCATTGACGCTGTTGTGGTGCGTGACGAGAACGGCAAGATCGACGGTGAGCAGAGCTACATCACTCTGCAGGACCAGGCCGCAGGCAAGGGCAAAGACTTCCGCAAGGTAGAAGATGGCGAGTTGACCTATAACTTCAGCGGCAAGACCGACTTCCACGCACCCTTCAACTGGTTGTGGGAGAAGGCATACATTCCCATCACCACTGCCGAGTTAGCAGGTCTGATTCCTTACGAAAAGCCTTGGGTCAACTTTGCAGGTGCCGGTATTACTATGGAGCAGTTGTTAGGCGGTGTCTTCCAGAGCAATTTCCCCATGTGTCTGATCAAGGTCTTTGCTGCTGACGCAAACGGCAACAAGACCCGTCTGTACCGTCGCTCCTTCAACCGTGGCGATGTAGGCACAGGCAAGGCAAGAGCCTACCGCCTGCTGGAAAACGAAGAAGAGATCAAGCCTGCGATCGAAGCATTGGCTTCCGGCACATACACCATCACCGTTGAAGTCACTGTGGCCTCCGGCGAGATCTTCACTCCCGTAAGCTTTACTTACACTAAATAAAAGCACAAACGGTGCTGCCTTTCGGCAGCACCGTTTCAGAGTGTCAAAGAACCCACAAACCGTCAAAACACAAGGCTTTGTATGTTTGTGGGTTTCTTCCTTTATTTTAGGTTTACATAACGTCATATGCGTACTTACATACAGCCGGAAACGCTCGCTACACAAGGTGTTTTGACATTACTGCGCAACTCTCCCCTCTCGAGTATCCACATACACTTCGGGGTCGAGTTGCTTGTCTTTGCGGCTTCTTTGACCTCTGTCAGTCTGTCAAAAAACAAGTATTTTGACAGACTGACACGGTGCTGCCTTTCGGCAGCACCGTTTTAAATTATGCGTATGCAGCCCATTCTTCTGCATATTTAACAGCAGCCGCCATCAAAGGAGACGATGTATCCCTTCTCCATGCAATGCCCACTTCCTTTTTTATGGTCTGTTGCAGCTTCAATTCCACAATACCATCCAATTTCCGGGCGCAAAACTCCTCCGAAGGCAGCAATGCAACCCCCAAACCGCCACGAACCATATAAAGCGTGGTAGTCGGACTGGAGCTGCGGCAAACAACATTGGGTTCAAAACCGGCTTCCCGGCAGGCATTACGGCACAGTTCTGCCGCCACCTGCCCCGTCTGGTGGAAAATGAAGGGCGCATCCGAAAGCTCCGCAAGATCGATCTCATTTCTCTGTGCCAACGGATGGTCGTCAGGAACCGCAAGGCAATAGGTATCCTCTCCCAGGGGAGAAAAACAGATGCCGTTTGGCATGCCGGATACCGGCTTATTCAGAAACGCCGTATCCAGTTTTCTGTCCACCAACTGCCGCAGCAATTGATGCGTACCCCCCTGAACGATGTTTATCGAGATTCCCGGATAGGTGCTGCAAAAGCCAGAAAGCAGGTCACCAAAATCAATGCATTGCAAACTGGTGATCACGCCCACATTTAATGTACCCCGGCATAAACCGGCATAGGTGGACATCTCACTTTCCAGTGCTTCGCTTAATTGCAGGATTTCTCTTGCTCTATGGACAAAGGCACGCCCCACCTCTGTCAGCACAGCGCCTCTTGAGTTACGGTGAAACAATATGACACCCAATTCCTTTTCCAGCTTTGCGATCTGCTGTGAAAGGGCTGGCTGTCCCACATGGCAGGCTTCCGCTGCCAATGAAAAATTCTCAAACTCTGCCACCGCCAAAACATAGCGCATTACATAAAGCTCCATAATATCACCCGTCTCAGTATTTCACAAAACCTGTCCATTGTCAACGCCCAGTTTTGTCATTATCATTTTTTCTGATAACAGCAAACAACAATATGAATTAGACAAACATCCCTTTCTTACGTATTTTTATGGTATACACAAAGAAAGGACTGTTTTTATGTCACAATACACCTTTACACAAAAGGATGTACAGCGCCTTGAAGCACAAGCGGTACAGATCCGTCAAGACATCGTTTCTATGATCTACGCCGCAAAGGCCGGACATCCCGGCGGCAGCTTATCTGCAGTGGAGATGGTCACTGCCCTGTATTTTCACATTCTAAATATCGACCCCCAAAATCCCCACTGGCCGGATCGTGATCGTTTTATTCTTTCCAAAGGACACGCCTGTCCGGTCCTCTACGCCTGTCTCGCAAGACGGGGTTTCTTTGATCCGGAAATTCTGAACACCCTGCGGCAGTACAAATCCATTTTGCAGGGTCATCCGGATATGAACAAGGTGCCGGGACTGGATATGAGTGCCGGCTCTTTGGGCAACGGACTGTCCATCGGTGTGGGTATGGCCATGTCCGCCAAGCTGCACAAGCAGGACTATATGACCTATGTAATGCTGGGTGACGGTGAGATCCAGGAGGGTATGGTTTGGGAGGCTGCTATGGCAGCTGCCCATCACGATCTTAAAAATCTCACCGCCATTGTGGACTGCAACGGTGTGCAGATCGGCGGCTGGACAAACGATGTGATGTGTATAGAGCCTTTGGCAGACAAGTGGCGAGCCTTTGGGTGGGCTGTGATAGAAACAAACGGCCACAATATGACCGATATACTCACCTCTCTGCACACCGCAAAAACTATGCGCAAACCCACAGCCATCCTAATGCGCACCGTCAAGGGAAAAGGTGTCTCCTATATGGAAGATGACCCTAAGTGGCACGGTACTGCCCCCACCGACGAAGATCTGGTGCAGGCCATCTGTCAGATCAAAGAAGGAGGGGTTGTGTAATGGATACTTTGGCAACCAGAATGGCATTTGGCAAAGAGCTTTTAACGCTTGCAGAAACAAACAAAGACTTTGTTCTGTGCAATGCCGACACAAAAACCTGCGGTCTTGAAACCTTTGGCAAATTATATCCGGAACGAGAGTTCTCCTTTGGTATCGCTGAGCAGAATCTCATCGGCGGTGCAGCCGGTCTTGCCGCTTGCGGCAATAAGGTATACCTTGCCACCTTCGGTGTATTCGCTTCTATGCGTGCCTGTGAGCAGGTGCGTACCTTTGTATGCTACCCCAATCTGAACGTGACCATCATCGGCACGCACGCCGGTCTACAGGTAGGCGGCGACGGTGCTACCCACGCTGCCATTGAGGACGTGTCCATTATGCGTTCCTTCCCAAATATGACCGTGGTGCAGCCTGCGGATGCCGTTTCTGCGCGCTCCCTAGCACGGGCATCTGTAGATTTCATTGGACCGCTTTATATCCGCCTTCACAGAAATCCCGTTCCCGATGTTTACGGCGAGGACTACCGTTTTGAATTTGGCAAAGCACGAACTGTGGCAGAATACGGCACGGATATGACCATGATCGTATCCGGAATATTGCTGCAAAAAGCATTGCAGGCCGCAGAGCTTCTCAAAGCTCAGGGCATCGGTGTACGGGTGGTGGATATGTCAACCATCAAGCCTTTGGATAAAAATGCGGTAATTTGCGCCGCAAAAGAGACCGGTGCCATTATGACCATTGAAGACCATACCGTTCTGGGTGGCCTCGGCTCTGCGGTTTCCGAAGTGGTAGTTCAAAGCTTCCCCGTTCCTATGACCATAGTTGGCATCCAAGACCGTTTTGGAGAATCCGGTGACCCCGAACTTCTCTACCGGGATCACGGCATGGATGTAACTTCCATTGTAGAAAAAGCAAAAGCACTTGTACATCGCAAGTAAATTTCCCTTATGGGTTGACATTCCGTATTTTTGTTCTATAATTGGTGTTGCTAAACCAAATAAAGGATAGGGTGAACATATTATGTTGAGTAATAAAATTGCCGTTATCACCGGCTCCGGCAGCGGCATTGGTGCTGCTACCGCTGAAATTTTTGTCCGCGAAAACATCGCAGGCATCGCTATTGTTGACTACAACTATGAGGCCGCCTGTGCTACCGCTGAAAAGCTGGGCCCCGTCGCCTTCCCCGTAAAGTGTGACGTCTCCAATGCTGCTGACGTCCAGGCCGCTATTGACCAGATCCTGGCGAAATTCGGTCGTGTAGACATCTTGGTCAATAACGCAGGCATCACCCGTGATGCCATCTTCCACAAGATGACTTTGGAGCAGTGGGAGCAGGTTATCAACACCAACTTGAACGGCGTGTTCTACTGGACACACGGTCTGTACAAGCAGATGCGTGACAACCAGTACGGCCGTATTATCAACTTGAGCTCCACCTCTGCCCGTGGCAACCCCGGTCAGTGTAACTACTCCGCCACCAAGGCTGCTCTGATTGGCTTTACCAACACTTTGGCAAAGGAAGCCGGCCGCAAGAACATCACTGTCAACTGCGTGGCTCCCGGTGCTACCTGGACCAATATGTACAGCCAGGTGCCCGAAGAAGTCCGTCAGTCTATGATCGCAGGCAACCCTATGAATCGTCTGGGCAAGCCCTCTGAGATCGGTGAAGTCATTGCCTTCCTGGCAAGCGAGCGTGCCTCCTATCTCAGCGGTCAGTGGATCCCTGTCAACGGTGGCAAATAATCTATATACGCAAAAGGTGCAGCCCATATGGACTGCACCTTATTTTTACGCTCTCCAGAATAAGTAGTATGGCGTTGCTTTTTCTTTGGACTCTTCCTCCAGGACATTTCCGTCACACAGAACAACAACCCTGTTTTTCACTTCCACCTTTCCCTGGCGACCTTCCTCATCGAACTTTCCCACATAGTAGGATGGATCTAAAATAGCAAATCGACCATCCGCTTCCTCGCTGATGACCGCCATATAGTGACCGCCTCTGGTAAACAGACCTATGTGACCTTCTCGATCGCCGCCCACCAACACCACTGCCGCACCACCGGTGCGAAGACACTTCCGCAGCTGCTCAATGTCCTTGGTGGCTTCCATACGAAGCCCTACCTTTTGAGCAAAAGCCGGAGCAAACAGCTTGTAAGATGTACCGGCTGCGTGATTTGCACCGGTTTCATAGGATAATGCCACTGCATCCTCCAATTCAAACTGATACGCAGGCAGCAAGCGGTCAGCCACCATAATAGCAGCGCACAGACCACAGCCGGAAGACTTGATCGTGGTCGTCTTCCCGTACTCATGACGGGGGTTGTCCACATCCGTACGGGTGATATAAGGCATCTCGGGGTAATCTCTCTGATTGATATATCTCATAAAACAAACTCCCTTCCGGCACTACCGGTAACAACTATATTCTACTATCCCTCTGCTCTAAAAGCAACCCCTACAGCCCCCGCTTTCCTTTACTTTTTCTGCGCAGAAAATTCGATTATTTTCAAAAAACATCTTGACATTTATCCATTCCTGCGATATAATAGCGAAGCTGTCAGCAAAAATGCTGCTATAGCTCAGTCGGTAGAGCGCATCCTTGGTAAGGATGAGGTCGCCAGTTCAAATCTGGCTAGCAGCTCCAAAAAATCAGTCATCCCAACCGGGATGGCTGATTTTTATTGCCTGATACCTATTTGAACTGGCAAAGCCAGTGAAAATCTGGGGAGTGCGGCGACCGCTGCCGGTGGTGGAGTAAGGGAGCCGAACGAGTGACCGGGGGGCGGTGAGGGACGATGGTGCTTCGTCGCTGAGTGCATCCGCCGGGCACCGCAACGGGGTGTAGATTTGAATCCAGCCTCCACCCAAAGCATATCGATAATTTATATAGCAAAAGTCGCAAATTTATGGTATAATATCTAATATAAAAATACCGATAGAACACTTTTGAAAGTAGCATATGGAACGATTTCTCACGTCAATATAGCTACGTTTGTTTTAAGAGATATAAAAGGCCATAGGAGATGAAAGACTTGAAAAAGTTTGAAGGAATGCTTTTTTGCACCGACTTGGATGGAACGCTTTATAATGATGAAAAGATCGTATCAAAGCAAAATCTTGATGCCATTGAATATTTCAAATCTGAGGGTGGTCTGTTCACGTTTATTACAGGACGTATGCCTGCAACAGCAAAGAATATCTATAACATTATACGCCCCAATGCGCCAATTGGCTGTATTAACGGCGGCGGAATTTATGACTTTAAAACTAATAAATATCTTTGGAATGCATCCTTGCCTGCCGATGCGATCGAATTAGTGAGAGAGGTAGATAAATGCCTCCCCGAAATAGGAATTCAGTACAACAGTGAAAATGAGATATATTTCAACAAAGACAATTCTGCAATGGTCTATTTTAGAGAGGTTACGGGTTTACCGAACATTGCGTGCCATTTTGAAGATGTGCAGGAAACTGTGTTGAAAATTGTTTTTGCGCATGAGGATGAACAGCAAATTTTGTTACTGGCGAAGCTTTTGAACAATCATCCCAAATCAAAACACTTTGATTTTATTCATTCCGAAAAAAATCTCTATGAAATTTTGCCCAAAGGAGTCAGCAAGGGCGCTGCCCTGCGAAGAATGTCCACACTGCTTGGTATAGATATCCAAAACACAATTGCAGTAGGCGATTATAATAATGATATTTCAATGGTGGAAGCCGCAGGAATTGGGTTTGCTGTGGAAAATGCGGTTGATGAGGTGAAATGCGTTGCTGATTATATTACAGCAAGCAACAATATGCATGCCATTTCCGCAATTATTGACGGCTTGGACACAGGCGCTTATTCGTTGAAATTGGATATCTAAATCAATTCAGCCCGCAAAAAAGAAAAACCAACCGGTATGGCTGTTTTTAGCCGCTGTATTATATAAAACCAGACCGCATCCTTTTTCACACAATTTCGTGAAAGGATGCGGTCTGTTTATGCGTTCAAAATTGGCTACCCTCCGCTTCTTTTTTTGAACACCCAGAACCGGTAATGATGCTAACTGAATGTTATTGCCCCGATCGGGTGTCTCTAAAACATTTACGTTTTCTGTTCGTATGGTATGCCGAAAGGAAAGCATACGGCAGTTTTTTATGAAATAAATTGATTTTTACAGATGGATATGGTATTATTCTAACACGAAATGGGGCTATGCGTTTTTCGGTGCGTAGCTTCGGCTACGCACTTTTTTATTTTACAGAAAGAAGGAACGCATTATGAAAAAAGCATTGTCCCTGATCTTGGCGCTTGTGTTGTGTTTATCTCTAAGTGCTTGCAGTCAAACACAATCCATTGAAACAATTTCAATGGATAATCTTTTCCAAGACATTGAAAATGAAGCAAAGGCACATCAGCATATCGGTAAGCAAACAACAGCATTTGGAAAAATCACGAAGATTAAAACCGACTATTGCGTCATTGAGGTGATGGAACCAAAGGATGCGTGCTTGATGGTCTTTATGCAAACAGATGTATTGGCTGGATTTTCAATTGGACAATTTGTAGCGATTTCGGGTCGTGTATCCAAAGTTTCCAACGATGGCTCTTATCCATTTGAAATGGAAGGAAAAATAGTTGAGAATGAACTGACAATGGATGCGTTTTTTCTTGCGTGTTTAGCCGATACTGAAGCGTCAAGTGGCTTTTCCGCAGACAAACTGATAAGCACATATAATGTTTCATTCTTGTCCGAATATGCGGCTTCCCGCGGTGATGCATTTGTGGTTCGTGATGATACTGAACTTCGTAATTACTTGCTTGGGAAATGGAAGTGCGTTAAGTATCACTTGGACCGTAAACTTGTTGAGCAACCTGAGATAAAATCGGACGGAACCTTCTTTATTGAAAAACCAAGTCGCCACAGTAATGACGAATTTGGATACTGGGATGTATCTAATGGTGTATTGAATGGCTGGCTGGGAGATGAGAATCAACGAAATACCGTGTATGTGTTATCAGAGAATGTGTTCATTATAGAAAATCTGGCCTTTGTAAGAGAGAACTGACAAACAGGGAACCTTCTTGGTTCCCTGACTTTTATGCTTCTAATAGTGCTTTGTATTTGTAGGCGGTGGTGCGGCTGATGTCGCACACTCTTGCCAATTCGCTGATGTTCAGCTGCCCGTTCTTATGTGCGGGATAGTACCGGAGAAAGGCAACAGTGATTTTACCACGGTTGCAAATCTTGTTATTTAGATTTTCAGAATTATTTTATCAAAACTTCCTCTTTACAGTTGCCGCCAATTCTCGTATAATTTCAAGGTAGAATATGCAACTATCGAGGAATGGAAAATGGAAAAGTTACTACAATTCTTCCGTTCTCGCTCTCTGCGGGAAATGCTGCAAGAACTTACCTGGCTCAGCAAATACAGTCTGCACTACAAAAAGGAAGTGCTTTGGTATATATTCATCGGTGTATTGGGCACAGTTATCAGTCTGATCGGAAGTATTCTCAACAAATACATCATTGATGCAGTTACAGGCTTCAATACCAGTGGAATTATCACAGCGCTTGTATTTTTTGTGCTTATGCAGCTGTTTCAGATCCTGGTACGGGCTGTCTCCAGCAAGATCAGCGCACAGGTCAGCATTCGCGTTAATCAGCAAATCACTGCTCAGGTCTATGATAAGCTGCTGGTCACCGACTGGGAGGCACTGTCCGCCTACCATTCAGGCGACATTCTGACTCGTGTGGCAGGCGATATCAGCACGGTTTCTTCCAGCGTGCTTGGATGGGTTCCGGAGCTTTTAACCCGGCTGTTGCAATTTGTCGGCACCTTAGGCGTGATTCTTTACTATGATGCTACTCTGGCTCTCCTTGCCCTGCTCAGCACTCCGGTCACGTTGCTGATGAGTCGCTATGTAATCAAAATGATGCGGCATCACAATCAGAAAATGCGACAGCTTAGCAGTGAGATGATGGTCTTTAACGAAGAATCCCTCCAAAACATCCAGCTGATCAAATCCTTCGACCGGACCAACGCCTATAGCCAAAAGCACCGAAAGCTGCAACAGCGGTTCAAGGATGCCTCTATGGAATATAACCGGTTTTCCATCCATAAGAACACCCTTATGTCGCTGATAGGTACAGTTGTCGCACTGGTATGCTTCTGCTGGACCATATACCGGCTCTGGTCCGGTCATATAACCTACGGCACTATGACATTGTTCCTGCAACTTTCCGGGTCTCTGACAGCCGCCTTCGCAGCGCTGGCAGCTCTTGTCCCCGGTGTAATCAGCGCGACTACTTCAGCACGACGCATTATGGTCATTATGGAACTCCCTGTTGAGGACCGGAGCGACGCCGCGGCTGCGGAATCCTTTATTCAAAAGCATATGGATTCCTCTCTTAGCGTCGAAGCAAAGGGAGTTTCCTATCATTATGAAGATGGTATGCCGGTTTTGTCTGATAGTGGTTTCACTGCGGATGCAGGTCAGATTGTTACCTTTGTAGGCCCCTCCGGAGAAGGAAAAACCACTTTGCTGCGCCTTTTGCTGGGAATCATTCGCCCCCAAAACGGCGCTCTGAAGCTTCGCACGTCGGATGGAAGCTGCATTGATATATCTGCTTCCACAAGGTCGTTGTTCGCCTATGTCCCACAGGGAAACACCCTTTTTTCCGGCACAGTTCGGGAAAATTTGCAGATCATCCGCCCGGATGCCACAGATGCACAACTGTATGATGCTCTACAGCTGGCTTGCGCAAAGGAATTTATCCAAGCCCTCCCCCTTGGGTTGGACACACAGGTACGGGAACAGGGCGGTGGTTTTTCAGAAGGACAACTGCAACGGCTGTGCATTGCCAGAGCGCTTCTTTCAAACGCACCGATCCTCTTACTGGACGAAGCCACCAGCGCATTGGATATTGAAACCGAAAAGAAGGTGCTTGATAATATTATGCACGCGCAAAAGGGGCGCACCTGTATTATCACCACACACCGTCCCAGCATATTGGAGATCAGTCACCGGATCTACCGCATTCAAAATGACCGGATCGAACCGGTGCGCTAAAAACATCAATTTAAAAATCGCCACGACAGTCTAATCTGTCGTGGCGATTTTTTAGAATACGCTTATCTGATAGTTATTCAGTACAAACCCGCAAACATCAGGAGCACTTTTTCTCAGACGCTCCAATCCGTTATTAACGGAATCGGTGGGCATAAAATCTGCACGTACCACCAAAAGTGCTGTATCCACCATAGCCGCCAGAGCCTCTGTATCCGCAGCGGCCAGCATCGGCGGTGTATCCAGTATGATGTAATCCATCTGCGTACGAACCTGTTGCAGTAGCACGTGAAGTCTGCCATTATTCAGCAGCTTGGTAACACTCTTTCCGGAATTTTGGCTGACTCCCAAGAATATGCCATGTTTCTTGTTTTCTATAATGCAGGACAAGGGATCCGTTTCCTCCTCCAAAAGATAGGAAGTAAGGGTCTTTTCCTTTTCCGTAGGCATATCAAATATTTTATGCAGAGAAGGCTTGCGGAAATCGCAATCCAACAGTGCTACCCGACGCCCTTTTTCTGACAAGGCTAACGCAAGATTTGCCGCAATCGTGGATTTTCCTTCATTTTCACCCACGCTGGTAACCAGAATCACCTGGTGTCCTCGCTTTCGCATATGGTATTCCACAGCGGAGCACAGGCTCAGATTATCCTCAATAAAATCTTTTTTGATCAAGGAGTTGGTGATCAGCGGTGCATTATTTCTTCTGCGAAGCTTTGACCGAAGGGTTTTATTTTTATTTTCGTGGTTGATCGTTCGCAGAAGTCTTGCATCGAGCTTTCGACGAGCAGACCTTGGCGTCTTTACGGTTTTGTGCAGCAAATAGAGTGCAACGATTCCTCCCACAGCAAAAATAACGCTAATCAGCAAAACCAGCGGATAGTTAGACTCCACATCCAGCGGATTGGAGGGTGCTACCGGCACAACAGGATCTTTGATCACTTCCAATTGGGCATTGGAAAACACATAATCCGATATGGAACTATAGTTTTCCACCAATAGGTTCAGTGCCTGGAAAGAGACATCCGGCTCCTCAGACGTAACTGTAACGATCAGAAGATTGGTTTCGGGGATCGTCACTGTATTGATCGTTCCGTCAAAGTGCTGATCGGGCATTTTTTCCTGTATTTTCTCCCGCAGCACATTGCTTTGAAACACCTCAACAAAAACAGAGGCCATACTTTGTGTGGTGGTCAAGGAGTTATAAGCACTGGTAGAGTCCTTTGCGCTGACCATAAAGGTTGCAGAAGAAGTGTAAGAAGGACTATAGACCAACTTGCACACAGAGGTATAGCACAAAAGCGCACTGATGCAAAGTGCTATGATCACCCACAGATTTTTCAACAGCAAAAGCAGCAGACTGTGAAGATTGATTTCATCCAAATGTATCCATTTTTCTTCCATTTCAGTCCTGCCTTTCTGTTACGACCACAGTCAGAGGCGCATATCCGGACAACGTGCCGTCTTGATAGCTATAGACCAGCTGATAACAGCCGGGTTTATTTACATCCAGGTTGCCTTGGATTTCTATTTTCCCCGCATCCAAAGCAGTGGTGTTTTGATCCGTTACGCCAGCGAGCCATTGCATAGGCTCAAAGGTCTGACCCTGCTGCACATATACAATGTATTGGTGGAGCTTAACATTTGCAGTGCTTTTTTTGCTTTCATACGTAACCCAAAGGGTAATCTGCGCCGTATCGCCGCAGGAATTGGAAACCTCCAACACCACAGGATAATTTCCCACAGAGTAATTGTTCACCATATTGGAAATCACACGAATGTGGTCAGAAATATCACCGTCGATACAGTCCTCCACACGGATGTAATCCAGAAGGTCAAAGGAACTTCCAACTGTATAGACCGGATTCTTTTCCAAAGAAAATATCGGTGCGGTATAATCCATATAGCGCACCAGGCGAGACAGTGTAGCGGAGTTGTTATGGCTGTCAAAGACCACATATTTTACGCGCACAGTGGCCGGCTCCAAAAAATGGGACACAGAGGCAACCATAATCTGCCCTGTCAAATCACCGTCGGTGGCATCCTGTGCTTGAAGCTCCCGGTATATGGCCTCAGGAGGATCTTGCGCACTGATCTCCAGCACTTCAACCGTGCTGGTTATTTCCGGGTAATCTGTATTCAGATTGCGATTGTATCGATAATTGGCCCAACCTGCAAGCAGCAAGCTGAGAACGAATGTCACCACGGTGAAAATTCGAAAATATCGCATATCACACCTCTTCTCTATATATCGTTATCGCAGCATATACCCATAGGCGTTTCATACATCAGGCACTGAGCATAATGTTTAGAATACCGCAAGCTCAAATGGTCATAAACATCCAGCAAAAAATTGCTTCGATGATGAAGTCCGTGTGCATCACTGGCGACGCAGGCTACAAAATCCTGTTGCAACAAAAAAGCAGCGGTGCGATGGACAGTCTTTCCGTATTCTCCTATGATGCTGCCGCCTGTAAGTTGCAAATGGCAACCCATATCCAGCCAAGGTGCAACAATTTGCGGTCTTTCACATACCGCAGGATACCGTTCCGGATGTGCGACCAGCGGGATATAGCCAAGTGCCAGTATGCTTTGCAGCATATGCTGAAAAAAATCAGGACTTGCATCTACAGGAAATTCCGTAAGTAAATAGCGGCCTTGGTTAATGGTGGGTATCCTTTTTTGACGCAAAAGTTGGGGCAAATTCTCATCCGCCAAAACTTCTGCCCCCAAAACCAAACGCACCGGAATATCCTTCGCTGCCTGTTGCAGTTGCAAAAAGCGATCCGGCAAGCCGTCATCCAAATAGTTCCTTTTTTCGTAAGGTCTGTTGCAGTGCGGTGTTACCGCCAGCAACTCCACATCGCTGGCTTCAGCATTGCGGAGCATTTGCAGTGCATATTCTATAGTGGATGCACCATCATCCACACCTGGCAATAAATGGGTATGCAAGTCACATAATTTCATTGTTTTCCTTCTTTTTCGGCAGTATGCTTGTCACCCTTTACATCCCCGTAGGCACCGTATCGACCGTAACAATACCCCTTTCCGTAACCGTAGCCATAGCCATAGCCATAACCGTAGCCATAACCGGTAATACCGGAGCGAACACCATTCAGAACACAGCCGATCAGTTTGGCATCAAATTGATTCAGATCTTCAAAGCAGTTCATAATCCGTGGCAGTTTGCTGTAGTCCTGCCGGATCACATACAAAATTGCCTCTGCTTGTTCCGCAAAGGGAGTTACCTTCGCCAGTGTCTGGCAAGACGGGGTATCGATGAGAATGTAATCCGCTTCCTCTTTTGCTTGACTAAGCTGTTCCAACTTCTTGGCATTGCCATCCAGCAGAACAACCTTTTTCCCTTGCTCTATCAGTGCATCCGCCAAATTCCGTGCTACCGTGGAAGTGCCTTCATCCGGCATAGTGGCAGTAACCAGCAAGATTTTTCTGTTTTCCATCATTCTTGCTGTTTGCAGCGCAAGTCCCCGGAAGCTTTCTTTAAAGGGGATTCCAACCTTGCTGTTATGAATGGACAAATCAACCGTTTTGCGGTTTCCTTTGGGTATCACCATAGGAATCGTGCCAAGGCAGTTGGATTGCAGCTTTTTGACAATATCGGTTTCTTTGCGAATGGTGTTTCGCATAAGCGCATACAACAACACAACACCCATTCCCAGGACAAATCCCATCAAGCACCCCACTGCGGTATACTTCATATGCTGCGTGCTGTTGTAGGGCATAGACGGAAATTCCGGATAATCAATCATATTGAGTTGTGTTTTACCAATGACATACTCTGCCACCGCCGGATAATTCTTGATCAGCGCCTGCAAAATATCGTAGGCAGCCTGTGGATCCCGGCTGGTAACGGACAGTGTAAACAAATTGGAGTTGTCAATTACCTTTGCGCTGGGAGTTCCGTCCAGATACTCCACCCCCAGATCCCCTTTTACCCGATCCAGCAGCAGATCACTATCCAACAAATACGGGAAAGTCAATGCCATCTGTGCCGCTGTCCGGTTGTCGTAGAAAAATGTGTATCCACTCTGGTTTGGATTATATGTTTCTACGGTAAAGGTTGTCTCCACCTTGTACATAGGCTGATAGATTTTTATACTGTACAACAACGCACCGATTGCCACAATTGCTGCCAGCAAAATTGTCAGCCACCACAGTTTCCCGAAACTGCGAAGAAGATCCCGAAAAAGCACAGACAGATCAATCTCTAATCCCTCTTCCCGGATATTGAATTGTGCGGTATTCTTTTTTTCTTCCATAATCATTCTTCCAATAGCTGCAACTCATACAACTTGTCGCAAAATTCTGTTATATCTCTCTGTGCCTCGTCAGCAGAGACATCAAATGCGTCTGTAACGGCTTTTACAACACTTTCAAGATCGGTTCCCCGCTCCAGGTGATCCCAAATGATCTTGCTGACATCGTTAAGCATAATCATCCCGTTCAGCCGCAAGGCTGTCTGTCCTACCGGGACCGCTACGATGTTGTCCATAACTTGCCGCACTACAAATTCTCCCTGTAACTTCATATTACACCTCAGAATCATAGGTCAATACCATCACAACTCGGCTATTTTGGCTGGTATAGTGGGAAGGTTGGATCTTTACATTTGCTCCGGCACCCAATCTTGTAATCCGGACAGTAAAGGCAATTCCTCCGACAAACAGTTCTTCATTTTCCATATAGTACTTATAAAAAACACGGACAGTAGGAATGGTTTCATTGGTTAAATTCGTGATCGTCAGCGTATTATCACCATTGTCAACAACCTGAACCTTGCCTTCTGACATTTCCATATTTGCCCGTTGGACAACCAGCGCAGATGCAGAGGTCGCCTCACTCACCGATATGGGCTTTCCGGTCTTTTCCTGTACCACCAGTTTCTCACCTACCGGAAGCGCAGAAATGTCAAACAGCAGTTCCTCCTGTCCGCACATTACACTGATCTGGGTGTACTCTACCGGGAAGTCACCATCATTTTTCACCATTAGCATTGCTACATTGGTGGTGTTTGCATTGGTGCCGTCCTCAACGAACATACCACTATAAGGTGCCATTTTCTCAATGGTCAGGTTATATTCGGGGATTTTGCAAGGGAATACGATTCCCAATTCCTTGCCGGTTTCCGGATCTGTTGCCGCAGGAATTTCCACAACAGGAGGCAGATCAGCCGGCGGCGAAAGCTGTTCTTCTGTGGGATCAGGGGTTTCTGTTTTCTGAGAAGACCCCTCAGTTGTTTCCTCCGGATCCTGTATGTCTTCGGTAGTTGCGGTAGGCTCTGTTTGAAAAACACCGAAAATAGGATCCGGGGATTGACTGTCAAGCATCAGTGCCACCACGATTGCCAAAACCAAAAGAACAACACAAAAAATACCAATCAGTATCTTCAGACTCTTTTTCTCGTTCACAGCATTTCCTCCTTTACCCGTTTCCACTGTGCCTTAAAGGCGCGCATCATATCGCAGCGGTATTGGGGAACTTTATTGAAACAGCCGCTTTCCGTAGCGACCATCGCCGCACAGGCGTGGCAGATATCTTTTATATTACATGCCGAACACTGTGCCGGCAGTTGAATATTGCAAACACTTTCTTTCACTGCCTGCCAGACATTCAGAAACGGCATCTCAAATACATTGGGCGCATGTTGATCCGGAAACATACCGCAGGGCATCATCCTTCCCTGCCAAGTGATCCAGAAGCTGCATTTTCCTGCACGGCAACGAACGCCGTCACCTTTGCAATCTTCCTCCGGCTCAAGCACTTCAGGAATCTGTCCTTCCTGTGCCAAAAACCGTTCTTTCCCCAAGGTCAAATAATCCGCATAGGCCATATAATATGCCGCATCCTCAGAGGAGAACCGGTCGTTTGTTCCGGTCAGCGACCCGTCCTTGCGAACAGGTGGGAACATATAGGTGGCTACCTGCAATATCAGATCGTTTTGTTTTGCAAACTCCACCATTTCGGGCAAATCTTTCGCATTATACGGTGTCAGACTACAGTTCAGCTTCACCGAGATTCCAGCCTCCTGCAACAAACGAATTGCTTTGACCGTCTGCGTATATCCTTTAGGATTGCCACATAGCTGTGCATAGGTTTCGTCAGATGCGCCATACAAGCTGATGTTGATGCGCACCGGGGGGCAGTCTTTCAGCCAGGTAATCACCGATTCATCGATCATTGTGCCGTTGGAATTCATAGTGATCACAAAACCCATTTTATGCAGGCCTTCCAGGATATCCCGCAACTGGGGATGCAAAAAGGGTTCTCCACCGGTCAACAGCAAATAAAGCATTCCTGCCTCTTTTGCCTCCCGAGCAAGGGCCAGCCAGCTTTCTGCCCCGGCTAACGGTCCGGCTGCCTCCTGATCCTGCGGAGACATACGGACATAGCACATTTTGCAATCCATATTGCACACCGGCAGCAATTCAAAAGTTCCGCTGATCGGCACACCCTCTGCAGATGCCTTCCGGTATAAATATTCGGTTACGGCAGGCACTACAGGTGTGGTGTTCATAATCCTAGTCCTTTCTTAACAAGCAAAGCAGCGCTTTCTGTCGGCAGACAAGACAAGCGATATACCGGCACTTCCTCCAGAAGCTGCAGATACAGGTCTGTCACCTTTTCCACAAACACTTTATCCCATCGGTGTATCGTCAACTCCGGATAGATCATCCGGAAGGCTTCCGCTTTTGTTAAAGGCCGGAGGCTGTTTTCTTTTGCCTGTTCCAATACTATGATCGCTGTCAAAGGCGCACTTTCGTTTTTATAGATGCCTGATGTCCCAGCATAGGGCGAGCCATAAGCAGTCCATCCATCAAAACCTTTACGCAATACTGCCCGGTCACCGTTGATGACTTCCGCAGCATAATGCTGTTTCCACAGATCCGCCTGGGTGGACTTGCCCACTCCGGATGGGCCGGTAAAGGCAATGGCTTTGCCGGCGTACTTTATCAATGAAGCGTGCAACAGCACCCCTTTGTGCTGTAGCAGCAGTGTTTCCATACTGATTCGGTTAAATATTCCGGTGCTACCGGAAAAATAGGAAAGATATTCCGGTAAACTGGCGATTTCTACCTCTCCGGTTTCAAAAATCGAGGTCACTGCGAAGGCTTCTCCGCCTGCACGGTGACAGTGAAAGATTCGCATAGCATTGGCATCACGGTCATAATACTCCAGACCATGCCAAACGCCTTGCTCTGCCATTGGCGGCAAAGCATCAACGGACTGCACCGTAATCCAGCAGTCCGATTCTCTATGTGGTTGACATAAAAATTCAGTTAATTTTTGGGAGACTGTGATCTCCCCAGGCGTGCGCAACACTGTACGCAAGCCCATAAAATCCAGATAATAATCCATATGTTTCCTTATCCCCCGGAGGCAAATGCCTCCGGGGGTGAAGTGTTTTAAGAACGGAATACAAAGTTCTCTTCGCTGGGATTGTTGTAACAACCCATTCCCATTGCCTCTCCGTCTCTGTTACAGACGCCACCGGCAGCAAAAATACGGACATTGGTGTTGCCGTTGTCCCAATAACAGCTGTAGGCGTCGTTGGTGTTAAGCAGTTGTTGAGGCACAACCGTAGAAGTGCAATCCCGAGTGGTAGACTGAGCTACAGAGAACACATCCACTACCAACAGGGGTTTTGTGTAATTTGCTTTCATGCTCTCTCCTCCTTAGTCTTTTTTCAGCCACTGACGCACCGACACGAACAACGCATCGGCAATGTTAGGCATTGTGTCTACCTGCGGTTGCTCCGGTGGCATTACCTCTTCTTCTACAGGGTCTTCAACGAAAGTCTCATTCTCCTGCAACTGAGCAGCGAATCTGCGCATAGTCATAACTGCCATCCTGGACTTAACAGGAAGAACACCGGCATTGTGGGCAGGTTCCTTTCCATTGGTAGTGCGCAAATTCGTAATGGCCAGCACCTCTTCACCGGATGTATTACCATTTTGAATCACGATATAACCATCTACGGGATTGACTCGGTAATACATATCTGTGGAATGGGATATCTCGATGGTTGTGGGTGTTCGACGCAGGTCAATGCCACTGACATTGACTTCCACTGCATTGCCGGTCAAGCTCTTCATACCCACATAGTAGGTGTTATCTTCATCCACCTTCATCACGATGGCTTGTCCGGCAGTCAGATAGACCTCGTTCTTGGGGCCATAGCTTTCAAAGGTACCGATCTCATAGGTGACTTCACTCTCACCGGGCTTATCGTTGTTGGTACCCTGACCCTCCCGGATCCAGTCGATGAACACGGCACCCATTTTTCCATCGTCGCCATCCGTCAGACCCGTGTTGAAATCACCGTAATCCAGCAGGATATCACGCACTTCTTTAAAGACTGCGTTGTTCTCCAGTCCATAGGCATCCTTAATGATATCCGACTTGTAGTTGGTCGTGTTGCCCAAAGGATTGTACACACGGACACCGTCCAAATAATACTCATACCGGAAATCGCCGGTAGCTTCTTCACTGGACATAGTAGCGATCAGTTCCACTGTGTAAGTACCGTAAGGTACATCAAAGGAGATGGTGGGAATGTGGTAATAGTCACCGGAAACAGCCAGATTGTCCTGGACAATACCCTGGATCATTTCCAGCTCAGTCTCGCCATCGTCATTTGTGACCTGCTGGTACAGCATTGCGATCACCACGCCGGAGTCGCTGTTGGTGCGGGAATACACATCCACGCCGGTGCCGGTAAATGTGAACTGTGCCGTAGCACCAAGCCGATTTTCCATACCCAGCAAACCTGCAGCGTGGGCGCTGCCGTCTGTGTATTTCTTGTCATCTCCAAGGGAATCCGTCCAGCCGTGGACATCGCCGTAAGGTGCGCCCTCCAAATGTTCCGGATGTTCCACGTTCTGTCCGGCATTTTCCACACCGTTGTCGTAGACGGTCTGCCACTCGCCGCTGAATACGAAGCCTTCAATGGCATTGCCCTGATTCTCAGCAGGCTTTGTAATAAAGGAATCCTCGTAGTAAATATTGTTGGCAGGGATCACCGTGACCTTATTCCAAAGATTGCCGTTTTCGTTGGCATCCTGTGCCTTGACCGTCTTTCTCCAGGTTTCACCGAAGACATAGAACGAATCGTAGCCGCCCCAGCTCATAGTAGTGGGGCTGTAGTACACCTTGCCGGTCTTATCATCCAAACGCACGTTGCCGTACGCTGTGTTGCCGTAAGCACCGTCTGTTTCGTTCTTCAAATTGGGCGTATCAAAGCCATTCATACCGTTGGCAATGTCCAGATCCAGATGGACTGGTGTGGCATCATTGCCGTCTTCATCATCGAAATACCAGTTGGTGAGCTCAAATTCCTTGCCATAGTCCAGCACATAAGCGCGCTGTACGAAGATGGTGGTGGGACGCTCAAAGGGAACCAGCAGCTCCCGGTTGCCCTCTTCGTCCTCCGGCGACCACAGGCCGGAATCCGGACCGTTGGTGTAGGTAGCTCTGCCAAACTCCACAGAGTCGGTGGCCTCCGCGCCCCGGATCACCACCTGCAGCTTGTAGCGGTCGCTCTCCTGAGCGCCCTCGTACCACTGCTCGAAGTCATAACCGGTGACATCCACGCTGTGGGGACGGTAATTGGGGGCGTCGGGATCATCGGGATTCTCCGCATTCAGGTTGCGCACAGTGATATACGGCACATTTTCCCGGATCACCTCTACGCCGTCGGCATCCTCATATCGGATGGTGGTGGTTTGGGGAGAGCACAGAGGATCGGTTCTGTTTTCGGGGATCTCCACCTGTGCCACCAGCTCACCGGCATCCTCCCAGGTGATCGCATCGGTGGCTTCGTCGTAAGTGCCCCGTATCTTATAGGCGGTGATGGTGGCACCGGACTCCAGCACAAGACCGCCGCCCAATATATCACGCAGCATCGTATCCTCACGCAGACGCACCTTTGTGGTGATCCGGGTGGTGATCTCATGCATAACCAGCTCGAAGTAGTCCTTCAGGTTCTGCTCGCTGTCGGTGGTGGCGTAGTAGCCGCTGTAGTCTGTGGGCTTGTAGGCATCTCCCACCTTGCGGTAGATGGCATAGCCGCCAACGCCGCCGCCAACAACCGCCGCATTCTGCTGGTTGGTAATGTCCACGGTCCTGCCGTTGGCTTCAAAGCTCCAGTGGTATTGGTATTCGCCGGTCCAGAAGCCGGTCTGCACCCAGCGCACTGTCCACTTCAGTTCGTAATAATTCCCGTTGTACAGCACATAATACGGGCCGCCGACATTCAGTGTCACTCCGTCTGCCACCTGCTCATAGTGGGTCTCGATCCGCACATCATCCAGCTTCTTTGCCTTGGGGTAGTTGGAGGAGATGGCATTCATAAAATACGCCTGATCGCTGGACTGGGAAACGCTCTCACTGGGATACAGACCAATGGCATAGGTATGGGCATTGTAAGTGTTCTTTGAGGTATAGGCTTTTTCAATGGCTGCGTTTGCCACCGTTTCATCAAAGACACCGATACCCGGCATACCGTCGGTAAACAGGATCATAACACGCACTCTGCCCTCGTCCTTGTCCAAGGGATTGGCCTCAAACACACGGTTTGCCATTTCGATGCCGTACTGCACATAAGTACCGCCGTTGGATGCCAGATGGCTGACAGACTTGGCAAGACCGGGGTTGACGCCGCCGGAGCCGCCGGCACCCACAGAGACAGGTACCAGAGCATCCTTATAGATACTCAGCTGCGTATTGCTGTTTCTGGTTTCCGCACGGGTGTACACACCCTCGTGTCCGTCTACAGACCGATAGCTGTTTCCGGTGCCGTAGCCGTGGATCTGTCTGCGGTCCAAACCGGCACGGTGTGTCCACACATCCTGATGGTAAGTAAAGAACTTGGTCTCGGAGTACAGCTGCTTGTCGCCGTAAAGCCACAGGCCGCTGGTGTTCCGGGTCAGCTCTGTAAAACTGCCCTGACCGGCTTCGTCAAAGACATAGCCGTAGACCGTCTCGCCGTTGAGCACTGCCAGCTTTGCCTCCTGCTCGGTGATCAGGTGGCGATATTCCGCGTGGTAGGTCAGCAGCAAATACTCACCGTTGGAATAGGTATAGTAGATGCCGTCGGGCTTCATCTGACCAAAATAGGTGCTATAGTTGAAGCCCTGCACCGGGTAGGGATGGAAGTCACCGTTGGAATCAAACACACCGGTGTTGACCCACTCGGAGGTCGTACCGCCGGCAATGGGGTAACGGCTGGTATCCGTGCCGGTGGGAGGCTCGTCCTCATTGCCTGCGTAGCCCACCACGGCAATGCGGTGGTCCACCTGATGGGATCTGCCGTGGTCTGCGATCAGATTGACGAAGTTATTCACTGCCTGCTGCAGCTCATCCAGATAGCCGTTCTGCACAATGGAGCCGGACTGGTCCAGCACCAGCACAATGTCCAGCGGCGTGTTCTTTTCCAGAATGGTGATCACAGGAGGATTCTCCGCGTGGAGATCCAGCTGGATGGTATAGCTGCCATCCTTCTCCAGCACCGCATCCTTTTCCAGTGTTACATTGTCCTGTCCCTCCGCATGACTGCCCTCAGGAATGTAGTAGAGGGTGATCAGGTTCCGGGTGGGGTCATCGATCACCAGCAGCGGCGCTTTCTGGGTCTTATCGAAGAAGGTGCCGCGGATCATCGCACCGGCATACACATAGCCGGGAACCTCCTGCTCCAGCGCCACATCCTGTGCGAACACCTGGCTGCCATAAGCAGCACCGCTGACCGTCAGCGCACCCTTAAGCACCTTGTCGGTGTTCAGCTCCAGAAAACGGACGGTGTAATCCGTGCCGCTGAGCATTGTCCAGTTGGCGGTGAGGGTCAGAGACTCCGCCACCGCAGGTGCCACATAAATGTCACCGTGGTTTTTCACCGTCACACCTTCATTTTCGATGGTCCAGCCGGCAAACACATAGCCTTCACGGTAGGGGAAGGCGCTGAAGGCAGCGGCTTCACTCCAGGTGTGGACAAAGCCGTACTGATCATAGGACGCACTGCTGTCCAACAGATAATTTTCCATACCCTGCACCGGCTCGCCGTTGCAGTTCAGATCAAAGATGATCTCATATTCCCTGGGGATCAGGGTCGCCGTCAGCTTTGCCCACTCCGCGCCCTTTTCTTCAGAAAACCAGGAGGAGATGCCGTAATCTACGGTAAAGGGAGCATTTTCGTCATAGGCGATCTTCTCACCATCCACGGTGATCTCTTCCACACGCAGCTGGTACTCACACACCGCACCGGTGATGTTGCCCTTCCATACACTGTAGAAGCCGTTGGCAACGCCGTTTTCATCCACAGGCAGGGTCACACCGCCGTCCACATGCTGGGCGATCACCGCAAAGGGACGGTGACCCTCCATATCCCGGTGCAGGTAGGAAACCTCCACATCCGTGGGGCGGAAGCTCTCGGCAATGCGGGTGGTATCCACCTCTGCCCACTGGGTATACAGCTCCGGTGCCAGGATCATATACACATCCACAACGCCCCGGCTCTCCTCGTCCAGGATGGCGTTGCGCTCCTGCTCAGAGCCCTCGGTGTCCCCGTTGTTGTTATACACGGCGCCGAAATTGGGAACCACCACACGGATGGCATACTGTGTGCCGTCGTTGGGAAGGTGCTCAAAATGGTATATGCCGTGACCGTAGTCACCCTTTTCATCCTTGATGTAGGTGATCTCAACGCTCTGACTGTCCACATCGTTATAAACGCCGTTGATGTTCTTCTCCAGCACCACCAGCACCGAATATACCCGATCAATGTCCTTAACCGGAATGGTCTCGCCGTCCTGCTGGTAAGTACCGGCCACAAACACATCACCGGTCACCTCTGCGTGGAGAGAAAACCGTGCCTCATAGGTCACATCGCCGGTGAGGTAGGTGCCAGCCAGATTTTCCGCACGCACACCGTTTACATACCAGCCGGCGAACCGGTGATGCGCGTCGGAAGATTGCGGGACATACCGGGTCAGGTCAGGGTAAGCGTACTGATTGTCAAGAACAACGGTCTTTTCCCCGTTCAAGGTGCCATCCCCAGCGTCAAAGGTGACGGTATAGGGATTGACCGCCACAGTCACAAGGGGCGTACCGATCTGCACATCTTTAAAGTATGCGCCGTCACTGCCGCTGCCGTTTTCCACAGACACGGTGGCGGTGTACAAGCCGGAGGCGGCAAGGGTATAGGTATCGCCGTCGCCGGTGGCTGCGACCACCTTACCGTCGGGCATCACAAAGGAGGTGATCACCAGACGGTAATGCCGGGGAAGCCCGGTGTCAGGATCGTTTTTCAGCACAGAGTAGAAGGCATTGCCCTCTCCGTTTTCATCGATCTGCACGGAGTAGGGGACTTTTTCTCCCGCCTGACGGCTGATGATCTGCCAGGCACTTCCGTTCCACCAGGCGATCTTCACATTCACCGCCGCAGGCAGCAGCGCTTTTTCCCCGTTGACCTTCACGCGGAAGTTAAGGTCAAAGGTATCCGGGGTGAAGGTCATATTCAGGGTGGCGGTGTGATCCTCACCGTGGATGCGCTCCACCAGATAGTGGGACTTTGCGGTGATCACATGGTAGTGGCCATCCGGCAGGTTTTCAAAGGTATAGGTATAGGTCGTGGTGTTGGTCTCTCCATTATAGCTGTAGCCGCTGCTCAGGGTCACCGCCTCACCGCAGGGCAGGTTTACGCCCTCTTTTTCCTGCATCAGCTGCAGCGTGACCTGGTGGCGGTCCTCCTCTGTGTTGTCGCCGTGCTCCATTACCACCGTAACGGTGAAGCTGATCAATGCCTCCCAAACTGCCGTAAGGGTGGTCTTTTCCAAAAGGGCTTCGGTGACCACACCGCCGGCTGCGATCTGCTTGCCGTTCTGATCCTGCCAGCCCAGGAAGCGATAGCCCTCCCGGGTGGGAACCAGCTCTGTGGCAGTAACAGGGGTATTGGCGTGGTAATTGGCCGTTGCCGGGGTTTCTCCCTCCCAGCTGCCGCCGTTGGCGTCATAGGACACGGAGTAGTTCAGAAGCTCCGTGCTGCCGCTTTGATTGAAAATGACCACTTTATGTCCGTGGGCAGGGAAGGGCTCACCGCTTCCGTGCTGCGCGTAAACAAGATAGGTGCCGTTTTGCGTCACATAGGCAGTATATGTACCCACAGCTGTCCGCTCCAGAGGGATCAGCTCGCTTCCCTCTGCATCCAGCTTCACATACAGGGTCACATCGCCGTCTTCGATGTCTTCCATATCTGTGTGCGCACCGTCCAGATCGGTGATCACATTCACCGCATACTTGGTCTGTAAGTACCACTCCGCATAGAAGGTGATATTTTCCGTTACCGTGACCTGCTCCTCGGGGTCATACTCTGTGCCCGTGCCGTCCGGCTTGGTGTTCCAGCAGCGGAACAGCCAGGTGTCGTGACCAACATCCTTGCGCAGATCCGCAGAAGGTTTAGGCAGGGTATAGGTGCTGCCCTTTTTGATTCCATCTTCTCCCTTGGGCACTGTGCCGGCGGTGGCGCCGTTGGCGTCAAAGCTGACGCTGACGCCCTGGTTCTCCACCCGCTTGTACAGGTAGACAAAGCTTTGGTACGCGCTGCTGTCTGTACCGGTCTTGCCCCAGGTATAGGCAGTATGCCAGGTGTAGCTGCCCAGTGCGTTCTGCTGACCGTAACGCAAATACTGCAAATTGGTGGATGCGCCGCCGGCGGTGTAGATACCGTAGCGACCGTCGCCAAAGCTTGCAAACTGCATTGTGGCAGTGTGGGACTGGTAGCGGGTATACTGGTTAATGTTCAGATAGTAACCGCTGCAGTACACCGTACCGTTGGTGCTGCTACTGAAGCTCCACAGGCAGTTGTTCTCTCCGTTAAAGGGGGCAATGGCACTGCCGTTTACCACAGACACCGCCGTTGCCGCCGATGCCCAGATATTACCGGTGTTCAGCTGCAGCGCATATTCCGTGCTGCCGGTACCGGACACCAGCAGATACTGCGCACCCACATCAATACCGTCGGTGTCCAGCTCATAGCGCTGCATAACATCTGCCGCACGGACGATCTGTTGCTGTGGCAGCAACGAAATAACCAAGCATACAAATAGTGCCAGCGCAATAATCCTTCTCATTTTTTTCATCTCATATATCCTCCTTGGAAATCAACATACCACAGGGTAGCGAAGCTGTTGCAGTTCCGCTGCAAGCTGTGACTCGATGATCGGTTTTGTTAAGTAGCCGCTGGGTCGTAATTTCATAACTTCTTTCGCATGCTCCTGCTCTGAGCAAACCGTTACAAAAATAATATTTACACACGGGTTTACCTCTCGGATATGCTCTGCCAGCGTGATCCCACCGTGATTGTATAATTCTATCTCACAAATAAGCACATCACAACCATAACATCGTGCATAGGACAACGCGTCCGTAGCCGCAGTAAATGCCTCAATTGTAGCCTCCGGATAGATCTGTTTTGCGCTGTTTTTTAAACCCTTAACGATCACCGGATGATCGTCTACGCAAAGAATCGTCATAGTTTGTATAAACTCCTTTTAGAATTTTACGAACAAAACCCCATAGTATCTCATTATTAGTGGATTTTACCACAAACGGTATGACAAACCTATGACAAAACGCAGCCAGGCAATGCCTGGCTGCGTAGGAAAATGAAATTATTTTTGTAATAAGCCACAAGTATCTTCCGCCCAGCTATACTGGGTCATATATTCACCGTAGAAAGCTGGTGATCCATACTGCAAATAGCTGTGGTAATCGCAATTGATCTGAGAAGGATCGATCCGGTATTGATACCGCTCCTGGCAAAGCACACTGCCTGCCCCTACCGCATCCAGCGTGTTACGAAGATCCTGCATCAGATGACGGAAGTAGTCCATATTCTTGGTATCGTTGGAATCCTCCGGCCACAGCACTGCACAGATTTGTTTTCCCGTCATCCCCGCCCCGTTGCGGTCAACCAGAACGGCCAGCAGCTCCTTGGCTTTTGTGCGCTTAAAGGTCAGGGTTCTTCCGTTACACAGCACCTCAAAAGATCCAAAACATTTTACGGTCAGTTTTTTATCATTCACCGGTTGTCGCTTAATATGATCCAGTTCCTTTTGCACCGCCTGGGCAGTGATAGGCTTAATTAAATAGCCGGAGCAGCGCAGGTGGATCGCATCAAGCGCATATTGCTCATAACCGGTACAAAAAATGATCTTACAGGACGGCTGCATCTGGCTGATTCTTTCCGCCAACGCAAGACCCCCCATGCCACGCATACTGATATCCAGAAATGCCACATCTGCGGCATTTCTTTCCATCCATTGCAGAGCAGAAGAGCAAGAACTGAAAGTATATAACTGACGGATGTCCGGCGATGCCTTCACCGCCTCAGCAAGTGCATGTAACATAGGCTGCTCGTCATCTACCGCTATTGCAATCATATTCCTTTCCCTCCTTTGGAATCCGGATCAACACACGCGTACCGTTTCCGGGCTGACTTTCTATGGTCAGACTACCATCACACATAGCCTGCAATCGCTCACGCACATTGCGAAGACCGATGTGCTTTTTTGTGTCCGTCAGTCCGGACACATCGAAACCGACACCGTCATCGGTTACGCAAATGCAATAATCATTCTGCTCTTCATATGCAGAAATGCTTACGGTTCCGCCTTCCTCCAGGCCCATAAGTCCGTGCTTAATAGCATTTTCCACCAGAGGCTGCACAGTAAGTGCCGGCAACAAAAATTCTTCTGTCTGAATATCATAACGTACCGTCATATCCGGGAATCGTATCAATTCGATTTCGGTATAGCAGCGTATGTGCTCCAACTCCTTGGTGAAGCGGATGGGCACGGTATTATCCAGCTCGCTGAAATTGCCTCGCAAATATACACTGAAGTTTTGAATCAGCCTTGCTGCCTGCTCCGGATCCTCCTTGCAAAGTTGCTGGATGGTACCCAGTGTGTTGTAAATAAAATGGGGCTGAATCTGGCTGATCATAATAGCAATGCGATTTTCTTGCAGCTGCGCCCGGATCAGCTTTTGCTCTGCCTCCATCTCCTTTGCTTTTCTGGCAGCATTGATGTTGCCGGGGATGATCTGCCAGACCATAACAATAGCAATGGCAAACAATCCCAGGAAAACATAACGGCAGATCAATCCGCCTTGCCACCATCCCAAAGCAGTTCCCAGGAAATCCGCTTCCATACCGCACAGCAAGATCCCTGCGCCAATATTTCTGATCCTTGTTGCAAAGCTGGCATTCAGAGAATCCAGCACCAGTGCTACCAAAAGAACCACATTGGCAACACTCTGAGTTACTGCCCACCAGCACCATGTATCATAGAACCGGATACTAGTCGTAAGACAAAGTACCGCCATCACCATACAGGACGCCCCTGCAAACACCGTAGCAGCAATGCCTGTCTTTTTTAGCTTGGATCTAAGCAGGGATGCGATCAGCGCACAGACACACAGCGTATACATCATCATACAAATGCCCAACATGGTAGTATTTCCAATAACAGAATCACTCCAGAAGAACACGCCCTTTGCACCATATACAAAATAACCGCCGGCAAACAAAATAGCCATACCGATGAGTCCCATTTCACTGCTGCCGTCCGTATGGAGCAATGCAGAAAACAGTGCCGTTCCCAGCACCACAAGCGCAGCGATTATAAAGCCCAACCCAGCATATCTTTCCAATGCACCTTGATTCATAAAATCTTTCTCATAGGTTAGACCGCCATACACCGCCAACTCTTCCAAAAACATATCAATGGCTCTTTCATTGCCGAAAATATGGGGGTTGTGGAAGGTCAGAGTAATTGGCTGATCGCTGAGCAGCTCATAACCGAGGCTAAGCTCACCGCACATACCTTCCCCACCATAAGAAGACTCAATATCCATACTATGGGGCTCTTGTCCATCCTCCGTCACAGTCAACCGGAGGTGATTCAGATAAAAAGACAGAAGTACACCCTCCCCTGCAACACCGATATACTCTCCATTGGGAGCGACCATATGAAATTGACCACGCATGGTCACATCAGCCTTGGTAGCAGGAATATGCTGACCGGCTTTGACCGTATGCCAAGGCCCCTCTGCCAGCCTATACTCACCAGAAAAGTAGATATCGGGATACAACGCAGGAAGAGCCTGATAGCTGTTTGTTATATTACCCCACAAAAGCAGCAACATAACCATCAATACTAATACGATTCCTATAATGGCAACGGGTATCTTTTTCCATACCTTTTGCATCTGTTTATTTCCTTGCATCACGTTACCCCTTTGATATTTTTGCCTATTATAACATAATCCGTCAAAAAAATAAATTCTTTTTTGCGGTTTGGTTTTGTGTGAATGGCAGCTTCCACAAGGCTCATATTTGCAGGCAATGGTGCGACTGATTTTTCATTTGCCTTTCAACGGACTATGTAGTATGATATGTTCATCCGGACGAAAGAAGGTATGCGTTATGAAAAAGGCATTATTTTTGATTTTAGCATTCGCATTATTGCTGTGTCTCTGCGCTTGTGGCAGCAAGGAAGCGGAACCCACCTCCCCTGCCGCCACCGCTACCGCTCCCACAGAAGAAGAAAACGACTTGAGAGCATTGAAAGCTGCAGCAGGAACTTACAGATCCCGTCTGTGGTTTTTGGATCACACCATCACCTTGAACGACGATCTGACCTACACCTTTGGTGAAAGCGAAAATGGCACATTTCACATTGTAGACAAGTATATCACCATGACCCCGGAAGAAGAGGCATCCGAACGGTATTTTATTGCGGAGGAAGATTGCATTTACACTATGCAATCCTGGCATTTTGATGCCGATGTGGATTCCGGTGTGACATTCTCCCCCAACAGCAAAGGCGTTTCCGACCAATCCTTTGAAGGTACGCTTCCGGACGGTACTATCCCCGGCTGTGCGTATAACTGGATCCTTCTGGACCTGGATATGGACGGCTCTTTCACTTTGAAGCTGGGAAACAAAGATGGCAACACAGCAGAAGAGAAAGAAGTCTTCGAGGGTACTTATGTCTGCCAGAAATCCGTGCTTTATCTTACCTACAACGGGCAGGAATATCCTCTCATTATGAACAACGCGAATTATACTTTCTTTTTGATTTACGACAAGGTGAACGCATAAACCGTCTCTAAGCAACAAAAAGGGTGCTGCCATTTGGCAGCACCCTTTATTCATTATTAAACTTCCTTGCTCTTGGTTGCGATCTCTGTCAAGCACTTTGCAGTGAATTCCGCAGGAGTCATCGCACCCAGGTCGTCACCTTTACGGGTACGGACGGACACGGTGCCGTTTTCCATATCACGGTCACCCACCACCAGCATATAGGGAACCTTCTGCAGCTGTGCTTCACGGATCTTATAACCCAGCTTTTCGCTGCGGTAGTCACCCTCAGCGCCGATACCGGCGTTCTGCAGCTCAGCCACCAAATTCTTACAATACTCGTGGGCACGGTCGGTGATGGGCATCACACGAACCTGCTCCGGCATCATCCACAGAGGCAGTGCACCTGCGTAACGCTCGATCAGGTAAGCCAGCGTACGCTCGTAGCAGCCAAGGCTGGTACGGTGGATGATATAGGGAATCTTCTTCTGACCGTCTGCATCCACATATTCCATACCGAACTTCTGTGCCAGCAGCATATCGATCTGAATGGTGACGATGGTATCTTCCTTACCAAAGACATTCTTATACTGGATATCCAGCTTAGGCCCGTAGAAAGCAGCCTCATCGATGCCGATTTCATACTCCACGCCCAGGTTGTCCAGAATTTCGCCCATTACGCGCTGTGCCTCTTCCCACTGCTGTGCAGTACCCTCGTACTTAATACCGGCACGGGCAGGATCCCACTGAGAGAAACGGAAGGTGCAGTTCTCCAGCATACCGACAGTATCCAGAACATACTTAGCAAGCTCCAGACAGCCACGGAACTCCTCCTCCAACTGATCGGGACGGAGCACCAGATGGCCCTCAGAAATGGTGAACTGACGAACGCGGATCAAGCCGTGCATCTCACCGGAGTCCTCGTTGCGGAACAGCGTGGAGGTCTCGCCCAGACGCATAGGCAGATCACGGTAGGAACGAGCACGGTTCAAAAAGACCTGGTACTGGAAGGGGCAGGTCATAGGACGCAGCGCAAAGCACTCCTTCTCCTCATCATCAGGATCGCCCATAATGAACATACCGTCACGGTAATGATCCCAGTGACCGGAAATGCGGTACAGATCACGCTTTGCCATAAGAGGAGTCTTTGTCAGCAAGTAACCACGCTTCTGCTCTTCGTCCTCGATCCAGCGTTGCAGCTTCTGGATCACTCTTGCGCCCTTGGGCAGCAGGATGGGCAAGCCCTGGCCGATCTCTTCCACTGTTGTGAAGAATTCCAGTTCGCGGCCCAGCTTGTTGTGGTCACGCTTCAGTGCCTCCGCCTGCTTTTCCAGATAGACATCCAATTCTTCCTTGGAGGGGAATCCGATGCCATAGATTCTCTGAAGCATTTTACGGTTGGAATCGCCACGACAATAAGCGCCGCAGGACTTGGTCAGCTTAAAGCCGTTGTGCTTCACTCTGCCGGTATGATCCAGATGCGGTCCGGCACACAGATCCGTAAAGTCGCCCTGGGTGTAGAAGGAGATCACCGCATCATCTGGCAGATCCTGGATCAATTCTACCTTATAAGGCTCATTGAGACTCTCCATATAGGCAATGGCTTCAGCACGGGGCTTCTCGGTGCGTTCCAGACGGATGCGCTCCTTGCAGATCTTCTTCATCTCTGCTTCGATCTTCTCCAAATGCTCCGGGGTAAAGGAGAAGGGGGCATCAAAGTCATAGTACCAGCCTTCGTCAATGGCAGGGCCAATGGCCAGCTGCACCTCAGGCCACAGACGCTTTACTGCCTGCGCCATAATGTGGGAGCTGGTGTGCCAGTAGGTCTTGCGGTACTCCGGGTTTTCAAAGGTATACAGATTCTCTTCGGACATAATACTTCCTCCTTAATATACTCCGATAAATAGTGTTTCAAGAGTCGACTATAAAAAACATCCCACCCCTGACATAATCAGGGGTGGGATACAATAGTATATAGTATTCCACGGTTCCACCCTGGTTGCGGACAAGTCCGCCACTCATTAGAACGCTTTAACGGGCGCACCCGTCCGGTCATTTCCGACCGGCAGCTCAAAAGTGGTATCACAGCAGGCAGGGTTACAGAGCCTTTTCAGCAGCCGGCTCCTCTCTGAGAATCTTTCCTACGTGCATATCTTTTTCACAGCCTTTTACACGCAGAATATATCACAATTTGTAACGCCTGTCAATCCCCTTGCCAGCACCTAAAAACGCGCAAAAAACGCCCCTCTCCCCGTTCTTCCGCCCATTTTTACAAAAAAAGTGATCCTGTGTCACAAAGTTACATAACTCTGCGTGTTATGTCAACAAATGTAACCTTTTCTACAAGGTATTGTGTTATATTACCAGCTCAGACCACAACCAGCGCAAATTAGTTGACATAAAATTAAAATATTTTTTGTCAAAAATATTGTCACTTTCTCCCGTTTTTACCCAAACACTTGACTTTTTCAAAATATTTGTTATAATACGAGGGCAATCCTGAGTAGGATTGCGTTTTTGTAACCATTTGAAACTATTTATTTTTTGCGTTTTTTGCAATCCAACCTCAGCGAAAGGAGATTCGTTTTATGAGCGCATTACCTACCCTCGGCTCGCAGAAAAACAGCCCGTTGGCACGGATCATTGCCATAACGATTTTGCTGGCTGTTTTGGTGACCGGAGTAGCTCCCACTGCCTTTGCACGCAATACATACGTGATTACCGACGGTGATGAAACGAGAGTTTACACCACCTACACCACCGACCCCGCCCTTGTGCTGGACCAAGCCGGTGTTGAACTGGGAGCTGATGATACCTACACCACCGTCCCCGGTGATGCCGAGACCGCAATTACCGTGCAGCGCAGTCAGAACATCCGTGTTTACAACTGCGGTGTTCTGCAGCAGGAGCTTAGCTACGGTGAAACCGTGCAGGCACTTCTGGACCGTTTGGGCATTCCCTCTTACGGCGACTATGTCGTTTCCGTTCCTCTGGAGCAGGAAACCTTTGACGGTATGGAGATCCGTGTTGACTGCGTGATCCAGACCCGTCAGACCTACACCGTTGACATTCCCTATGAGACCGTTTACTGCTATGATCCCACCCTCCCCGAGGGCGAAGAAAACGTCCTGGTTTCCGGTGTTACCGGTCAGGTCAGCAAGACCGCAGACGTGGTCTATGTGAACAAGGAAGAAACCAGCCACACCGTGGTGGAAGAGACTGTGATCCAGCAGCCTGTCAGTCAGATCATCACTGTAGGCACCGGCACAGAAGTGGATACGGATTCCAATGCTCCTGCCATCGGTGACGGTGTGATCGTTACCGCTGATGGTGAGATCCTCACCTACAGCCGTACTGCTCAGTTTGTTGCCACAGCTTACACCCACACCGATGAGGGCTGTGACTTCATCACTGCCACCGGTACCACCGTGCACATCGGCACAGTTGCCGTTGATCCCACGGTGATCCCCTACGGCACACGGATGTTCATTGTTACAAACGACGGCCGTTACATCTACGGTCTGAGTACCGCAGAGGACTGCGGTGGTGCCATCAAGAATAACCGTCTTGATTTGTACTTCCCCACCACAGCCGAGTGCTTCCAGTTCGGTGTGAGAAACTGCACCGTATACTTCCTGGATTAAACCGTTGAAATATCGCCTCTTTCCTGCTATAATAGCTGCAATCGTGGTTATTTACTTTAGGGAAGAGGCGTTTTTCTATGATCGATGTATGCAATATTCAGGTTATGAAGCCCCTGCTTGCACAGTATGGCTTTCATTTTTCCAAAGCAAAAGGTCAAAACTTTCTCATTGCCGGTTGGGTGCCCGAAAGCATCGCCCAAGATGCCGGTGTGGATAAAACCGCCGGTGTGCTGGAGATCGGCCCCGGTATCGGACCGCTGACCCAACAGCTTGCCCTCCGGGCATCCAAGGTCTGTGCCGTAGAACTGGATACACGCCTTGAGCCTATTTTGAAGCAGACTGTGGGCGAATTTGAAAATCTGGAAATCTTATGGGGCGATATCTTAAAACAGGACATTCCTGCGTTGGTTCGGGAAAAATTTCCGGGTCTGCGCCCTATGGCCTGTGCCAATCTCCCATACTATATCACTTCCCCCATCCTCACCGCCCTTCTGGAAGCTCGTTGCTTCGATTCTGTGACCGTTATGGTTCAAAAAGAAGTTGCGCTGCGCATTGCCGCAAAACCCGGCACAGCAGACTACAGTGCCTTCTCCGTGCTTTGCCAGTACTACGCAGAGCCTGAGCTGTTATTCGATGTGCCTGCTCACTGCTTTATGCCCCAACCTAAAGTCACCTCCGCAGTGGTCACCTTAAAAACCCGCAAAGAATTACCTTGGGACATTCCCAATCCGGACATTTTCTTCCGCACCGTCCGTGCCAGCTTCGCTATGCGCAGAAAGACCTTACAAAACGGTCTTGCTGCCGGTTTCCCACAGCTGGGTAAGGCTGGTGCAGGCGAAGTGATCGCTGCCTGCGGTTTTTCCCCCTCTGTCCGTGGCGAGACGCTGGACATCGCCGGCTTTGCCGCCATCGCCCGAGAGATCGAAAAAAGGATCTAAATTTGGAGGATACCTATGTTTCAATACTTACTGCTGGATGTAGATGATACATTTTTGGATTTCCACAAATCTGAATATCTGGCACTGAGAAATACCCTCCGGGAGTTCGGGATCGATCCAACGGAAGATGTTTGCGCCCTTTACAGCCGCATCAACCAAGAACATTGGGAGCGACTGGAGCGCAAAGAGATCACCCGTCCTCAGGTGCTGGTGGGTCGATTCGCTGTTCTGATGGAGCAGCTGAATGTCACCGGCGATGCCGCCGCCTGTTGCCGCCGCTATATGGAAAATCTCGCCTGCGAGACCCACTTCCTTCCCGGTGCCAGAGAAGCACTGGAAATCCTTGCCGAAAAGTATATCCTCTTCGGTGTCAGCAACGGCAATCTCAGCGTTCAGAAAGGTCGTTTATCCACTGCCAACATCTCCCACTTATTCCGTAACATTTTTATATCCGAGGAACTGGGTGCAAACAAACCGGATCCCCGTTTCTTTCAGGAGGTTTTCCGCCGTGCACCGGAAATCGATCCTGCAAAAGCACTGATCGTAGGAGACAGCCTCTCCTCAGACATTTTGGGCGGTATGAACATCGGAATCCCCACCTGTTGGATCAATGCTGCGCACAAACCCCATCCGGAGAACATCTGTCCCGACTATGAGATAGAAAGCCTCTCTCAACTCCCCAACTTATTAGAAACAATAAAGACGCGTTGCTGATCGGTGATCGCAACGCGTCTTTATGCTTTTTCAAATGTTTCTAAAATCAATTGCATCAGTTCCGGATTTACCTCACTGTAGAGCCGGTGATCCACGGTTTCATAAAAGGCAGTCAGTTCCTCTGCCGTTAATGCTCTCCCCTGCTCCGACTCCAATTGTTGCAGCTGTGCTGCCACAGTATGCACATATTCCTCCGCCGCTGCGGAATGCCAAATGCCGGTATGTGTCCCTTGCAGACCTGTGCCGTAGTACACCGACACATTGGGATTTGTGATCTTTTGTAAATAGGCTGTCACAGACTGTCCGTCATGGGTGATCACACTGTCCTCCATTCCCTGGGCAATGAGCACAGGAATCTCTGAAGCGTTAATTCCCACAACCGCATTATACTGTGTATAACTTCCAAAGCGGTATTTTTGATACGCATCAAAAACAGGCTTTACGCTATACGCAAGGACACTTGTTTCCTCCACACTTTTTTCCACCATCAACGTGGTGGCATCACACACCGGAGCAACCGCCACGCAGGCTTTTACCTCCGGATGCAGAGCAAGCACCGATGTGACAGCATAGCCTCCCAGACTATGCCCCAACAACAGTTTGGGCAGTTCGTCATAAGGCGCGTTGCAGGAAAGCCAGTTCAGCACCGCATCCAGATCCTTCAGACTTTGGCACATCCCCACACCGCTTTTGCCACCGGAGGAATAGGTGCCGGTGCTATCATAAGAAAAGACCGCATAATCTTCCTTTACCAACGCTTCTGCCAAAGGCAGCAAGTCATCCGCCCCTGCGTGATAACCGTGCACCATCACCACAAGGCCCTTAGGCTCTTCCACAGGATAGTAATAAGCCGCAAGATCCGCACTCTCCGTTTCCACCGTCAAAAGTTCCCGGGGAAGGCTACCGTCAAATCGGTCATAGCAATACATCCCCGGATACCTGTCGTAGTCCGGACGCTCATAGCGAACGAAGAAGGAATTATGAACCACAATTGCCGCAACCACATTGCCTGCCCACAGCACCAGCAGGATCGCAACAAGCATCAGAAGCCGCTTTTTTTGTTTTGTGAAACCGGTCAATTTCTTTATCAGCCTCAACGCTGTAACCTCTTTCCTTACACCTCAAATATGCGGATCTTCTCAGGTGTCTTTGTAGCCACAGAAAGTATATACCGCTCTGATCCCAGGTTTTTTTCAAAGCTTCCATAGCTTCCTCTCTGGGTATCCTGCTGTGCAGGCAAAAAGCTTGCTGTTCCCGATACTTTAAAAAGTGCTTCTTTTGCCGTCCACAGCTTCACAAAAAAGGAGCGTTTTTCCCCTTCCGGCAACTGCTCATAGACTGCATACTCAGCCCCTGTCATACTGCGTCGTGCCATCCCCGAGAGAAACGGGGCATTTAAGCTTTCCACATCCACCCCTACCGGTGCTCGGGAGACCGCTGCCGCCAGAGCATTTCCGCTGTGAGACAGAGAAAAGTATACGCCCTCCGTAGAGTAGACTCCGTTCTCATCTCTGGAGAAAACCATCTCTTTCATCCGCTTACCCAAGCTGCGCTCCAGACCGTAACCGAGCAGCTTCCACACATAGTATTTCTGACGTTTCAGCACGTCATCCGAAATGCTGTCGATCTGCGCCTGCCGCAATGCGCAATCCAGAGGCGCTTCCGGTGCTTCCTCCGGAAGCTTCTGAAGATACACATCCACAACCGGCATATTCCGAAACATTGCCCGCACCTCCTCTGCTTGACGGCAGACCGCCACACCGGAAATGCATTCATTGGCGAAGTGCTCACAGTTATTGTAAATAATATGATACCCACGCATACCCAGCTTTGATCGGGCATAGGCCACCGTTTCTTCAGAAGAACGGTGGTTTTCCCGTTCCTGGGGTGTAAATTCGCAAACCTCCGCTTCCCCGTTTTCCAAGAACTTGCAAAACGGAGCAGACAACACCTCCACCTCGCTGTCTCGCAAGGTTGTACGTCCATTGGGAGCCAGTCCAAACTGGATCACCTCTGCATCCGACACATAGATACCAAAATGATACAGGCTTCCCATCGCAACCCGGATCATTTCACCGGTCCTTGGTGCTCGTTTTACCCAATTCATACGTCCAGCTTTTTCTGAATATAATCCACCACATCACCAATGGTTTTGAAATCCGCAAAGCCTACATCATCAAAGCGAATACCGAAGAACTCCTCAATGGCAATGACCACATATAACACACCTACAGAAGACAGTCCCAAGTCATTTACAAGACTGGCATCTTCCCGAAAAGTAGCTGCATCCACACCGGCAGTAGGCATTGCCATCTGCATTACGTCGGCAAGCTTTTCTATAATATCATTTCTTGACATTGCCATTTAAATTCCTCGCAATCTTCATCGCAGGGGTACGGATAAAATCTGTATCCCGAATGATCAGTTTGTTGATACGCTCAAAAGTGGGCAGTGTTTCATTTATCTTGTCCACCTCCGCCTTTACATAGGCATATACATTCTGGATTCCCAACTCTTTGACCTTCGTCATTCTGGGCAACACTTCCAGCACCAGCTGCTCTCTACCGTTTTCACAGGCATCGTACACAAGACAATCCTGTATGACGTCAATGCCGCAGAACTTCACTTCCAGCTCCGCCGGTGATACGTTCTCGCCGGTAGAAAGCACAATGATCTCCTTCAATCTGCCAGTAATATACAAAAAGCCATCCTCATCGATCCGCACAAGGTCACCGGTCTTAAAATAACCGTCCTCATAGGAGATCTCGTTGTCCTCCGGTGTCACATAGCCATCCATCATATTGACACCCTTGAGCCACAGCTCACCGTCTACAATTTTGTAATCCATACCATCGTAGATCAGACCCACAGATTCCGGCTTTTCCAGTGCCTCCGGATTGCCACTGACAAGGTTTGCGGATTCTGTAAGACCGTAACCGGGCAGCAGCGTAATACCCAGCTTATGATACTCCGTCACCAGATAAGGCGCTACAGGAGCTGCACCGCAGATAATGGTCTTCAGCTCCGGCCCCCACATATTTCTGCCAAATTGTGCAGACAAATTCAGCGCCATCTCCGCAAGGGCAGGCACAAGCACCATAATCGTGGGTTTGAAAACCGCCACATCCCGGAACATATCCTTATTGTTGCGGCAGATATAAAGCGCACTTCCGGTATACAAGGAAGTCAGCAAATTACGCACCAGACCGAACACGTGGGTCAGCGGCAGCACCAGAAGATACCTTTGCTGAAAAATTTCCCGAATGCCATAACAACCGTTTCTCGTACCTGCCAGCAACGCCTTGTGGCTAAGCTTTGCTCCCTTGCTCTTGCCGGTAGTACCCCCGGTAAACAAAATAGCCGCCGGCACTTCCCCGGGTACGGCTACAGCCGGTGTCTTCTCCTGGGCATTGGCAGAGGATGCGATCAACGCAACATTGGGATTTTTCTCTCGCAGGATCGCTACTTTCTCTTCCAGGGATTCGTCATAAACTACCGCTTTCATCCCAAATTTGGAAGCAATACCAAACACCGTAGCGGCATCCAAATGCACAGGCATCAGCACTGCCGGAACACCAAAGGTTGCCGCTGCCAAAAATGCTTTCACAAAGCCGTAGGAATTGGGGCAGAAAATGCCTATAAGGGAACCGGGCACAGCACCGTTTTCTTTCAGCACGGTTCTGAACGAAGCCGCATCTTCGTCCAGCTTGGCATAAGTATAGCTTTCACCGTCAACGATGGCGACCGCTTCCGGATAGTTGCGGACACTGTGCTCCCACATAGCGGTGATATTGGAATGCTCTATAATTCTCTCAAAAGTAGCATTGTCTGTATATTTTCTGAATTTCTCATTCATAGACATTCCGTCCCTTCTGTTCAAAATAGTTTTTCAATTCAAGTTCCTTGCTTAGAAGCAGGTCAGTTGCCTCTGTCAAAGCCTGCATAGAAGGCATTTTTCCTAACATTTTCGGAATATCCAGCGGCATACCCATTACAATATGCTGCCGCTGATACCATTTTTTCTTTTTCACGATGTACATAGGCAAGATCGGCACGCTTGCCTTATGTGCCATCAGCACCGCACCGGACTTAAACGCTGTCAGCTCCGGTGCGCCATTTGCGCTGACCCTTCCCTCCGGGAAGATCACCACAAGTTTCCCATCTTCCAAACGCCCCACCACCTCGTGGAAAGATGACAGGCTGAAATTATCCTTATCCACAATGATGCAATGCATCAAGGTAAAGAAACGCATCTTCGCCTGAGAATCAAAAAGATCCTTGGTCGCAAGGCTGTTAAGCCGTCTGAAAGGAAACGCCAGCTGTATGATAATGGGATCCACCCAGGTAGGGTGGTTGGAAATTACCATCATCCCCCCTTTTTTAGAAGGCTTTCCATAGGGATAATGGATCTTCGGCCGCATCCACAGCCATGCAGACGGTGCTCCCGTTACTTTCACAAAATCATAGCAAAAATCATAAAAGGGTCGAAGCTTTCTCTTTTTCGCCTCTATTTCCTTTGCTGTTTTCTCCTGCATAGACGATTCTCTCCATGGTCGAAATTTTTGTTATTATAGCATTTCTTATTCCCAATGGCAACTTTTTTGTAGGAACATAGGAAGCATTTTTCCTGCGATATAAAAAGAACATCAGCCAAACAGCTGATGTTCTTTTTTCTAATTCTATTCACTTTATTTGATTATCTATGCCGTTCAATGATCTCCAGCAGCTGAGCCGTCAGATTTTTAAAATCATAGAATTCTGCTGCTTTACGGGCATTGCGAGCAAGTTCTTCTTTTCTTTCCTCCGTCAAATTAGCACATTCCATGATGCCTCGGGCAATATCTTCAGGGGTAAATCCGTCGGTCAATCTTCCGCAGTCAAACTTCTCAACGATGCTGTAATTGGGTCTTACCGTATAAAACACAGGCTTTCCTGCAGCAAAATACTCAAAAGCTTTATTGTAACTTTCTCCCACACGCAGAAGTGGGCTCATTTCCCAATGTACCAAGTTCAGATCCGCTCTGCCTACAATAGAGGGTATATACTGCTTGTTGACCCTCCCCTTAATAACCACGTTGTTAATATTCTCTTGAGCAATGCGCTTTTTCAGCATCTCAACTTCATCGCCGGCGCCCCAAAGCAAAAATTTCACCTTGGGATCCTGGATCAGTTTGGCAGCATCCAGAATCAGACCCAGGTTGTTTATCCTGCGAATAGCGCCTGTGTAAATGACTTTGAAGGTATCCGGATTTTCCAGATCCTTGTCCGAATAGATAAACTCCTGCTGATTCTGAACAAACGCATCCAGATCCACACCGTTATTGATGTGATACGCTTTCCCCATATCAATCGGGCCACCCTGTTCTTTATCCCAGCCGTGCTCTCGAATATAGTCCGCGCCGCCTTCCTGCGTAAAAATCAGCGCATCGGCTTTAGTATAAATCCATTTCTCGCCACGATAAAGCAGCTTTCCGATCAGGCTGTTGCTCTTTAGTCTGGAATATGCAAAAATTGCTTCCGGCCACAGATCCCGCATTTCGCAAACACATTTCACTTTAAAGTATTTGGCCAGTTTTATGCCAGCGACAAGTGTTAACGGGTGAACAGAAGATGCCAATATTATATCTGGTTTTCCGTTCGTCCTTGCATATCTTTTCGCTGCTTTTTGAACATTGACGTAGAAACTAACCATACTTAATATGCGCTTTAGTTTTCCGATGTGACCACCTTGCGTCTTAACCAAAACAAACGGTGTGTGAATCTCCTCGGCAAGCTCTATCTCGTTGGGATTTGAATCGGGTCTTGCACAAAAGACCACCGTTTGGTGACCTGCTTGGTCTAGGAATTTAGAAAACCAATAGTGTCTGCCACCTTTATTGTCTTTCATAATCGTTGCATAATGGTTTAACATCCATATTTTCATACTGTATCCCCCAATTATTTTAGATCTGGCAGAAGGTCGCGACGCATAGTGAGTTCAGCACAGCAAAGACCTTGCCTCCGGAGACCCCAAATCATGCTTCATTCAACACATTAGAAACTCGCTGATTTTCTCGGGTCTCTTTTTCGTAAAACAAAAAACAACAAAAGACACCCTAACGGGTGTCTTTTGTTGTTATGGTTGCGGAGGCAGGACTCGAACCTACGACCTCCGGGTTATGAGCCCGACGAGCTTCCAACTGCTCTACTCCGCGATATGGACACCTCAAGTGCTCAGTTAGTATAGCACGAAAGGTATTACTTGTCAAGCATAAATTCCCATAACGCCATTGCTGAAAAATATATAAAAAAAAGCTTGTGTAAGCATTGGGCTTTATGCTATACTTATTATGTACATTTATTTGGTTCGTTATACTTCGTATTTTTTGCGAGCCCATTTTTACAAAAAGGAGACCTAGTTATGAAAAAGATTTTAGCAATTCTTATGTCTGCAGTTCTGCTGCTTGGCCTTCTTGCCGGTTGCGGTGGTGTCAAAGAAGAACAGCCGATCGCTACCGAAGGCACACAGTCCGTTGTAACCCCCTCTACCGTCGGTATGTTGGTTCTGAATGTGAACGGTTCTGTTAATATCACCTATGATGCTGACGGTCTGGTTTTGAATGTAGAGGGCATTGACACCAACGGTACCTCTTTGGCAGGCGAGTACACTGACTATCTGGGCAAATCCTGTTCCGAAGTTGTTTGCGACCTCATTACAAACAGCAAGATGAGCGGCATTATGTCCGACAATTACCACTGTGTTATGATCAAGCAGGCTATCGGCTCTGCACTGCCCGGTGCTACCTTCCTTGAGACCATTCAGAAGGATGCCGAAGCTGCAGTTGCTACAGTAGAGTTGGACGCCACCGTGGTGCTTCTCACCGAGAACGAGCTGGACGAAGACGGTTATATCAACCTGGAATCCGCCAAGGCCTTGATCGTAGCAGCCCTGGGCGTGGACAACCTTGACACACTGGACGGCACCATTTCTCCCATTGACGGTTTGTATGGTTTCACCATCACTGCCGGCGCTTTGGAAGGCGACTATATCGTGGACGCAGTATCCGGTCTTGTGGTAGAGGGCCAGCTGGACGGTTACAACTACAATGACAGTCTGGAGCCCGAAGAGTCTGAAGTATTTGACCCCACCAGCGAGACCCTTGTTGAAGAGACCACAGAAGACACTACCCCCATTACAGAAGATCCTGTAATCGAACCTGAGGACACCAGCTCCACAGAAGAAGCATAATTTAGCCAAATATTTTACCGGCGGACAGAAATTTCTGTCCGCCGGTCTTCTTTATTTATCGTTCTTCAATGCAACTAGCATTTCCACAAAAGTATCTGCCAGCGTTTCTGCTGTGCCACGCTCGTAGGTAGTCACGTGGGACTCATAACACTCCACCCGGAAGCCGTTGACAGAGGGTAAATAGCCTTGGCCTTCCTCTGCACACGTGATTACAAAGGTCATCGGATAGGGACTGTTTTCCTTGACAAACTTGCCGTTTTCCGAGAACATCTCATAGGGTGCAAAGATAAATCCCAATTCGCCAACTGCCAACGCATTGAGAGTCATCGTTTGGGTATCTCCTCTGCCGTTGCGCGCCACGATCGCTGTCGCTTGATAGACACTACTGAAACCATACTGCGCCACTGCCGCTTTGGTCTCCGGTGCACTGTTTCCGTATTTGACTGCAATTTCCCGAACCGCACGGGCATCCTCCAGCCGTTCCAGACCCTCCTTGATGGTTTTTCCGGTGAAGGGCTGGGTCTGCAGTATCACAGGACCCGTCTCCAGCTTAGAGAGTGTAGGAATCAAATCTACCACATATTTCCCCATCCGCTCGCCATAGAGCAAATAATCATTTGTGCTCCCCTCTTCCACGATTCGGCTGGAAGGCACTTGATCACCGGCAGCACCGATAAAATATGCCACGTGACAGTCTGCATTGTTTTCCACATAATCCCGGACAGAAAAAGCAATATCCGCAGAAAGCAGATCGCGATCTGTTCCGCTGACAGCGGTTGCGTGAGCCGGATTGCTCACAAGAACAACATCCTTCTTATCCTCTGCTGAGCGAGCAAATTTGATCACCTGTACCGATGCATCGCCTTCATAAGCGTGTCCTTTGATCGATCCGGAAAAGCTGCCGTAGTTAGCACCGGCAAATGTTCCGTTATCCATCTCATAATGACGGATAAATATAAGTCCTTCCGTCTTCACGCTGCCGGCATAGATCTCCGCGGGCGAAAGATCTGCAATTGCCGTCTCCGCTGCTTTTACCGCAGCTTTGTAAAATTTTTCCCGGTAAGGCAGAATCGTATCATAGTCATAACCAATAGCAGGGCCGGAGTGGGTATGCGTTCCGCTCATAAGAATCCGCTCCTCAGGAACTCCGGTAGCCTCAGTGATCTGCTCCTGCGCAGGGCCCGTAAAGACATCGGATGCACCAATATAGTCCATAGTATATACCAGAAAAATTTCCTCACCAGTACGCATAGCCACACAGGACACAGTAATGGGGTCCCGGTAGCCCTCAGACATACGGTTTTTGCTATCGCCACCGGAAATATTGATCGGCTCCATAGGGGTGGCATCTTCTCTTGCGAAACCAATTTGCAGGCCTTTCTTGGCAGCAGTTCCGGAATTCTCTGTGCAAGCCAAAAGAGCCGGCAGCATCAGCATAGCCAAAATCAAGCAAAAAATCTTCTTCATACTTTACATTCTCCCTGTTAAAACTTTATCGACCCTTCCAAGTGCTGCGGGAAAACAACGCAAGGATAGGGAATATCTCCAGTCTTCCTGCCAACATATCCAGTATCAGTACAATTTTAGAAAAGTCGCTGTAAGCACCAAAGTTACAGGTAGGTCCTACCGCCTCAAGTCCCGGACCGATGTTATTGAAGCAAGCCAATACCGCTGAAAAATTGGTGGTTGTAGAAAATCCATCCAAGCTGATAAGCAAGAAGCTGATCACAATAATAACCACATATGCCGCAAGGTACGAGCTGGTATTTCCGATGATTTTTTCATCCACCGTTTTTCCGTTATTGCGTACCACCTGCACCTTTCTGGGATTCAAGGTCTGTCGAATATTTCGCCGCAGATTTTTTAACAGCAGGAGCACACGGGAGCACTTGAAGCCGCCACCGGTAGAACCTGCGCAAGCACCTACCACCATCAGCATCAGAAGCAATCCCTTGGAGAAGCTGGGCCACTGGTCAAAATCTGTGGTTGCAAAACCTGTAGTCGTCATAATGGAGCTGACCTGGAAGGCTGCGTGACGCAGAGTTTCTCCCAAGGAGCCATATAGATGTCGGATATCCAGCACGATCAACAATGCGGTGATCAACGCAATGCCGATGTAAAGCCGCAGCTCCTCATCCTTAAAAATATTCTTGATCTGCCCCAAAAGCAGCAGATAATAACAGCTGAAATTGATACCAAACAGGAACATAAACACAGCGCATACATTTTGAATGTACGGACTGTAGGATGCCATCGAATCATTGCGAATACCAAAACCGCCGGTACCTGCAGTACCGAACGCCGTACACACTGCATCCAGCAGTGGCATACCACCCAGCAACAGGAACACCATATTGATTACAGTCAGTACCACATAGATCAAATACAGAATGGTAGCGGTCTGGCGCATTTTGGGCACCAGCTTGCCCACATCCGGGCCCGGGCTTTCCGCGCGCAACAGGTGCATAGTGAAGCCCTTATCACTGCCACTGGCAGGAATGATCGCCAGCATAAACACCAGAACGCCCATACCGCCTACCCAATGAGAAAAGCTGCGCCAGTAAAGAAGGCCCTTACTCAGAGCTTCCACATTGGACAATATGGACGAGCCTGTGGTGGTAAAGCCGGATACTGTTTCAAAAAGCGCATCCACAAAACGAGGTATCTCTCGGGAGAGCCAAAACGGGAGGCATCCCAGCAAGGAAAGCACAAACCAGCTAACTCCCACGCAGACCATACCCTCACGGGCACCAAAGATCCTGCCGGCCTTTCGGCAACTCAGCAGCAACACAGCACCCAGTAGCACCATAATGGCAAGGGTATACAAAAAGCCCCTTACCGCAGCCTGTTCACCGAAAAAGGAACTGATTCCCAGTGCAGGCAACATCAGAACGGCTTCAATGGCAATGATCTGTCCAATAAACCGTCCCATCATCTTAAAATTCATAGCAAGCTCCGTTATGCAAAAATATCGTTAATGCTGTTCAAAACACCCCGACCCGAGGTAACCACCACAACAGTATCGCCCTCCGCAAAAGTACTGTCACCACCGGGAATTTGCGTTTCCACACCCCGGGTGATGCTGGCAAGCAGCACATTGGGCTTCAGCTTCAGCTGCTTTAGCGGCACACCGCAATTCTTAGTGGCATTGTCCACCAAAAATTCCACGGCTTCCACCTGTCCGTCTGCAATAGCGTGGACACTGACTGCCGCACCGGTTTGGTTTTGCATCGCACGCACATAGCGCACAATATTGTTACTGCAAAGCTCCTTAGGACAAATTACACTACCCAAAGGCAACGTACCCACAACACTGCGTGCTCCCCTGCTGAGCTTGGTGATCACTTGAGGGACATTGCAGGCATTCGCGTAAAGAGAGATCACCATATTGGTTTCGTCCATACCGGTCAGGCTCACCAACGCATCTACCTGATGGATGCCTTGACTGTCCAAAAGACTCTGATCGCTACAATCGCCAAATACCACAGCAGACTTTTCCAACAAAGACGCAAGCTGGGTGCAGCGTTCCCGATCCCGGTCAACAAGGTGTACCTGGATGCCATCCTCTTCCAACAACTTCGCCAAATAGAAGCTGACACGTCCACCGCCGCAGATCAGCACCTTACGCACACGGCGTGTGATGATGCCTAAATTTTTCAGAAGCAATGCCAATGTCGCTGTAGGCGCAGTAACAAAGATACGGTCTCCCTGCCGCAGAACAAAGTCACCTCGAGGTGCTACCGCTGTGCCATTCCGAAGCACCGCACACACCAGTACCTTACAGCGGACAATGCCCATCAGTTCGCTAAGTGCCACATTGCACAGCTTACTATCCGCATCTACCCGCAACTCCACGATCTCTACCCGACCCTTGGCGAAGGTATCCCGGCGCAAAAAGCCGGGGAACTTCAAGAGCCGTTCGATTTCCATTGCCGCCTGCTTTTCCGGATTCACCGTCAAGGACAACGGAAACACCTCCGGCATCGTCATTACCTGCTCAGCATACTCAGGACTCCGGATACGGGCGATGGTATGGATGGCAGGATTGATGCCGTGGGCGGTCATACAACACAGAAGATTCACCTCATCCGCATTGGTCACTGCGATCATCAGTTCCGCTTTGTCCACGCCTGCTTGCAACAGCACATCCTTGGATGCACAGTTACCGCACACCGCCATGGCTTCGATCTTCTCCACAGCCTCCTCCAGAAGCAGGGAGTTCCGATCGACCAATGTAATATTGTGCCCCTCAGAAGCCAGCTGTCTTGCCAGGGTCAGACCGACTTTGCCTGTTCCGGCAATAATAATATCCATAGTATTTACTCCTTTATAAGATCCTTCACCACTTCACCGGCAATGATCAGTCCTGCCACCGACGGCACAAAGGACACACTGCCCGGTAGTGCCCGACGACCCTCCGGCAATTCTTCATCCGGTACTTCCAGCGGTGTAATGGGATCCTCCGTGGAATACAAAACCTTCAACTTCTTAATTCCCCGTTTGGCGCACTCTTTGCGCATAATTCGTGCCAAAGGGCAAACCGTGGTTTTAGAAATATCTGCAATCTGAAATTTTGTGGGATCCAGTTTGTTGCCTGTGCCCATAGAACTGATAATAGGCACACCGGCTGTCTGTGCCGCCTGCACCAGCGCCAGCTTTCCTGTCACGGTATCAATGGCATCCACCACATAGCTATAGGCGGAAAAATCAAACTTCGATGCTGTATCCGGTCCAAAAAACAGTTCCCTTTCTGTGACCCGGATCCCCGGATCGATGTCCAGCACACGTGCTTTTGCCGCAAGTGCCTTGCTTTTGCCCACAGTGGACCGAGTGGCAAGGATCTGGCGGTTTATATTGGTCACGCTAACGGTATCGTGATCCACCAGCTCCAACGCACCCACACCACATCGTGCCAGTGCCTCCACTACATAGCCGCCTACGCCACCGAGACCAAACACCGCAACTTTGGCATTTTTTAACTTTTCCATTGCTTCTGCTCCCAAAAGCAGCCTTGTGCGATCGTAAGGATTCATAAAAACGCTCCTAAAATCAAGCTACTTGAATGGTAGCACGGAATGAATTTACTGTCAATCCCGGAAAAGCACTTGCCTTTTTTTCTTTTTCCTATATAATGAAAGGGTATGATACATTCCCGAAACAGGGAGGAAACCGTTATGGAAAAAATTGCATTTGATAATGAATTATATATCCGCAGCCAGTCTGCCCATATCCGCAGCCGCATCGACCAGTTCGGTGGCAAGCTGTATCTGGAGTTTGGCGGCAAGCTGTATGATGACAACCACGCATCCCGGGTGCTTCCCGGCTTTCAGCCTGACAGCAAGTTGCGGATGCTGCTGCAGCTAAAGGACAAGGTAGAAATGGTGATCGCCATCAACGCCGCAGATATTGAGAAAAACAAGATCCGTGGCGATCTGGGCATCACCTACGACCGGGATGTGATCCGCCTTATCGATATTTTTGAGGGCTTCGGTCTTTATGTGGGTTCTGTGGTGCTGACCCGTTACTTTGAAACAGATCAGACCCGTGCTTTCCAGGCACGTTTGGAGTCTATGGGCATCAAGGTCTACCACCACTACGACATCCCCGGCTACCCCTCCAACATTGCCCACATTGTCAGTGACAACGGCTATGGCAAAAATGATTTTATAGAAACCTCCCGTGAGCTGGTGGTGGTCACCGCCCCCGGTCCCGGCAGTGGCAAGCTTGCCACCTGTATGAGTCAGCTTTTCCACGAGCATAAGCGTGGCGTCAAAGCCGGCTACGCCAAGTTTGAGACATTCCCCGTGTGGAATTTGCCTTTGAACCACCCTGTAAACCTTGCCTATGAAGCCGCCACCGCTGATCTGAGCGATGTGAATATGATCGACCCCTTCCATTTGGAAGCATATGGCAAGACTACCGTAAACTATAACCGTGACGTGGAAGCCTTCCCTGTGCTGGTAACTATGTTCGAGCGGATCTTGGGCGAATGCCCCTACAAGTCCCCCACAGATATGGGTGTCAATATGGTGGGCAACTGCATTGTGGATGACGAAGCCGCCTGTGAAGCTTCCCGTCAGGAAATTCTCCGCCGCTACTACACCGCCCTTTGTGACGAAAAGCAAGGCAAATGCGGTCCTGCGGAGGTAATGAAGCTGGAACTTCTGATGAAAAAGGCCGGCATCAGCGCTGAAGATCGCCCCGTAGTCGCCCCTGCCTTGAAACGAGCAGAGGAAACTGGAAAGCCTGCCGCTGCTATGGAGCTACCCGACGGACGGATCATCACCGGCAAGACCTCCAGCCTTTTGGGTGCTTCCGCAGCACTTCTTCTAAACGCCTTGAAAGCACTGGGTAACATTTCTGATGAGATGCACCTTATTTCCCCCAAGGTCATTGATCCCATTCAGCATTTGAAGGTAGATCATTTCGGCAACCGCAATCCCCGTCTGCATACAGACGAGGTGCTGATTGCCCTTTCCATCAGTGCCGCCACCGACCCCACAGCAGAAATCGCTATGGAGCAGCTTTCCAAACTCCGCGGCTGTCAAGTCCATTCCTCTGTGATCTTGTCTGCGGTGGACGAAAAGACATTTAAACGTTTGGGTGTGCAGCTGACCTGCCAACCCCAATTTAAAGGTTAAAGTAATTTCAACCGGGAGCAAAATGCTCCCGGTTGTGTTATAATTTGACGGGTACTAGGTTTTGGATGATCATAGTATTTTCCGTAACACGGCAATCTACAGCCAGCACCGTCACTCCGGCAGCCGCAGCCTGCCGCAACGCTTTCCCGAAAGCAGGGTCCGTGCTATCATTGGGATGGAGATATACCACATCCGACATTTGGATCACAAAAAGAACAAACCCACCGTAGCCCTCCTGCACCGCTTGCGTCAAACCTTGCAAATGCTTGACACCTCTGGCAGTAGGTGCATCAGGAAATGCGCAAATGCCATCCTGTTCCAAGGTAACCCCCTTGACTTCCAAAAAGCATTTTCTGCCCTCCAGGGTAAAAGAAAAGTCAAATCGGGAATCTCCGTGGGTGGTCTCCGGACGCAGATCACAGATCTTTCCCAAACCGCCGGAAAGCAGCCATTCTTTTGCCGCCTTGTTCGGTGCCTGGGAATCCATATTGATCAGTCTGTTTCCCTTTTTTACCGTAATAAGATCAAACTTCGTTTTTCGCTTTGGATCGTCAAATACCTCGCACCACACCTGTGCCCCCTCCGGCAGCAGCTCCCGGCAGCGACCTGTATTTTTCACATGGCATATTTCCTCTTTCCCGTCGATCTCCACCCGAGCAATAAAACGGTTGGGACGGGATTGAAAGCTGCCCTTTACCATTTTCCCATATTCCATAGTCATTCTCCTTTTCTTTTATTTTAACACAGAAACTGCCCCGTGGCAACTAATTGACTTTTCATTCCATATCCTATAAAATAAAGAAAAACTTCAAAGGAGCCAATAGAATGCTGCTGATCAAAAACGGATACATAAAAACAATGTCAGGTGCTGACATTTCCAACGGTTCCGTACTCATTGGAGACGACGGAAAGATCCTGTCTGTAGGAGAGAATATTGCCGCCCCGGAGGGTGCCCAGGTCATTGATGCAGAAGGCCGTCTTGTGACTCCCGGCTGTGTGGAAGGTCACTGCCATGCCGGTCTCGGTGCAGAATACCTTACCAATATACTTTCTGCAGAGCATAACGAGTCTGTTGACCCCCTCACCCCCCATATGCGTGCCATTGACGGTCTGAACCCTATGGATCAGGCCCTGGCCAATGCCATTGCCGGCGGTGTCACCACTGCCTGCTGCGGCCCCGGAAGCGCCAACGTCATCGGCGGCACCTTTACTGCCGTCAAGCTCCACGGCACCCGTGTGGATGATATGGTAATCAAAGAAGCCGTAGCCATGAAGTGCGCCTTTGGTGAGAACCCCAAGAACGCCCACGGCAAGAACAACAAAAAGTCCCCCAAAACCAGAATGGCAGTTGCCGCTGTGCTTCGTGAATTTCTGTTCAAGGCACGCAACTATGCCAACGCAAAGGACGAGGGAAGAAACCCCAACTTTGATATGAAGTTGGAGGCTATGGAGCCGGTGATCCGTGGTCAGCTGCCCCTGAAGATACATGCACACCGTGCCGACGATATCTTCACCGCCATTCGCATTGCAAAAGAATTTAACCTGAAGATCATGCTGGATCACTGCACCGACGGCGCTGTAATTGCAGACCAGCTTGCCAAGGAAGGCTATCCCGTACTGGTAGGCCCCAGCCTGGGCAAGCGTGGCAAAGAGGAACTGAAGAACAAGTCCTTCTCCACCCCCGGTGTGCTGTGCAAGGCAGGTCTTAAGGTCTGCATTATTTCCGATGCCAATGTGGTGCCTTTAGAGTATCTGCCTCTGTATGCAGGCATTGCTGCCAGTGAGGGTATGCCTCTTGAGGAGGCCTGGAAAGCCATCACCATCAATCCCGCTGAAGTAATGGGCATTTCTGACCGTGTAGGCTCACTGGAGCCTGGCAAGGATGGCGACGTGGTAATCTGGACTGCCAATCCTCTGACCACCATCGGTGGAAAAGCACACACCACCATCATTGAGGGTAAGGTCGTTTACAGTATCTAAATTGGAATTTCTAATATTACGGCGCTGTCTCGTTTTGAGACAGCGCCGGTTTTTATGTGCGTTTTACACTGCGAAGGAGTTTGTTCAGAAGTGCAACATCCTCGGCAGTATAGTATGTCTTTGTGGTTTTTATACCGCATAGCGGCTTGGAATTGTAGTTGGCGTTGTCACGGTACTGACTGAGCATACACACAAATTTAAAGCGAATGGACATATCCAAAGACTGCTTGGACATAATCCAGCCCTTAACGATTTCCATACAACGGGGATTTGCCAGCAGCACACGCATAGGCAAATCTGCATTGTAGCCCTGGTCACCGTAGTCTTCTGCCTCGTCCTGTTCCGTGAACCAGTTGCCCACCTGCAGTGCCGCAGCCAAGTCAGGCAGGTCATACTCGGTGTTATGCTCCTCCACGCCGCAAAGAACAATGGTATCCTCTGCACCATCCACCGTTGCCTTCAGCGTATTTTCGCCGGGCAGCAATTCCACTTCCGGGAAGATCACCATACGGTCTTTTGCTTGCAGCGTACCGCAGACCTTTCCGTTGATGGTAAGGGTAACGGTTTCTGCATTGGTATAAATTCGCACATCCCGTTCACCGGGCGCACGGTCACGGAAGCGTCGGCTGGTGATGTACACCATAGGCTCTTTTGTCCAGTATGCCTTATATACATAATAGGCATCCTTTTTGGTCTTTCGATCCATTGTCACAAGACCCTTGTTGTTTCTGCCCTTGATACCACCCTCATTACGCATATCCGCAGCAAAATCAAACATATTCCACACGTGGGTTGCCCACAGCCAGGGACGGGTCTCGAATACCTTCAGCATCTCGTGGTGGTAAATAGTAGCGTATTCCTCTGTGTAGTCGTGATTAAAGGGTTGGGCAGAATGCCAAAGCATAATATTTTCCGCACCGTACTCAGACACGCCAAGCGCTCTGTCCGGATGCATTTTGTGGAAGGTGTCCAGCACAGGGCCGTTGTCCTGCATTGTGCCCACATACCAGCCATGGTAGTAGTTATAGCTCTGAATATCGGTGATCTGGATCTGCTGATCTGTAATGGGCAATCTTGCCAGCTGTGCCATAGTGGTGGGACGGGAGGGATCCAGACGCTTGACCAACGCATTCAGATCACACAAGTTTCGGTATTGCTCCTCACAGATGTTGTAAATAGTGATCTCGTTGGCAATGCCCCAAACGATAATACTGGGATGGTTATAGCACTGAGCAATGAGCTCTGTCATCATAGACATGGTCACATCGTAGGCTTCCTTACCGGGGAGGTGATGAGAAATATAAGGAATTTCCGCCCAAATCGCAAAGCCCATTTGGTCGCACAGGTCATAGAAATACTGATCGTGCTGATAGTGGGCAAGACGGATAGTGTTGGCACCCAGCTCCTTGATCATAGTGGCATCTTCCAGATGATCTTCCTTGGAGATCGCCCAGCCTTTGTCTTGCCGATCCTGGTGACGGCAGACACCGTGCAGAGGAAAAGACTTTCCGTTGAGGAAGAATCCGTACTCCGCATCAATGCGGTAGCTGCGATAACCATAGGTCACCTGCACCTGGTCCAGTACAGTCTCCCCACGCAACAACGTAGCCCGGGCACTGTACAGGTAAGGATCTTCAATGCCGTGCCACAGGTGCGCCTTTTCCACCACCGTATTGACATAGGTGTGGGGCTGTGCATCCACAGTGGTATCAAAAACCGCATTTCCTTCGCCATCCAGCAGTTCCAAACGGATTGTACAGCCGTCCGCATTTACCGGGAACATATCCACACGGGTAGTGCCGCCGGAGTATGCAGATACAAACACCGCCTCAGAGCCGTGCTTCATCAGATCGAAGTGTGCGTCCTCTACTTCCACGAAGTAAACATCCCGGTACAGACCGCCAAAGAAAGTGAAGTCTGCATGCTGGGGGTAGATGTTGGATTCTGCATTGGTCACTGCAACCTGCAACGTATTTCCTGTTTTCTTCATAGCATCCGTCAGCTCATAACGGAAGGTGGAGAAGCCGCCCTTATGCGTACCCAACTCACGACCGTTGCACCACACAGTTGCCACGTGGTTTGCGCCCCGGATCTCAATGTACTGACGCTTGCCCTCTGTGGGGTCAGGCAGCGCAATTTGGTAAGTACCTACGCCACGCCAAAAATCATTGCCACCGTCTTGACCATCCTGGGCATTCCATGTATGAGGCAATGCCACCGGAGCATAGGCTTCCCCTACTTTGGCAAATACCGCATTTTTTAAAAGCTGATAACTGCGCATACTATATTCCTCCAATCAAATATGCAATTGTTGCCGGGTAGTGCAATATCTTTTCCCCTCTATTTTAAATAACATAAACCGCTAAAGAAATTGGAGTTCAGGTCTTTTTTATTGCAAATCGTATCTTATTACATAAATCGCTGTGTTTTGGAAATACTCCCCATATAAGGCGGTGACAAATATGGAAAGCTTTTATTGCAAAACAAAGATCTACAGCGGCAAGGGGGCCTTGCAGCAGCTGAAGCATATGGGTATTCGGCGGCTGGTATTGGTGGCAGACCCCTTTTTTGTTAAAAACGGAACGGCAGAAAAAATCCCCCTCCTGTGCGGTGCAGAAGCTTCCGAGATATTCCACAAGGTAACACCGGATCCAACGGTAGAGCTGGCAGCAGAAGGGACGGCTCTGCTGAAAGACTTTGCACCGGACACCGTTGTGGCACTGGGTGGTGGCAGCACCATCGACTGTGCCAAAGCAATGGTGTATTTTTCCCATAGCCCCATACGCTTGGTGGCCATCCCCACCACCTCCGGCTCCGGCTCTGAGGTGACAGATTTTTCCGTTCTCACCCACAACCAGTCCAAACACCCTCTGGTAGACCCCAAAATTTGTCCGGAGGTTGCCATTCTTGACAGCGATCTTCTGGAAAAGCTCCCGAAAGGACTGATTGCAGACACCGGCTTTGATGTACTGTGTCACGCAATGGAAGCGTATGTTGCCACAAACGCTTCCGGATTTACAGATGCGCTGGCTCGGGATGCTTTTGGTGCAGCGCTTTCCCTTTTGCCTTCCAGCTACGCCGGAAGCACAGAAGTGAGGCTGCGGATACACGAAGCCTCTTCAATGGCAGGTCTTGCTTTCACAAAAGCAGGACTGGGACTCTGCCACGCAATGGCACATTCACTGGGCGGTCTGTTTCACCTGCCCCACGGACGGCTTAACGCAATTTTATTACCTGCCGTTCTTGAAATCAACGCCCACGCCTGTACAGAAAAGTACGCACGACTTGCCCGGCACGCAGGACTTACGGGCGCAGCGGACACCGTAGCCATCCGCAATCTTAAAAATGCGCTGATCCACCTACGTCGGGAGCTGGGATTACCAAAAGATCTGAAGGAAGCAGGTATTGATACACAGACACTTTGGCATCACGAAGGACAGATCGTAAAGGACACCTTATCCGATCCCTGTTGCCGCACCAATCCCCTTCCGGTGGAGGACTACACTGTAAAGAAGGCTCTCAGTATGGTGGCAGGCTATGGAAGCTAAGCTTTTGTCTGTAGGACTGGATGTGGGCACTACCACCACCCAGCTGATCCTGTCCACCCTTACCGCTGTCAACTGTGCAGGCAGCTTTTCCGTGCCGCAGATGCAGATCACCGACCGGCAGATTCGCTACCGAAGTGCTGTGCATTTTACACCCCTAAAGGGTACTGATCTTGTGGACGAAGATGCCATCCGGGCATTGGTCGCCAAGGAATATGAGCTGGCAGGCGTGGATAAGAAAGATGTGGATACCGGTGCCATCATCATTACCGGAGAAACCTCCCGAAAAGAAAATGCCGCAGCGGTGCTGGAAGCGTTATCCGGCTTTGCAGGAGATTTCGTGGCAGCCACCGCCGGTCCGGACTTAGAAAGCATTCTTGCCGCAAAAGGTGCCGGTGCAGTGGCATTTTCTGCCGACCGAGAAACGCCCCTGCTGCATATGGACATTGGCGGCGGCACCACCAATCTTACCTTGATCCGGGCAGGAAAGATCCTTCGCACAGGTTGTCTAAATGTGGGTGGTCGGCTGCTTCGACAGGAAAACGGGCACATTACCTATGTATCCCCTGTGCTGAAAGGCATTATGACATTACGGGTGGGTGACCCTATTTCCCAAAACGAGGCAGCAGATATTGCCGTTTTGTTGACATCTGTGCTGGAAATGGCAGCAGGCCTGAAAGCACCCACAGAGCTTTTATCCCATTTTTCCACCCGAGAAGCAGCTGCTGAATGGACACCCCCGGAAGAAGCAGTAATGCTCTCCTTCTCCGGTGGTGTAGCGGATTGCATAGAGAACACACATCCATGGAACGATTTTGGAGACATCGGTCCTTCCTTGGGACAAGCAATCAAAAACAGTCTTTTGTGCCGCAGTGCCTATCGGGTGGATAGCGATGCCATTCGTGCCACGGTAATCGGTGCAGGCAGTCACAGCACCTGTCTTTCCGGCAGCACCGTCTTTGTACAGGATGTGGAACTCCCTGTAAAGAATATGCCTGCCGTGATTTTTGACCATTGGGACTGCAATGATCTGACCGAACAGATCCGGCAAAAGCTACACCAGCAGGATACCCGGCAGGCAATGCTGGTCTTTCCCCACTGCGGACTTCTGGATTATTCCCAACTTTCGGTATTGGCAGAACGCATCGCTGCCGCCAAGCCGGATCGCTTTTTTATTTGCACCCAAACGGATATGGCAAAAGCACTGGGACAAAAGCTGCGACTTTTCATGCCGCACACTCCCTGTCTTTGCATTGATGGAATACCCCTGACCGAAGGCAGCTATCTGGATATTGGCAAGCCGGTTGGCCCTGCCTTACCGGTGGTGATCAAAACGCTGATCCTTGAAAACATTTAAACTTGCCGGTTGGATAACCTGTCAATTTAAAGGAGGCTTTTATGTTACTGAAAACCACATTGCTGGGTAAAACATATGAATTTAAAGATTTGAAAGAAGTGCTGGCCAAAGCAAACGAAGAAAAAACAGGCGACAGTCTGGCAGGCTTGGCAGCCACATCTGCACAGGAACGGGTGGCTGCAAAGGTGGTGCTCTCCGCCATTACCCTGAAGGATCTTCGAGAGCATCCCGCCGTCCCCTACGAGGAGGATGAGGTTACCCGAATCATTCAAGATGATATAAATGAGCCCCAATACCGAAAAATGCAAAACTGGACCGTTGCAGAGTTGCGGGAGCACCTGTTGTCTGAGGCCACCACCGGTGATGACATCCGCAAGCTGAGCCGGGGTCTGACTTCAGAAATGGTAGCGGCAGTGGCAAAGCTTATGAGCAATCTGGATCTTATCTACTGCGCAAATAAAATCACCATCACCGCCCATTGCAACACTACCATTGGACTTCCCGGTACACTTTCCTGCCGACTGCAGCCCAATCACACCACCGACGATCCCGACGGCATCACCGCCTCGGTGCTGGAAGGTTTGAGCTTCGGTGCCGGTGATGCGGTGATTGGACTGAATCCCGTCACCGACAGTCCCGAACAAGTAGGCAAGGTGCTCCGGCGATTCCAGGAAATCAAGGAGCATTGGCAGATCCCCACACAAATCTGTGTTCTTGCCCACATAACAGCGCAAATCAAAGCTGTTCGGAACGGTGCTCCCTGTGATCTGATCTTCCAGTCTATTGCCGGCAGTCAAAAGGGCAACGAAGCCTTTGGCTTTTCCGCAGAAACCATTCAGGAAGCCAAAGATCTTCTGCTTCATGACGGCACGGCGGAAGGTCCCAATGTGCTGTATTTTGAAACCGGACAGGGCTCTGAACTCTCCTCCAATGCCCACCACAACACCGATCAGGTGACGATGGAAGCACGGTGTTACGGCTTTGCCAAGCACTTCTCCCCTTTCCTTGTGAACACAGTGGTGGGTTTCATCGGTCCGGAATATTTGTACGATGCCCGGCAAGTGACCCGTGCCGGTCTTGAGGACCATTTTATGGCCAAGCTCAGCGGTATTTCTATGGGCTGTGATTGCTGCTATACCAATCATATGAAAGCAGACCAAAACGACATTGAAAATCTGGCTGCACTTCTGACTATGGCAGGCTGCAACTATTTTATGGGCATCCCCCACGGTGACGACATTATGCTCAACTATCAGACCACCGGTTTCCGGGAAACCGCTGCCTTACGGGAACTGACCGGCAAAACAGCCATTCCGGAATTCCAGCAGTGGCTGGAAAAAATGGGCTTTATGGAAAACGGCAAGCTGACAAAGAAAGCCGGCGACGGCTCAAGTCTGTTGTTTTAACGGAAGGGAGGCATTTACTTGAACAAAGAAGAATTGTCTGCTCTGGTGGCAGAAATTATGCAGGATATCAAAGCCGAACCTATGGTGAAGGCAAGTGATTATAAACCTGCACAACCCGGCCCGGAACAACCGGAAAACAACTACACCTCCGGTGACTTCGTGCCGGATGTCTCCGCATTGGATCTGCGAAAGCTGTATCTTGTGGAAAACGCCGCAAATTCTGACAAATACCGCAAACTGAAAGAAAAAACACCGGCACGACTGGGTATGGGGCGCTGCGGCCCAAGATATAAGACCCTGTCCCAACTCCGCTTTCGGGCAGACCACGCAGCGGCACAGGATGCTGTTTTTTCCCAAGTTCCGGAGGATTATGCAGAAAAGCACAGTCTTCTTCCCTTACAGACCTGCTGCAAGGATAAAGACGAATATCTTACCCGTCCGGATCTGGGTAGACGGTTTGACAACGATAACATTGCCAAACTGAGAAATGCCATCAACGGTACACCGCGCGTGCAGCTGGTGGTGGGTGACGGACTCTCTTCCGCTGCCATTATCACCAACGCTGCAGACTGTATGGCAGCCATTAAGGATGGTCTGAAGCTGCGAGGCATTGATACAGGCAAAGATATTTTTGTCCGTTACTGCCGGGTTGGTGCCGGCGATGCCATCGGCGATGTAACCGGCTGTGAGGTTGTGTGTATGCTGGTGGGCGAACGTCCCGGTCTGGTCACAGACAAAAGTATGTCCGCCTATATCACCTACAAGCCTCACACCGGTGTATCAGAATCCGCCAGAACGGTAGTATCCAACATCCACGCCCAAGGCACACCTGCGGTGGAAGCCGGTGCTTTTGTAGCTGAGCTGATTGATACGATCTTAAAGAAAAAAGTATCCGGTGTCGGACTGCATTTGGAGGCCCATTTATGATTCCCGTAAAAATACTGGCAGTGAAGTATCTGCCCGGTGCATCCGATGCGTTTTGCCAGGCTCTCGGCATCCCAAAGGGTTTTCCCAGTTTAGGATTGATCACCACAGACTGTGACGACGCCACCTATATTGCTTTGGACGATGCCACAAAAGCCGCTGAAGTACAGGTATGCTACGGCCGCAGTTTTTTCGCAGGTGCTGCCAACGCCTCCACGCCCTATGCCGGTGAGGTTTTAGGCATTCTTGCAGCAAGAACGCCGGATGCACTCCGCAGCGGAATGGAAGCTGCCCGATCCGCCTTATCTCACATAGGGTTTGAAGAGATTGGTGGCATCCCCTATCTTGCCCACACCGTAAGCAGTTGCGGCTCTTTTCTGGCAAAAGAAGCCGGTGTGCAGGAAGGTGCTTCTATCGCCTATCTCATCGCACCACCGCTGGAGAGTATGTATGCACTGGATGCGGCTTTAAAAGCGGCAGATGTAAAGTTATGTAAACTATACGCGCCACCCAGCGAAACTAATTTTGGCGGCGGATTGCTCACCGGCACCCGTTCTGCCTGTGATGCTGCCTGCTCCGCTTTTGCCGCTGCGGTGGGAGAAGTAGCAAAGAATCCAAAATGATATATAAAGTCCGGTTTAGCGTTCTGTCATTCTGAGCGCAGGGAAGAATCTCCATCGTAAAAATGCACAATTTTGGAGGAGATCCTTCGGCTTCGCTCAGGATGACACACTGATTTTAACAGTGTGCCAAATTGGATTTTGAAGGAGTGATAGTATGGAACTTGACAAGGACTTAAAGGCCCGGCAAGAGGCACGTGACTTTGCAAAGCAGGCGCTGACAGCACAGAAAGCCTTGGCACAAATGTCCCAGGAAGCGCTGGATGCCATTACGGAAAACATTGCAAAAACCTTCTCCGCTGCTGCTTTGGAACTGGCAGAGCTGGCAGTCCGGGAGACCGGCTTTGGCAATGTGGAGGACAAAATTACCAAAAACAATTTCGCCTCCAAAACCGTATATGAAGCCATACGGGGAATGAAGACCATAGGCGTATTAAAGGAAAACAAAGAGGAAAAGCTATGGGAAGTGGGTGTTCCCGTAGGTGTGATCGCAGCCATCGTTCCCAGCACCAATCCCACCTCTACCGTATGTTATAAATCCATCATTGCGCTGAAGGCAGGCTGCAGCATCGTTTTTTCTCCCCACCCCAAAGCCATTGGCTGTACCATCCGTGCAGCCAAGATCGTAGCGGAAGCTGCGGAGGCCGCAGGCGCACCCAAAGGCAGCATCCGATGTCTCACCATTCCCAGTCTGGAGGGCTGCCGCGAACTGATGAGCGCACCGGAAACAAGTCTGATCCTTGCCACCGGCGGACCGGCTATGGTGCGTTCTGCCTATTCCTCCGGCAAACCTGCCATTGGTGTCGGCGCAGGCAACGGCCCGGCTTATATCCACCACAGTGCCGACGTCAAAAAGGCACTGTCCTGCATTCTCCGATCCAAGACCTTTGACTATGGCACAGTCTGCGCTTCCGAGCAAAGTATTGTGGTGGAAAAGGATATGGAGCAGCAAGTGCGCACCGTCGCCGAGTCTATGGGCTTCTACTTTATGAATACCGAAGAAGCAGGACGCCTTGCCAAGCTGCTGTTCAAGCCAAACGGCACACTCAACCCTCAAATTGTAGGAAAACCCGCTTTGCAGCTTGCCCAAATGGCAGGCTTCCGTGTTCCCCAAAACACCGGTGTTCTGGTGGCACGGGAGCAGGAAGCCGGCCCTACTCGTCCCTATTCTATGGAAAAGCTTTGCCCCGTGCTGGCTTTTTTCGTAATGGATAGTGAAGATGCGGTTTTAGAAAAGGCAATTGAAGTGCTGACCCACGAAGGCAGCGGACACACCTTTGCTATGCACTGCGAAGACCGGGATGTGATCCGCAAATTCTCCTTAAGGATCCCCGTGTCCCGTTTTCTTGTAAACACCCCAGCCGCATTGGGCGGCATCGGCGCTTCCACAAAGCTGTTCCCCGCCTTGACCTTGGGCTGCGGCGCAGTGGGTGGAAGCTCCACCTCCAACAACGTCTCCCCACTGGATCTCATCAACATCCGCCGTGTGGCTTGGGATACAAATGACACTCCCACCTCCGGTGTTAGTGTAGATGATTCTCTGGTGGAGATCATCACCGCAAAAATTTTGGAACGACTGCAATAAGGATTCAATTTGAAAGGAAGTAATATTATGGATACAAATTCTCTGGGTATGATCGAAACAAAGGGCCTCATTGGTGCAATTGAAGCAGCAGACGCTATGGTCAAGTCCGCCAACGTACAGCTTGTGGGCAAAGAGATCGTAGGCGGTGGTTTGGTCACCGTGATGGTACGAGGTGATGTGGGTGCTGTCAAAGCCGCCACCGATGCCGGTGCTGCCGCTGCGGAAAAGGTAGGCGAGCTGATTTCCGTTCATGTCATCGCTCGCCCCCATACGGAGGTAGATGCCATTCTCCCCAAGAGTGGCAAGGGCGGCAGCGCACCTGCAGGTAAGTAATGCTTTTCTCTGAAAAGGCTGCCCGTGACAACATTCGCAACCGGGACGGAAAGCGAGTCTTCTATTTGGGAAAAGGAGATCAGCTCACCAGCGAAGCACGGGATTATCTGCGCAAAGAACGGATCGATATCCTCCCTGCTTCCGAAGCCAAACCTGACCGCTACCGGATCCTTTCCGGTGGATTCACCGAGGAAAAACCGGAGCATATGACCCATCTTCACTCTGATATGCTGGTGCCCAAAACGCATCCCCGGATCGTTTTCCGGGGTGCGATGGACACACTGGAAGCGGAACTTCTGTGGTGCGCCCATAAACTTCCGACCCAAAGAAAAGAGCTGGAAGAAATTCTTACCCTTGCACGAATGATCATACGCTGTGATGTATTGGACACCCCTGTGCCGGATCAACCTCTGTGCGGACTGACTATGGAGCAGCTGCGAGCACACAGCCACCGCCCACAGGAATTTTACGGGCAGCCCCATTTTATGCCGGAGTCAGCTGATGGAGAAACCGTGCTGCTTCTCAACCGGGCACGCAGTACCGCCCGTGAGGCAGAACTAAAAGCGGCGGCGGCCTTTCAAGACGAGAACGGACTTCCCACCCGGGAAGATATTTTAAAAAGCCTCAACCGGATGAGCAGTATGATTTATATTTTGATGATCAAAGCAAAAATCTAAATTGACAGTTTGTCAAACTGTCATCCTGAGGGAAGTCGAAGGATCTCCTTCAAATTTGCGGTGTTTTACGATGGAGATTCTTCGCTGCGCTCAGAATGGCGGAACGACATTAAAGGAGTGAGAAAATGGACATTGATGCACTGACACGGCAAGTTTTGGAAAACATTTTTATACCACTGGAAGCATCCGGGCGGCACGTACACGTAACAGAGGAGCAAGCCATCACCTTGTTCGGTCATCCTCTCACCGCAAAACGCCCCTTGTCACAACCGGGGCAGTACCTTGCCAACGAACGAGTCACTGTCACAGGTCCAAAGGGTGAATTCCAGAATGTGGCTGTTCTCGGTCCTGAACGAAAGGAAGCACAGGTGGAGATCTCTCTGACCGACGCAAGAACTTTGGGACTCACACCCCCGGTGCGTCTATCCGGCAATGTTGCGGACACCCCCGGTGCTGTACTCACAGGGACTCAGGGCAAGGTTACTCTGACCCGTGGCGTTTTGGTAGCCAAACGCCATATTCATATGACCCCTGAGGATGCTCGCAAATTCGGTGTCAAGGACAGGCAAACCGTTCAGCTTCAAACCTTTACCCAAAGGCCGGTAATTTTTAAGGACACCATGGTACGAATCAGTCCCGATTTCGCCACCTATGTCCATCTGGACTATGACGAAGCCAATGCCTGTGGCTTTCAAAACGGAGATTTGGGGAGGATCTTACAATGACTGCCCTGCTGATCGGCAAAGAGCCTCCCTGCAGTCTTGGCTACACCTATGTGCAGGAAGGTTCCTATGATGCCGTTGTGATCGGCTCACTGACATATGCGCAGCTTCTGCACTTCGATGTTGACAGTGTGTTGTGCGCACTGGCCTCCGGTATGACGGTTCTTTTATATGAACCGGGGCTTCCGGAAGCAAAGGGCAGCCGGGGTCTTTCCGCTGCCCTGGCATCACGGAAACGGGAGCTGAAAAACTGGGGCGTTATCTTTACAGACGGTGGGCAGAAAAAGGTTATTACCGCACAAGAGGCACGAATTCTTTTGGCAAGCGGAAAACGGCCCGGTGCAGGAGCAGTCCTGACACCTTTGGCCAAGGAAATATTGGAGGGGAAGTAATATGAAGATTGGAACAGTGACCGGGTCGGTTTGGGCTACCCGAAAGGCTGACTGCCTGCAAGGACAGACCTTTCTGGTGGTAAACACACTTACCGGAACTGTGGTAGCAGCAGATCACGTAGGCGCAGGAGAGGGTGACAAGGTATTGCTGGTCACCGGCACTGCCGCCACCAAGTTTTCTATGGAAGCCCCGGTAGATGCTGCCATCGTAGCCATATTGGACAAGAATCAATAAACCGAAAAGGGGAAATTGGATGTCGATCCACGAAATACTCATTGCGATTATGGCGATATTTGCGGTGCTGGGTGCCATTGATCGCATATTGGGAAACCGTTTTGGCCTTGGGAAAGAATTTGAAGACGGCATTACCGCTATGGGCTCTCTGGCACTGGCAATGGTAGGTATTATCACATTAGCACCTGTGCTGGCAAACCTGCTGCGACCGGTGGTCGTGCCTGTGTATCGCTTTCTTGGTGCTGACCCCGCTATGTTTGCCGGTACGATCCTTGCCTGTGATATGGGTGGCGCTTCCTTGGCGCAGGAGCTGACAACTGACCCGGAAGCTGCTCTTTTGGGTGGCGTGCTGGGTGGCTCTATGCTGGGTGCTACCATTGTATTTACCATTCCTGTAGCCCTTGGCATTTTAGACCCCGAAGACAGGCCGGCACTGGCAAAAGGCGTTTTGGCCGGCATTATCACCATCCCCGCAGGCATTTTTGCCGGCGGTCTTGTGGCAGGTTTTCCTGTGCTGAAAATTTTGCGGAATCTGATCCCGGTGGTACTCATTGCCGCCTTGATCGCTTTGGGGCTTATAAAATGGGAAAAAGCAATGATCAAAGGTTTCAGCATTTTTGGCAAGCTGATCATCGCCCTTATCACCCTGGGTTTGGCAGCTGCCATTGTGGAAAGTCTCACAGGCTTTACTCTGATCCCCGGAATGGCTCCGGTAGAGGATGGATTTCTTACAGTCGGTGCCATCGCCCTTGTATTGGCAGGTGCTTTTCCTTTGGTGTTCGCCATTACCCGTTTGCTCCGCAAGCCTCTTTTAAAGCTGGGAAAGCTTTTAGGGATCAATGATACCGCTGCGGCAGGACTCATTGCCAGTCTTGCCAACTCCATTGCCACTTTCGGTATGGTCAAGGAGATGGATCGCCGGGGCAAGGTGGTCAATATCGCTTTTGCGGTATCCGCCGCTTTTGTGTTCGGTGATCATATGGGCTTTACCGCAGGTTTTGCGCCGCATATGCTGCCTGCAATGATCGTAGGAAAACTCACAGGTGGCATTAGTGCCATCTTTATTGCCCTGTGGCTTACCAGAGAGAAAAAGGAAATTTCTTGACAAACAGCACCTTTTGCGGATATAATGTCAAAGATATACAAATTGGCTATGAAGAGAAGAGTATGTCGCAATAACCGGTCAGAGAGCCCTGTTTGGTGAGAATGGGCACGGCAAAAACGGCAGAATATGGTCTCGGAGCCGGATTTTCGATAAGTAGGAGGTCCCGGGAGCGCCCGTTATTGCGCATTTGAGGCAGATTTAAAATCTGCGAATCAAGGTGGTACCGCGGTAAATTTTATCGCCCTTGCGTATAGCAGGGGCGATTTTCATATTTAGGAGGTAATTATGAGCAAAGGAAATTTCTACATCACAACACCGATCTACTACCCTTCCGCAAAGCTGCACATCGGTCATACCTACTGCACCGTGGCAACGGATGCTATGGCACGCTATAAGCGTCTGCAAGGCTACAATGTCAAGTTCCTCACCGGCACTGACGAGCACGGTCAGAAGATTGAGGACAAAGCAAAGGAAGCCGGTGTAACGCCCCAGGAATTTGTGGACGGCATCGTTACCGGTGAGGGTGGTGTTCTGGATCTGTGGAAGCTGATGAATATCAGCCACGATCGCTTTATCCGCACCACAGACGACTATCACGTAGCCGCTATTCAGAAAATTTTCAAGCGGATGTACGAAAACGGTGATATTTACAAAGGTAAGTACACCGGCAAGTACTGCAAGCCTTGTGAGTCTTTCTGGACCGAAACCCAGCTGGTAGACGGCAAGTCCCCCGACTGTGGGCGTGAAGTACAGGATGCAGAGGAGGAGGCATAC